>CADCUJ010000065.1 GCA_902805855.1 uncultured Nocardioidaceae bacterium
GCAAGGCGGTCGGGCTGTTCCCCGGAGCGACGAGGCCGCTTCGGGTGACGGTGAAGAACCCGCACAGGTTTGGGATCGTCGTGACCGACATCAGCGTTCGAGTCGGAGCCGACCGAAGCCGCTGGACGTGCTGGCCCAGGTCGTACATCCGGGGGCCGCAGAAGGCTCCCCGGGTCACAGTGCCAGCACGCGGCAGCCGCCGCATCACCCTGCGCATCGCGATGTCGCACCGTGCCCCCGACGCGTGCCAACGGGCGACTTTGCCGATGCACCTGAGCGCCACGGCGAGCCTGCGATGAACAGACTTGCTGTCGTCGCAGCCATGCTCGTGGGCCTCAGCGGGTGGTGGGCGCCTCCGTCCGCTTCCGCGGCATGGAACGAGCCGGCCACCGGCGCGGCCGGTGCGGCCGCGGCCACGCTCAACGCCGGAAAGGCGGCCTCTGCCGCCACAACGGCGAGCACGGTCGACCTGTCGTGGGCCGCCAGCACCACCTCGAATGGCGCCCCGGCCAGCGGCTACGTCATCAAGCGCTACGACTCCACCGGCACCGTGCAGCAGACCATCACCTCTGGGTCGTGTGGCGGCTTGGTCCCGGGCACGAGCTGTTCGGAGACAGCGGTGCCGGATGGCAGGTGGACGTATGCGGTCACCCCGGCGTACGGCAGCTGGCGTGGTGCCGCCGGACCGCAGACCTCGGTCGTCGTCGACACCGGTGCTCCGACCAACGCCATCACCTTTCCGGTGTCCGGCTCGTCCTACCACGGCTCCGGCTACGCGAGCGGCTGTGGGACCGCCTCCCTCGGTGACGTGTGCGGGGCTGCGGACGACGGCGGGTCAGGGGTCGCCGGCGTCCAGGTCAGCATCAAGCAGGAGGGCACCGGCACCTACTGGAACGGCACCGGGTTCATCAGCACCAGCGAGGTCCTCCTGAACGCCACGGGCACGAGCAACTGGTCCTATCCCCTGGCCACCGCGAGCTTCCCGGCAGATGGCGCGTACACGCTCCGTGTCCGCGTGGCCGACAACATCGCCAACGTGAGCAGCACGACCTCGACGTTCACCATCGACCGCACGGCACCTGTCGCGCCCACCATCTCCAGCGCCCCGGCCAACCCGAGCAACTCAGCGGACGCCAGCTTCGAGTTCTCACATACCGAGCCCACCGCCGGTTTCGAGTGCCGCCTGGACGGCAGCAACTTCACCTCCTGCACCAGCCCGCAGGGCTACACCAATCTCGCAGAGGGCTCCCACGCCTTCGACGTCCGCGCGTTCGACGACGCCGGCAACCGCAGCGTCGTCGCGTCCCGCACCTGGGCCATAGACACCTCCGCGCCTGCGGTGGCCATCACCTTCCCCACCTCTGGCACGCCCTACAACGGCTCCGGTTTCACGGCAGGGTGCGCCAGCGCCTCCTCGGGTGACTTCTGCGGCACGGCCAGTGACAGCGGGTCGGGAGTCGCCACGGTGGAGATCAGCCTGAGGCAGGGATCGGGGTCGTACTGGGCGGGCACCGGCTTCTCCAGCAACGCCGAACGCTGGTTCACCGGGACGGGGACCGCCGCCTGGTCCTACCCGTTCAACGCTGCCAACTTCCCCGCGGACGGCCAGTACACACTCAGAGCGAGGGCGACCGACGCCAGCGGCAATAGCACCATCACCTCCGCCACCTTCACCATCGACCGCACCGCCCCGATCCCGGTCAACATCGAGGCCACCAACGGCTCCGGTGGAACCCTGGCCCGGGTGGAGCAGGGCGACCGCGTCACGTTCACCTTCAGCGAGACCATGGCACCCACCTCCATCCTGGCCGGGTGGAACGGCGCCAGCACCAACGTCGTGGTGCGGCTCAATGACGGTGGCCCGGCCAACGACACCCTCACCGTCCGGGACGCCAGCAACATCGCACAGCTACCCTTCGGAACGATCAACCTCGGACGCACCGACTACACCGACCGCAACCACACCTTCGGTGCTGCCGGAACCACCTCGGCCATGGTCCAGAACGGCGCGTCGATAACCGTTTCCCTGGGCTCACGAAGCGGTGGACCGACCAGTCCCACCGCGGCAGGACCGGGATCCCTGATCTGGACGCCCACATCGGCCGCAACCGACAGTGCAGGGAACCACGTCACCAGCACAGCACTCTCCGAACCGGGAGCACTCGACCGCGACTTCTGAGCACCGGCGATCCGGCGCGACCCCGGTGCAGCCGCTGCGCGGGCAAGTCAGAGCAGTCCTAGCCCGGTCGCGTGTCGACGTACGGCAGCACTGTCGGCCGCGAGCACGAACGGCACGTCGTGGGTCCACGCCCCGGACACCATCTCGACGCGACCGTCCCCTGGGTCAAGTCGCACCTCGCGGATGTAGACCGCGAGGATCCGGTCGGCGTAGGTCCGCACGATGTCGGCGTAGATCTCGGGGTCCCGCTCCGCCGAGTCCCCGATCAGGACGAAGGGCAGCCGGCGGTGCAGGTCCAGAACCTCGCGGATGCGGCCGGTCTTCTCCTCGCGGCCGGCGAAGGTGCCGAGCAGGTCGCGCAGCAGCACCGGTCCTGTCGGGAACCCGCGGTGACGCAGAAACGCCAGCACGAAGGCGTGCAGGTTCCAGGGGCTCGACGAGACGTAGAAGACGGGGTTCACGCCCGCCTCGAGATCGCGGTAGAGGTCTGCTGCCCCGGCAAACGGCACCCGCGTCAGGGCGGAGCCAGTGAACGTCTGGCGGATCATCTGACCGGCTCGCTGGACGCCCGTCTGGAGGATCGTGTCATCGATGTCGGAGAGGATCCCGAACCTCGCCTCTGGTGGTGGCACCCGCACCACGAGTGGCGTGGTGCACGAACCGGCCATCTCGCGATACTCGCCGCCGAGCTCGACGGTTCCCACGGTCTCGGGACTGGCCAGGTGCTCGGTGTCGGGTCGCAAGCGGGCGTAGAAGTAGCCGTCGGAGTCCGTGACGACCCCGACGCGCGCGCCCGCAACAGTCACCCGCAGCGGGACGCCTGGCAGGTCGTCGGTCAAGAAGTCTCGCAGCGAGCGGCGTACCGCGGCGCCGATCCCCTCACCCTCGACCGCTTCCGAGCGCGGAGGGTCGTTGAGCACGCGGCCGCGCACGACCACCGCGTCAGCGTTGCCGTGTCCGACATACGCCTCGATCCGGAGGTGAACCGGCGGTTGGGAGCCGGCCCGTCGCGAGCGAGCCGCGTCCCAAGCTCGCTCGAGGGCAACGGCCCATCGGCGCACGTCCACGCGCCCACCGTATGTCCGGCTACGCCACGCTGGCGATGCGCACCGGCGGCGAGGAATCTGTCCACGGCACCACTGGGTCGGCGATGAGCACGCTGGCGGCGAAGGTTTCCGCGATCGGCCGCTACGCGCGCTCGATCCTGTGCAGACCGTTCACGGGCGTCCACCACTCGACGACCAGCATCGTGGCCTTCTCGTTCAAGTGGGTGTGCACGACCTCTGTGATGTCGGCGTGGAACCGGTCTGCATCGGAGTCCGTGCCGGTGTTCGCAGTCCGGATCGCCCGCCCGGAGATCTTCGCCTCGCCTGGCCACTGCGCTTCCGAGCCCTCGACCGGGTCGACCGTGGCGCTGTGCAGGGCGAACCGTGGATCTCGGCTGAGGTCGGCCCCCTTGCGCGCGTGCGGCATCGAGCCGAAGGCCAGCTGGCCGTCCTCGAAGGTCGCCTCGATGCCCGAGATCCGCGGCGAGCCATCGGCTCGCAAGGTTGCGATCGTCTTGTGTCGGCGAGCGTCGAAAAGGCCGCGCACGCGCTGCGCGAACTCCGGCTCCGCTCGCTCGACGTCCTGCCACGCCGTCATGCGCCCACTATCCCACCGGTGCCGGCCGTACCCTTGCCGACCTCAAGGCGCTGTCAAGGACTCTCCGGCAGCACCCGGCGGACCATGTCGGGACGGTGGCTGTAGATTCCGTCGACACCTAGTTGAAGTGCCGTGCGAACGGAGGCGGGGGTGTTCAACGACCAGACCTTCACCTCAAGGTCCAGCTCATGGGCGTGCGCGACATATCGCTTGTCGAGTTTGCTCATCGGTGCGTTCAACGCGTCGAGGTACGGCGCCACCTCGGCCATCCGCTCGGGTGCCACGCCGGCTGCTGCGCCTAGCCGGACCGGCGGCTTTTCCTGAGCCACGCGTCGAAGGAACTCCAAGTCGAAGCTCTCCACCTCCCGGAAGCTGTCGGGCGCGCTCCCAATCTGGTCGAGCAGTCTCCGCAGCATCCCGGGATAGCGCCCGGGCGTCTTCGCCTCGACGATCAGCTCGACGTTCGACCCGGCGAGGGCCTCCACCATCTCCTCCAGCGTCGGCACGCGTTCACCGGCAAACTCCGGCCCGAACCAGGAACCGGAGTCGAGCCGCCGCACCTCGGGAAGCGTGAACCGCTCGACGCGCCACGACCGACGGGACGGAAAGACCTGCTCGACGTCCGTGGTCGGCGCCAGCGTGCCGTGGTAGAGCGCCACCAGGTGTCCGTCCCGGGTCTGACGGATGTCGGCCTCCACCGCGTCCACCCCGCGGTTCACTGCTTCCCGGGCCGCGGCCACGGTGTCGTGCGGTGCGTAGGCGCTGGCGCCGCGGTGAGCGACGACGAGCACGTCGTGAGCCGCCCCGCCTGCCGACGGTCCGGCCTGGTGCCCACTCTCCTGCGGAGGTGTCGGCTCCGGCGAGGAGTCGGGCCGCAGCAGGACCGCTAGTGCCACGACGAGCGCGACCACCGAAACAGCGGCGACTACGGCGCCAACCCGGCTCACCTCGAAGCGGCCCACTCGTCGAGTGTCTCGCACCGGCATGTCAGGGCGTTGACGGAGCGTGCGCGCAGGTTTCGGGTGGCGCGCAGCTACGTCAAGCTGCCTAAGCCGCGCTGGTGGAGGTGGCGCGATGGCGCCCTGGTGGCCGACCAGCTGAAGCGTGGCGTCGGCGGACTTGAATCACCGCCCCGCTCGCGAAACTTCGGCACCTACCGGACCTTCTGCGGGACCCTGAGCTGTAGCTCCCAACGCGGTCCCTCGACCGTCGTCGCGGACCACGAGCTGGAGGTCCCGAGGGCCGTAGTGCACCTCGACCTCGGCGTGGAGTGCGTGGGCGTGCTTCAGCGTATTGGTAAGGCCCTCCTGGAGGATGCGGTACGCCGAGAGGTCCAATCCAGGTGGCAAGGCGCCAGGCTCGCCATTCACCTGCAGATCAACAGCCAGCCCAGCCGCGCGCACGTCGTCGAGGACCTGGACAAGGCGCTGAAGCAATCTACGCCGTGGGTCCGCGGTTCACCTCAGGCTGAACGGCGGATATCGGTCGGTGACCAGCAAGGTTGCGTAGGCCTGGACACGCAGGGCCCACCTGTTGACCCCGACCACGTAATCGAAGAGTCTCCGCGGATAGCGTTTCGTGAAGAGGATCGCGAACCAGGCAATGACGACGACCAGGAGCGCGATTGCACCAAGTGCCATAAGCACAATGACGTGGGGAATCGCGAGAAGCCATTTCACCAGCGGTAACCAGCGATTGAGGTCGTGTTCGACGTCGGGGTAGTCGATC
>CADCUJ010000066.1 GCA_902805855.1 uncultured Nocardioidaceae bacterium
GGTAGGCCAGCCGATAGACGCGCGCGGAGTGCTCAGTGACCACGTCCTCCCAGGAGGGCGGTTGCCAGGCAGCCTGGCTCACCGGCTCCCCGACCGGTCCGGCGACGTGGCGGCCCGCCGGCGTACGGCGACCGCGGTCGGACTTGCCCATCCAGCGCTCCATGAACATCTGCAGAGCCTGACCTCCATGACACTGTGAACGCTAGGTGCCCCTGCTGAGAGTTGGCTGAGGGAACCTCGTGCAGTTGCTGGGCTTTCGGTGGAACGCTCGGCGCCGGCCAGAGGTTCCCGAGCCGGCCGGTCCTGCGCCGACGCGCCCGGTGAGGACCGGTAGAGTCGCGCGCAGACGCGAGCCGTCCAGGTGTCCAGGGCGGCAGTCATCGACTTTCGGGAGGCCATCATCGCCACGGGACTCAAGCCGGCCAGCTGGGCCTACGCCGAGGAGTTCGTCAGCGAGGACGACGTCTTGGCCGCGGCCCGCGGCCGCGCGAACGAGGTCGGCGTGGCGCCGATCGGCTCCGGCGGTGGTGCCACACTGCGCTTCCTCGCCGCGCTGATCGAGGCGCGAGCGGTGGTCGAGATCGGCACCGGCACCGGAGTGTCGGCGCTGTGGCTGCTGCGCGGGATGCGTCCCGACGGTGTGCTCACCTCCGTCGACACCGAGGTGGAGCACCAGCGGCTCGCCAAGCAGAGCTTCGCCGACGCCGGCATCGCCCCGCAGCGGGTGCGGCTGATCCCTGGGGCGGCGCTCGACGTGCTCCCACGGCTCACCGACGGCCACTACGACCTGGTGTTCGCCGACGGTGACAAGCGCGAGTACCCCGCCTACCTCGACGAGGCGCTGCGCCTGCTGCGTCCCGGCGGGCTCGTCGCGTTCGACAACGCGCTGTGGCACGACAAGGTCGCGGACCCGGCACAGCGGGACGCCGAGACCGTCGCGGTGCGCGAGCTGGGCAAGAGCGTGCGCGAGCACGACTCGCTGCTGCCGGTGCTGTTGCCGGTGGGCGACGGCCTGCTGGTGGCCAAGAAGGTCTGGACCCCCGAGACGTAGCTCCGGCGGAGGGTCCTCAGCCGGTGGTGACGCCGGCGAGCGGCTCGGGCTGCTCGAGCCAGTGCAGCAGTGCCCGCGCGCCGAACCCGGTCGCGCCGGAGGTCCACTCCGCCGCGTCCTCCGGGGAGTCCCCGACGGAGGCGATGTCGAGGTGGGCCCACGGCACCGAGCCCGCGAAGTGCTGCAGGAACAGTGCGGCCGTGATCGCACCAGGCCCCCCGCCGGCGTTGTCTGCGTCGGCGACCTTGGACTCGAGCCGGTCCTCGTAGTCCTCGGCGAGCGGCATCCGCCACAGCGGTTCGCCGGCCGCGTCGGCGGCGCTGCACAGCCGGCGGGCGAGCTCGTCGTCGTTGGCGAAGAGCCCGCCGGTGCGCTGCCCGAGCGCGACCTTCATCGCTCCGGTCAGGGTGGCGACGTCGACGATGGCGTCCGGCCCGATCTCGGAGACCGCGTAGGCCATCGCGTCGGCGAGCACCAGCCGTCCCTCCGCGTCGGTGTTGGTGACCTCGCTGGTGCGCCCGTTGTAATGGGTGACCACGTCTCCCGGGCGCATCGACTCAGCGCCGACCGCGTTCTCGGCACACGGCACCAGCCCGGTCACCCGCACCGGGCAGCCCACGTCCGCGAGAGCCCCCATCGTGGCGAGGACCACCGCGCCGCCGGTCATGTCGCGCTTCATGTTCATCATCGCGTCGGCCGGCTTCAGGGACAGACCACCGGTGTCGAAGGTGATCCCCTTGCCCACCAGCACGATGTGCGGGACGCTGCCGGCTTCCCGGCCACGGCCGTCCTCGGCTCCGGTACGGACGTCAGGGGTGTAGTCGAGCCGGATCATCCGCGGCGGGCTCGCCGACGCCTGCCCGACACCCACCAGGCCGCCGAACCCCTCAGCGGCCAGCTGCTTCTCGTCCCACACCCGGACCCGCAGGCCGGACGAGTCGGCGATCTGCTCGGCCCGCCGGGCCATCCACACCGGGTTCTTCTCGTTGGAGGGCACCAGGGCCATCTCGCGGGCACGCCAGCCGGCCCGCGCGATCGCCAGTCCACGAGCCAGCGTCTCGCGACCGGCCGGGGAGTCGGTCACCCCGGCGAGGACCACGTCGGCTACCGGCTTTGCGGGCGGGCCCGTGGAGCTGCGGTGGAAGCCGAACGAGCCCAGCACCAGCCCCTCGACGACGGCCCGCAGACCGCCGTCGTCACTGACCAACCCCAAGGTGGTGGCCAGCCGGCCGGTGCCGTTGGCGTGCCGGGCGAGGGCGGCTGCCGCCCGCCGTAGGTCCGTCGTCGTCTGCTCGCCGACCCCCACGAACAGGGCCAGCCGGAGATCGGAGGGGCCCCCGTCCAGGCCGGGGGCCACCGGGACGCAGACCACCTCACCGGCCCGGCCGACGCTCTGGTGATGCTCCAGGAGGTCGAAGATGTCGAGGTGCAGCTCGTCGAGCAGCTCGGCCGCACCTGGCCCCAACATCGGTCCGTCGCCGTCCGGGATGACGGGGACCGCCACCGCGTGCACCCCCGGCACCTGGGTCGGCACCGCGTCGCTCAGCGTGATCTCGGGAGGCGAGACCTGACCGGGTAAGGTCACCTGCCGCTCTCCTCTCCGCTGGCACCCCGAGCGGGCCCAGTCCGCGTGAAGCTGTTCACCCGGTCAGCCGACGACTCCCTGCAGTGCCTCCCGCAGAGCGGTCGCCTCCTCCGCGTTCAGCTCCACCACGAGCCGGCCCCCACCCTCGAGCGGGACCCGCATCACGATGCCACGCCCCTCCTTGGTGACCTCGAGCGGGCCGTCGCCCGTCCGCGGCTTCATCGCCGCCATGCGCACACCTCTTCCTGTGACTCCTGTGCGCCGTCAGTGTGGTGGCCCGCCCTCGTCGAGGGCCGCAGCCGGTTGGCGCGCCGCTTTGCGCACCCATTATCGCCTATGGGGCGCACGAGCCGGACCACAGCGTGACCCCTCGTGCGGCAGACTCGTCCGCATGCACGCCCGGTCAGCGCTTTTCGACCTCTACGGAGACCATCTCCGCTCGCGCGGCGACTGCGCCCCGGTCGCCGCGCTGGTCCAGGTGTTGGCACCGCTGGAGATCAACGCACCGGCGGTGCGCACAGCGATCTCCCGGATGGTGCGGCAGGGATGGCTGGCTCCGGTGCGACTACCGAGCGGTCGGGGGTACGCACTGACGCCGCGGGCGCGACGGCGGCTCGACGAGGCCGGCGCGCGCATCTACCGGACCCGACACGCCCGGTGGCGCGGATCGTGGGACCTGCTGGTGATCGACGCGATCCCCCAACGTTCGGCACGGGGGCGGGTGCGCACCGCGCTCGCCTTCTTGGGCTATGCACCGCTGACCGACAGCACCTGGATCAGCCCCTTCCCGTCCACCGAGGTCGAGACGCTGTTGAGCACCGAAGGCATCCGGGCCGCGCGGTTCGAGGCCCGGGACGACGACCCCGCGCAGCGAGCGGCCCGCGCCTGGGACCTCACCGCACTGGCGTCGGCGTACGCGTCGTGGCGTGAGGACGCCCAGAAGCTGGTCGACGCCCCCGAGTCGGTGCTCCCCTCGCTGGACCTCGGCGACGAGGAGCAGCGGGCCTTCGTGGTGCGCTCCCACCTGGTCCACGAGTGGCGCAAGTTCCTGTTCACCGACCCCGGCCTGCCCGCCGAGCTGCTGCCTGCCGACTGGCCGGGTGACGAGGCGGCGAGCTTCTTCGCCGCCGAGGCGGCGCGGTTGCTGCCCGCGGCTTCCCGGTACGTCGACCGCTGCCTGAGCCAGGACGACCTCGGCGTGACCGAGACGGCCGCGAAGATCCGCTAGCCCGACGACACACCGAGGGAGAGACACCGATGACCCCCCAGCCCGCCGCAGCGCCCGCCTCACCGGCCGACGGACCCGTCCTCTTTGCCGTCGCCGACGGGGTCGCCACGATCACCTTGAACCGGCCGGACGCGATGAACAGCCTGGACACCGACACGAAGGTCGCGCTACGCGAGGCCGTGCAGGCAGCGGCGGGCGACCCGGCGGTGCGGTGTGTCGTGCTCACCGGCACCGGCAAGGCGTTCTGCGTGGGGCAGGACCTCAAGGAGCATGCCTCGATCCTGCGCGGCAGCTCCGCCGACGAGCTCTTCGCGACCGTTCCCGAGCACTACAACCCCATCGTGACCGCGCTGGCGACCATGCCGAAGCCAGTCGTCGCCGCCCTGAACGGGATCGCCGCGGGCGCGGGTGCCTCATTGGCGTTCGCCTGCGACTTCCGCATCGCCGCGGAGTCCGCCGGCATCAACCTGGCCTTCACCGGGGTGGGGCTGTCCTGTGACAGCGGGACCTCCTGGACCCTGCCGCGGCTGGTGGGCCGGGCGAAGGCGCTGGAGCTGCTGTACTTCCCGCGCACGATCGCCGCCGCCGAGTCGCTGGACCTCGGCCTGGTCACCACGGTGGTCCCGGACGCACACCTGGAGGAGGAGGTGACAGCCCTCGCCGCGCGGCTGGCGAGCGGACCGACGCTCGCCTATGGCGCGGTTCGCCGGGCGGTCGAGCACTCCGCTGGCCACGATCTTGCGGCGTCGCTGGCGTTCGAGGCCGAGATGATGGCGCTGACCGGGGCGACCGAGGACCATCAGCAGGCGGTCGCCGCTTTCGTGGCCAAGCAGAAGCCCGCCTTTTCCGGGCGATAGCGACCTTTGCCGAACCGACTCTTGCGTAATTCGATCGCCCGGGTGAAGATTCCGGTAACCGGGGGCGTGACCTATCTCATGTTTCCGCGTTAGAGGTTCGGAGCTGACGCACCCACGCCAGCCCTCACTCGGAAAGGGCAACCCCCTCATGTCTTCATCTCTCGTACGCCGCCGTGGTCAGTTGACTGCGGCGGTTCTTGCTGTTGCAGGCCTAATTCTCGCCGGTGTCGCCTCCCCCGGCGCCCAGGCAGGCACACCCGCGCCAACGGCGGACATCACGCTGGGTGACGCCGACCTGGACCGGCAGCACCTGGAGGACGTGGACCTGCGCGCAGGCAGCGTGAACCCGTCCGCTGGTGCGCAGTCCCGGGCCGACGCCATCGGCACCCGGGTGGAGTGGAACCGATTCGGCACTCCGGCCTCGCTAATCAACCACGGCGGCTACCTCGCCACCGGTCTCAGCAAGAACGCGGTCACCGCGGCCCGGTCCTTCATCTCCGCGAACAAGGTGCTGTTCCGGCTCAACGACGCGGGGGTGAACAACCTCGAGCTGGTCAGCGACTCGGTGATGACCGGCAGCCGCGGCCACGCGGTGCTCTTCCGGCAGACCTTCGGCGGCCTGTCCGCGGCCCAGGACGGCATGATCACCGTCGGCGTGGTGGACGGCAAGGTCGCCTACGTCTCCTCCTCCGCCGCCGGCACCGGCAACAGCCCCGCGCAGACCGGGCTGATCACGGCGCAGGCGGCCTGGAACAAGGCGGCCA
>CADCUJ010000067.1 GCA_902805855.1 uncultured Nocardioidaceae bacterium
TGAACAGCACCATCTCGATCAGCCCGAAGACGGCGAGGTTGTCGAACTCCACCGCCCACGGGTAGAGGAAGATGATCTCGATGTCGAAGACGATGAACAGCATCGCGGTGATGTAGTACTTCACCGGGAACTTGCCGCCACCGACCGGCTGAGGGGTGGGCTCGATGCCGCACTCGTAGGAGTCCAGCTTCGCCCGGTTGTAGCGCCGAGGGCCGGTCAGCGAGCTCATCACGACCGAGAAGATCGCGAACCCGGCCGCGAGCAACCCGAGTGCGAGGACTGGTGTGTACAGCTCCATCGCCCGGACCTCCTTCTCCTTCTTACCTGTCGTTACCTGGTGCTGCTGCTGCCCCGCTGCCGGGTTCTCACGCCGTGGGGGCGAGCCGGCTCAGTCCGTTGATGATCCGGTCGCCGGTGTCTCCATCACGGGGGTCGGTCAGGTTGGCCATCATCTTCAGCGTGAACCTCATCAGCGTGCGACGGGGCAGGCCGTGCCTGGCCGCCAGCTGCATCACCCGGGGGTCCCCGATCAGCTTCACGAACATGCGCCCGACGGTGTAGTAGCCGCCGTACGCGGCGTCCAACGCGGCAGGGTACGCCGCCAGCGCTCGTTCCCGCGCCACTGCAGGTCGGCCCAGCGCCTGTACGACGGCCTGTGCCGCCATCTCACCGGACTCCATGGCGTACGGGATGCCCTCACCGTTCATCGGGTTCACCATGCCACCTGCGTCACCGACCAGCAGCACCCCCCGGCTGTAGTGCGGTTTTCGGTTGAACCCCATCGGCAGCGCGGCGCCACCGACCTTGCCCACCATGTTCTCGTCCCGGAACCCCCACTCCACCGGCGTGTGGTCCAGCCAGCGGCGCAGCAGGTCCTTGTAGTCGACGGAACCGAACGCGGTCGAGGTGTTGAGCATCCCGAGGCCGACGTTCGCGGTGCCGTCGCCGACGCCGAAGATCCAGCCGTAGCCGGGCAGCAACCGGCTGTGACCGGGCTTGCCCTCCCACAGCTCCAGCCACGACTCGAGGTAGTCGTCGTCGTGACGCGGTGAGGTGTAGTAGGTGCGCACCGCGACGCCGAGCGGGCGGTCGTCGCGCTTGGCCAGGCCGAGTGCCAGCGCCATCCGCGCGGACACACCGTCGGCGGCGATGACGATCGGTGCGCGGTAGGTGACCGCGTCGCCGGTGCGGCGGCCCTGGTCGTCGACCGGCTTGGCGGTGACCCCGACCACCCGACCCGTCTGCTCGTCGAGCACCGGCCCGGTGACCGACGTACGCTCCATCAGCCGGGCGCCGGCCTTCTCGGCGTGACGTGCCAGGATCTCGTCGAAGTCCATCCGGGTGCGGACCAGCCCGTAGTCAGGGAACTGCGCCAGGTCCGGCCACGGGAGACTGACCTGGTGGCCACCGCCGACGATGCGGAGCCCGTGGTTCTTGATCCAGCCGGGCGCCTCGATGTCGATGCCGAGAGCGAGCAGCTGCCTGACCGCACGAGGGGTGAGGCCGTCGCCGCAGACCTTCTCCCGGGGGAACGCGGTCTTCTCCAGCACCAGCACGTCGAGGCCGGCTTGAGCCAGGTGGAACGCCGCGGTGGACCCCCCAGGGCCGGCACCGACCACGATGACGTCGGCCTGCCGGAGGTCGGCGGTGGTCCGGCTCATCGCTGGCTCCCTCCCGGGCGGTCGCATGTGAGTTAGTGAAAATCTTCACGAAGTCTCACTAGGCGCCAGTCTAGGCGGCGCGCCGGGTGGATGCGAAACCGGTCCGGATCGCGCCGGTCCGGCTAGTCGTGGGTGGCTGCTCGGCCGGCGACGGCGTGGTGCAGCGCCACGATGCCGCCCGAGAGGTTGCGCCACCTGACCTGCTGCCAGCCCGCCGCTGCGAGGCGCCGGGCGAGCGCATCCTGGTCCGGCCAGGCCCTGATCGACTCGGCCAGATAGACGTAGGCATCCGGGCCGGAGGAGACCGCGCGCGCGATCGCCGGCAGGGCGCGCATCAGGTACTCGAGGTACACCCGGCGAAACGGCGGCCAGACCGGATGACTGAACTCGCACACGACGAGGCGGCCTCCCGGCCGGGTGACTCGAAGCATCTCGCGCAGACCTGCGTCCGGGTCGACGATGTTGCGCAGACCGAAGGAGACGGTCACTGCGTCGAAGGCCGCGTCGGCGAACGGCAGCCTCGTCGCGTCACCGGCGGTGAAGGGCAGCCACGGCCTGGCTCGCGTCCCCGCGCGCAGCATGCCGATCGAGAAGTCGCACGGCACGACCGTGGCCGACCGGTCGGCGAAAGGCTGGCTCGAGGTGCCGGTGCCGGCTGCAAGGTCGAGCACCATCTCGCCGTGGCGCGGGTCCACCGCCCGGACCGTCGCGCGTCGCCACAGGCGGTCCTGTCCCAGCGACAAGACGTCGTTGGTGAGGTCGTACCGCTCGGCCACGTCGTCGAACATCGCTGCGACCTCAGCGGGCCTCTTGGCGAGGTCTGCGCGTGCCACTGGGCAACCATAGAGCCACGCCCTGGAACCGCCCGGGCCCCGGCTCGGGCCAGGCGCCGAGCGTAGGCTGCACCACCGTGACCACTGCTGCGACGTCTGCCTCGGACCTGGGTGACGAAGCGACGCCGCTGGTCGTGCGAACCGTAGAGGTCGTCGACCCGGGCGCCCTGCTCTCGCTGCTGCCCAGGGACGCGGTGCTGGCGTGGGTCCGGCGCGGCGAGGGCCTGGTCGGCTGGGGAGCCGCAGCCGTGCTCCGCACCGGTGGACCCGGCCGGTTCGCCGAGGCTCAGTCCTGGTGGCGGGAACAGGCGCGGGCAGCGGTGGTGCGCGACCAGGTCGTCGGGCCGGGCACCGGGCTGGTGGGCTTCGGGTCCTTCGCCTTCGCCGACGAGCCGGGCGACAGCGTTCTGGTCGTGCCCGAGGTCGTCGTCGGCAGGCGCGGCGAGACCACCTGGCTGACCACGGTCGGCCGGGCTTCGATCACCTCACCGCCTGAGGTCTCGGCGACCGACCCACCCTCACGACCCGAGGGAGTCACCTACGCCGACGGGGCGCTCACCGGTGCCGCCTGGGAAGGCATCGTCGACGAGGCGGTCAGACGTATCGGTGCGGGGACGTTGGAGAAGGTGGTTCTCGCGCACGACCTGCTGATGCGCTCTGACGCAGACATCGACGTCCGCTGGCCTTTGCAGCGGCTGGCGGAGAGCTACCCGACATGCTGGACGTTCCACGTCGACGGGTTGCTCGGTGCGACGCCGGAGCTGCTGGTACGTCGCGAGCGCGGCCTGGTCACCTCTCGTGTGCTCGCCGGGACCATTCGTCGCACGGGGAACGACGCACGCGACCTCGCCCTCGCCGCCGCGCTCGCCCGCTCGTCCAAGGACCTGGAGGAGCATGAGTACGCCGTCCGCTCGGTCGCCGAGGCACTCGCACCGCACTGCACGTCGATGAACGTGCCGGAGGCGCCGTTCGTCCTGCACCTGCCCAACGTCATGCACCTCGCCACGGACGTGGCCGGCGGCGTCGCCGGGAGTGGCGGCAGCGGGGTGGGCGACGACGAGGTGGCCTCCTCGCTGCAGCTCGCCGAGGCGCTGCACCCCTCGGCGGCGGTCGGCGGCACCCCCACCGCGCAGGCGCTCGCGCTGATCACCGAGATCGAGGGCATGGACCGCGGTCGCTACGCCGGACCGGTCGGCTGGATGGACGCCTCGGGGGACGGCGAGTGGGGCATCGCCCTCCGTTCGGCCGAGGTGTCCGGACCGAACCTTCGGCTGTTCGCCGGTTGCGGGATCGTCGCCGACTCCGACCCCGCGGACGAGCTCGCCGAGGCGCAGGCGAAGTTCGTACCGGTGCGCGACGCCGTCTCCGGGCCCGAAGACCCCGTCGGCCCGGCCACGCGGTGGCCCAGGTAGGCCGCCGCCGCTAGCCCGCGAGGTCGATGTCTCGCCCGGGCGCCACCCGCTGGTAGCTCTGCCCGTTCGTCTCGAGCATCCCGGAGACCAGGTTGCCGACCAGTCCGAGACCGGTGTCGTTGAGCAGGCCGTCGTGCACGGCCACCGCCTTCGGCGCACCGACGGCGCGGGCGAAGTCGATCACCTCACTGGTCTTGCTCCACGGCGCGTGCACGGGAAGCAGCAGCAGGTCCACGTCCCGGCCCGGCGGCGTGAACGCGTCGCCCGGGTGGTACAACACCGAGCCCTCTGCCTCGATGAGGTAGCCGGAGTTCGCGAAGCGTTGGGTCTCGGGGTGGATCACCGCGTGGAGCTCGCCCACGGCCGTCACCGAGACGCCCGCGTCGAAGCGGTCACCCGGCGCGACGGTGCTCACCCGCTCGGAGAGGTCGGGCGCGTTCTCGGCGAGCTGTCCGGCAACCGCGTCGATGGTGAAGATCGGTGCATCAGCCGCCCTCAGGTGCTCCACGGACAGGTGGTCCGGGTGCTCGTGGGTGACGAGCACGACCGTCGCCCCGTCGACCGAGTCGGGTTCGCTCCAACCGCCGGGATCGACCACCAGGACCGTGTCCGCTGTCTCGACGCGGATGCAGGCGTGCCCGAACTTGGTGATCCTCATCAACCCATGATGACCTCCGCCGAGCTGCGCTCGGACGGGAGGTCCGCCGGCCAGGCGCTGGGGTGCTCAGCCGACGCGGGAGTCCACGTAGCACCAACGCCATGTCTCCCCCGGCTCGGCCGAGACGACCACCGGGTGGTCAGTGCCCTTGAAGTGCGCGTCGGCATGCCTGCGCGGCGAGGAGTCACAACAGCCGACGTGTCCACAGCTGATGCAGGTGCGCAGGTGGACCCAGGTGGTGCCTTCGCGCAGGCAGTCCTCGCAGCCTTCCTCGGTGTTCGGCGTCGCGTGGTCGGGAAGGTGCTGGAGGTGCGCACACTTGCCGATGCCTCCGCTGCCTTCCGCATCCACCCGCCCGCGCACCGCCTTCCGTTCCTGCTGTCGCTCGGTGACAGCGGCCAGGATCGACTCCTCCACGTCGAGAGCGGCCAGCACGTCCTCGATCACCTGGTGCGCCACTTGCCCTGTCCCGCGGACGTCGAGCACCATCGCCCGCTCGGCGTTGAGCATCATCAGCCGCATGCGCGCATAGGCCTCGCTCGGTGTCTCGGCGTCCGGGTCGTCGCGGCCGAGGCGCTCCCACTCGGCGAAGTTGCGCTCCTCCGCGCGACGACGCAGCGAGTCGATGGTCTCGTGCGGGTCGTCCTCACCGACGTGCTTCTCCAGCTCACGCAAACCGGCCTCTGACGCGGTCTGGAACAGCTCGGCCCGTGCCAGCGCGTCCTCACGGGCGCCCGGGGCGGGTACCTTCAGCCGCCTCACCAGCCAGGGCAGGGTCGAGCCCTGGAGGAGCAGGGTGCCTGCAGTCACGGTGAAGGCGACCAGCAGCAGCACCTCTCGCTGCTCGAAGTCGGGCGGGATGGCGAACGCCGCTGCCAGGGTCACCACGCCACGCATGCCCGCCCAGCTCAGCACTGTCGTGTAGGTCCACGGGGGCTCCTGACCGCTCACCGGGTCGACCCCGGGGCGGACGAGGAAGTACCTAGCCGGGAACAGGTACACCGGCCGTAGCAGGATCGTCGCGGCGAGAGCGGCGGCGCACACGCCGATCACAGTGCCGAGCGAGAGGTCGCTCGCCGCCACGTCCTGGATGATCCGTCGAGCCTGGAGGCCGATCAGCAGGAAGATCGTGTTCTCGAGCAGGTACGAGATGGTCCGCCAGTTGGCCCGCTCGGACATGCGGGACTGTGCCGTCTGCAGCACCGGTGCGTTGTGGCCGAGCAGCAGTCCCGCGACGACGACGGCGAGGACCCCGGAGGCGTGGATCTGCTCGGCGGCGACGAACGCGGCGAACGGCGTGACCAGCGAGATGCCGGTGTCGAAGACGACCTCGGTGAACCGTTTGCGCACCCAGCCGACGACGACGAAGAAGAGTCCACCGACGAGCACACCGCCGACGGCGGCGAGCACGAAGTCGACGGTGACGCTGGTCAGCGACACCGCCCCGGACGCCGCTGCGATCGCCGTGCGCAGTGCCACGAGGGCGGTGGCGTCGTTGAGCAGCGACTCGCCTTCCAGGATGGTCACGAGTCGGCGCGGCAGGCCGATCCGGCGGGCGATGGTGCTGGCCGCCACCGCATCCGGCGGCGCCACCACCGCACCGATGGCGAACGCAGCCGGCCACGAGACACCGGGCAGCATCATGTGCACCACGACCCCGACCCCGGCGGCGGTGAAGAGCACCAGGCCGACGGAGAGCAGCAGGATCGGTCTTCGGTTGGCGTTGAACTCGATCAAGGACGTCTGCAGCGCGGCTGCGTAGAGCAGCGGTGGCAAGAAGCCCAGCAGCACGAGCTCGCTGGTCAGCTCGAGATCGGGCACGTAAGGCACGAAGGAAGCCGCGATGCCGACCGGGATCAGCACCAGCGGAGGCGGCAGGTCCAGCCGGCTCGAGGCCGCCGTGACCGTGATGACCACGGCGACGAGGGTGACGATGGTGAGCGCGACGTGCACCCACCCATTGAACCTCCTACCCGGTGGAGACCGGATCGACATCCATCGTGCCGATGACTTCCAGCGTCAGGCCAGTGCGCGGAGCAGTGCGGTGACCACGACGGCCACCCCGACCGCGAGGATCATCGACCGGCCCAGCAGCAGCAGGACTCCAGCGACGGCGACGCCAACCGTGTGTGCCCCCACCGACCACCGCGTTCCGGCGGCCAGCGCGGACGTGACGACCAGGGCGGCGAGGAGAGCCGGAGCCAGCAGCGCGATGACCCGCATGGACCAGCCAGGCAGGTCACGGCCGCCGACGAGCACCGGCCCGACAGCCTTGATCAAGGACGTCACCGCGATGCAGCCGATGATCAACCACCAGATCGTCACCGGCGCAGCCCCAGGAGGGCGGCCACCCCGGCGGCCAGGATCGGCACGCCGGGCGGAGTGACCGGGACCAGCGCCAGTGCCACGACAGCACCCAGGAGGGCGACCACCATGGGCAGGCCGCCACGCTTGACCTCACCGATGAGCAGCGCGAGGAAGAAGGTCGGGTAGATCACGTCGAGACCCCAGCGGTCGGGGTCGCCGATCAGGTCGCCGGTGAGCGCGCCGACGACGGTTCCACTCACCCAGGTGAGGTACTGCGGTGCGGTGGCGCCGAACAGCAGCCACCGGTCGAAGGTGCCGTCGCCTCGGTTCGCCATTGCCCAGGATGCGTCGACCACCGTCTGCCCCTGAGCCGCCCGCCTGGCCGCCCCGCCTGGTAGCGAGGGCGCGAATGCGACGCCCATCGCCAGGAACCGTCCGTGCATCAACGCGGCGGCGGCAACCGCGGGACCGACGCCGCCGCCGGCGGCGAACACCGAGACCGCAGTGAACTGCGCGGAGCCGGCGAAGACCAGCGCGGAGGTCACGATCGCCTGGAGGGGAGTGAATCCGGCCTGCAGGGCGAGGACGCCGAAGGACATCGAGAGCACGAATCCGACGACTGCGAAAGGCACGCCCTTGCGGACGCCCGCGCGGAAGGTCTGTGTCCTGCTCACGCCCTGGACGCAGCCTTGATCGCCTCTTCCAGCTCGCGGCGGTTGTCCCGGCGTACCACCGCCTCGACCACCTCGATCCCACCCACCGGTGATGCCAGCGCCCGATCGACCTCCTTGCGGGTCCGTGCACGGCGGTGCGGCGTGCCGCTGGCAGCACACAGGGCAGCCAGGTCGGCGCCGTGCGGGGTGGCGAAGAGTCGTTCGAACGAGCCGGCGTACGAGGCCGCTCCCTGCTCGAGCGTGGCGAAGACCGACCCGCCGTCGTCGTTGGCGACCACGATCATCAGGTCCGGGCGCGGCTCGTCCGGCCCGACGAGGAGACCGTTGCTGTCGTGCAGGAAGGTGAGGTCGCCGAGCAGCGCGAAGGCCCGGCTCGACTCGCGGGCCATCGCGGCGCCGATGGCGCTCGAGACCGAGCCGTCGATGCCGGACAGTCCGCGGTTCCCGATCGTCAGCCGGCGCTCCCCGACGGCGTACCGGGCCGCCATCAGGTCCAGGTCCCGGATCGGGTTCGACGCGCCCACGAAGAGCAGTCCTCCGGGAGGCAGCGCTGCGCTGACGGACGCTGCGACCTCGGGTGCGCAGAGCTCCTCCCGCGCCGCGAGCAGCGCATCGAGGCGCCGTGCGAGCTCGGCATCGCGTCGGCGCCAGAGTCGCAACCAGGCCGTGCCCTCGTCGGGGGGCCGGTCGGGCTCGGCGGCGGCCGCAACCCGAGCGACCTGGTGTCCCGGGTCGGTCCACCCCGTGGCCCCCCGGATGGCGAGGGTGCGCACGTCGTCACGCGACAGGAGCCGGGTCACCGAGCGCGACAGCGTGGGATGGCCGCAGACGACGACCTGCTCGATCTGGGCGCAGAGCTCGTCGTCGTCCAGCAGCAGCCGGTAGGTGCGGATCGCGTTGTCGCCGGTGCGTGCCCCGCTGGTGGGCTCGGCCAGCAACGGCCAGCCCGCGGACTCCGCCAGGATCCGCGCCGGGGGGCCTGCGTCGTCGCCGGCCACCACGACGGTGCGTAGGCTCGCGTCCAGCGGTTCCGGGAGCGCCGGGGGCGGATCACCCACCGTGGTCCAGGGCTCGCCTTGCGGTCGGCCATCCAGCGGAGCGGCCCACCCGCCGGCGGGTCCTGGGGTCAACGGCTCCGACATCTGGATGTTGAGATGCACCGGCCCCGGATTCGTCCCTCCGCCGGCCGTCGAGACCGTCCGAGCCACCAACGAGCGCCAAGACGCGACCTGCTCCCGCTCGCCATGACCTGCGCGCGCGGGCGGTACGTCGGCGAACGCGCGCACCGCACCGCCGAAGATCTTGACCTGGTCGGTGGTCTGGTTCGCGCCGGTGCCTCGTAGCCCGGCGGGCCGGTCCGCGGTCAGCAGCACCAGTGGCACGCCGGCGTGCGAGGCCTCGAGGACAGCCGCGTGCAGGTTCGCGACCGCAGTACCCGACGTGGTCAGCACGGCGACAGGCCGGCGCGCTGCCTTGGCCATCCCGAGTGCGAGGAAGCCGGCCGCGCGCTCGTCGAAGCGCACATGCAGCCGGACTCCGCCGACCTCTGCAGCCCCATGGGCAGCGAATGCCAGCGCCGCGGAGCGCGAGCCCGGCGCGAGGACGATCTCGCGGACACCGCATCGGGCCAGCTCGTCGACCAGCACGGTGGCCATCGCAGTCGACGGGTTGGTGGATCCGTTGTGCGTCACGACCCTCGATCCTGCCCGAGCCCCCGTACCTCGGCCAGTCGGTGCATCCACGCGGCCTCCCGCGCCGGCTCGGGCCGGAGCCTGGTGAGTGCCTCGAGGTCCACGTCCGGGCGTACGACGGGGAGCCGACCGTCTACCGGCAGCAGCGGCTGGTGCACGAGGTCGTCGCGGAGCAGCTGGACTGTCGCCAGCCCGCACGCGAAGGGCAGCTCGGGAAGTGCTCCGGCCAGCGCGAGACCCGCAGCGATCCCGACGGAGGTCTCGAGGGCCGAGGAGACCACCACGGGCATCGCGATGTCCTGCGCGATGCGAAGGCAGGCCCGGACGCCGCCGAGGGGCTGCACCTTGAGCACCGCGATGTCCGCGGCGTCGCGATCCCTGACCAGGTAAGGGTCGTCGACGCGGCGGATCGACTCGTCCGCCGCGATCGGCACGTCGACCTTGCGTCGCAGGTCGGAGAGCTCCTCGACCGTCGCGCAGGGCTGCTCGACGTACTCCAGTCCTCCCGCCACTCGGTCCAGCACGACAATGGCGCGCTCGGCAGCCGTCACCGACCAGCCGCCGTTCGCGTCGACCCGGATTTTCCCGCGTGGGCCGAGCGCGTCTCGCACCGCCTCGAGACGAGCCATCTCCTCGCCGAGGCCCTGGCCGGGCTCCGCGACCTTGACCTTGGCGGTGGTGCATCCACGCCCCTCACGCACGATGCGGTGCGCCTGCTCCGGGGGCACGGCCGGGACGGTGACGTTGACCGGTACCTCTGCGCGCCGAGGCGCCGGCCACCCCTGGGTAGCGGCCTCGAGGGCAGCGGCCAGCCACGGCGCCGAGGTCTGCGCGTCGTACTCGAGGAAGGGGCTGAACTCGCCGAAGCCGGCGGGACCGCCCAGCAGGACACCCTCCCGGACGGTGACCCCCCGGAACCGGGTCCGCATCGGCACCGAGAACACGTGGTTCGTCACCTCGGCGGCGCCGATCGCCGGGCCAGCCGTTCCAGGGCCCCCCGGTCCGGCTTCCCGTTGGGCAGCAGCGGGACTTCGTCGACGAGGACCAGCCGCCGTGGAGCCCATGCCCGCGGGTGGGTCGCGCTCACGAAGTCCCGGACCTGCTCGAGGTCGAGACCGGTGGCGCTGAGCACCGCGACGACGACCTGGCCCCACTCCGCGTCCGGAGCACCGACCACCTCTGCGGCCGTGACCGCGCGGTGCTCGCGCAGCCGCGCGGCGACCGCACCGGTGGGCACGTTCACCCCGCCCGACACCACCACGTCGTCGACCCGCCCGAGCACCTCGAGCCGGCCCTCGCCGTCGATGCGGCCCAGGTCGGAGGTCTGGAACCAGCCATCCTGGAGGACCGTCGCGGTCAGGTCGGCCCGCCCGTGGTATCCGTCGAAGAGGACCGGCCCCGCGACGCGGATCCTGCCCGAGTCGGCGATCTCCACCTCGACGCCGTCGAGCGCAACGCCGTCGTAGACGCAGCCGCCGCAGGTCTCGCTCATGCCGTAGGTAGCGACCACCGGGACGCCACGTCGCTGCGCCGACCGTCGCAGGTCGTCCTCGATGGCTCCGCCGCCGACCAGGACCGCGTCGAACATCGCCAGCGCCTCGGCATCGGGCTCCCGCTGGAGCAGCCGCGCGAGCTGGGTCGGGACCAGGGAGGTGTAGCGCGGCGGCTGCTTCAGCTGTGCCACGGCGCTGGTGAGGTCGGCGTGCTCGTCGAGGATCACCGGCTCTGCACCGGCGAGGACCGACCGGAGGAGGACCTGGGTGCCGGCGATGTAGTCCGCGGGCAACGTCAGCAGCCACTGGCCCGGACCACCTAGGCGCGCATGCGTGGCAGCCGCGGACGCCCGCATTGCCCTCCGGGAAAGGTCGACCCTCTTGGGATCTCCGGTCGAGCCAGAGGTCGTGATCACCCAGGGATCCGGCTCTTGGGGTGCAGCCACCCACTCGCGCAGCCGCTCGAGGACTGCGCGAGGGGGCGAGTACGGCCGACCGCTCATGGCTGACAACGCTATGCCGGGGCGCGTCCTGCCACACTGGGGCGGTGACCCTGTCATCCGTGGCACCGCTCGCTGCCTGAGGCGATGGCAACCGCTGAGCAGTGGCTGGAGGGCGCCCGGCCGCGGACGCTACCGGCGGCAGTGGCCCCGGTCCTCGCCGGGACCGGAGTGGCTGCCCACCTCGGTGCCAGCAGGTGGGGCCTCGCTGCGCTGGCACTGGTGGTCGCCGTCGCACTGCAGGTGGGCGTGAACTACGCCAACGACTACTCGGACGGCGTCCGGGGCACCGACGACGACCGGGTTGGTCCGCTTCGGCTGGTCGGCTCCGGTGCGGCTTCCGCGAAGGCGGTGCGGCTGGCCGCTTTCGCCGCATTCACCGTGGCCGCAGTGGTCGGGCTGCTGCTCGCCGCACTCACCAGCTGGTGGCTGGTCGGATTGGGACTGCTGTGCATCCTCGCCGCGTGGTACTACACCGGCGGTTCGAACCCGTACGGCTACCGCGGCCTGGGCGAGGTGATGGTGTTCGTCTTCTTCGGGCTGGTCGCGGTGATGGGCACGACGTACGTCCAGACCGAGTCCCTCGCCCTCGCCGCCGTGCTGCCCTCCCTCTACGCGGCCACCGGCGTCGGGGCGCTCGCCTGCGCCATCCTCGTCGCGAACAACCTGCGCGACGTCTCCGGTGACCAGGTCGTGGGCAAACGCACGCTGGCGGTGGTCCTCGGCGAGGACAAGACCCGTGGCCTCTACGTCCTGCTGGTTGCCGCCGCCGGGGTCGCCCTGGTGGCGCTCGCCTTCGCCACCACGCGATGGGCCTTGCTCGGCCTGGTCTACCTGGTCCCGGCTGTGCCCGCGACCCGGACCGCACTCGCGGCCACGACGGGCCGCGATCTCGTCCCGGTCCTCCAGGCGACCGGCATCGCGGAGCTCGGCTACGCCGCGGGCGTGTTCGTCGGCCTCACCCTTCTCCCACCCGGTTGAGATGGGCCCCGTGCCCGTTGAGATGGGGCCCGTGCCCGTTGAGATGGCCCCCGCGTTCGTTGAGATGGGGCTCGTGCCGGTCGAGATGGGGCTCGTGCCGGTCAGGATCAGGTCGTTCTGGGGATCACCTTGTGGGTGCCGTCGCACCAGGGACGGCGCTGGGACTTCGCACAGGTGCACAGGGCCACGACGGGGCGGGTCACCGGATGCGTCGTTCCGTCCTGGTCGCGGACAGCGTCCGCACCGCGCACCAGCAATGGCCCGTTGGGACAGGGAGTGACCACTACGTCCCTGGGGCCGAACACGACTGGCTCCGGCACGGCCCTCGGCGCTCCCACTACGCCACCGCCTCAGGCTCGAGGTCGCCCCCGCGCAGCGAGGACCTGCTGGACAACCAGGCGCCGAGCATCGCCTCACCGGAGACCGCATCGAGCAGCAGACAGGTGGCCGCACCGAAGAACACGTCCTGCTCCAGTGACGGGTCCTGCTCCACGAGCGCACCGCAGATCTCCCGCAGGGCCAGCTGCTCGTGCACCGCGTCGGCCTCGATGTGCTCGTCGAAGTAGGTGGCGACCTGGTCCGGCAGACCGAGCCGCCGCACTCCGCCGGCCAGCCTCCGGCAGGGTTGGGAGCTGGTCGCCTCAAATGCGCCCAGGTGACCCAAGGCAGCAGCACGTAGCCGCCGATGCAGGCCGAACAGGCTCATCGCGTTGTTCCCGGCAAGCGTGTGCGCAGGTACCTGGTCAAGGTACGCGCCGTACTCACGGTCGAGTCCGCAGCCTTCCAGCGCGTCCCCGAACATGGTGGCGTGCAGGCGCTCGGGGCGCCCGGCGCCGTACTCGTCGTACTGCAGCTCCACCAGTGCTGCTTTCGGCTTCCCGCTGATCCGCGCGACCACCCACGATTGCGGGTCGGACTCCTTCAGGTGGTAGATGCTGCGGTGCATCATGAACTCGACGAGCTGCTCGCCGGTCGCCTCTCGCTGCACGTACCTGGCCACCGACGGAGCCTCGAAAGTCCCGGTGAGCGCGAACATCCGGTCCGCGACGTCTCCGTCCCCGCTCATCGCGTCGCGGACGTGGGCGGAGGTACGGCGTCGCAGCTCGGCCTCGAAGGGTCCTTCGAGCCGGCGGCGTAACTCCAGCAGACCAGGGTCCCACTCGCAGTCGTCGTCGACGCCCTCGAAGCCTCGGTAGTGCAGCTCGTAGAGCACCCACAGGGCCAACTGCACGTCCTCGTCGGCGAGCACGTCCGGTCCGCGCGCGACGTTGGAGTCAGCGGGCCACGCAGACCCGTCCTCCGTGCCACTCAACGTCTCGAGGACGTGTGCGCTCACCGGCCCTCGAGCCGAAGGAAGCCGCATCTGTGTCTCCTCCTCCACGCTGGTCCAGTCCAGGCTCGGCCCACTATTCGTCCATGGTGCCGACGTCGGGAAAAGTACCCGCAGCGTGCCCGCTCATGCTCGCCGCTGCGGCTACTGGCGTCACTTGCCGCCGGCGAGCCGGTAGGACTCCCTCAGCAGCTCGTCGAGCTCGTCGTCGGCGACCCTTTTCAAGCGCACCAGCACCAGCCGCGGCGAGCGGTCGTGGTGCGGGGTCCAGAAGTACGTTTCCGGGTCCGAGCCGGCCAGCACGTCCCGCTCGTCGCTCTTCACGGTCAGGACGCCGTCCTCCCACATCCGAGCCATCAGCGTCCGTGCGAACCAGGCCGGCTGCGCCCAGCTGAGACGCTCGGTGACCCCGGGAAGCGCCAGACACATCCGGCGTACGTCGTCCTCGGTCGTCACGAGCCGACTACCTCTGGGTCCCAGCCATGCTCGACATTGTCCACCTCTCGCCGGCCGACCACACGCCGCTGACGACCACGGGCCGCTACACGGGCGCGGGTTCGCTCCACTCCCCGGAGTCACCGAACTTCTCCAGTGTCGCCAGGTACGGCGCCGTGTCGATGCCCTGTGCAGCCAGCCAGGAGTCGTCGTAGTAGGTGTGCGCGTACCGCTCGCCACCGTCGCACAACAAGGTCACCACGCTGCCCTGCTCCCCTGACGCGTGCATGTCGGCCACCAGCCGAAGGGCTCCCCACAGGGCAGTGCCGGTGGACCCGCCGACGAGCCGACCGGTGATCGCACTGCACCAGCGGGCAGCGGCGATCGAGGCGGCATCGGGCACCCGGATCATCGCGTCGACGATCGAGGGCACGAACGACGGCTCGACGCGTGGGCGACCGATGCCCTCGATCCGTGATCCGGTCTCGGCGGTGTGCGAGCCGTCCTCACGGACCCAGCCCTCGAAGAACGCGGAGTCCTCCGGGTCCACCACGCACAGCTGGGTGTCGTAGCGGCGGTACCTGATGAAGCGACCGATCGTGGCAGAGGTACCTCCGGTGCCGGCGCCGACCACCACCCACCGCGGGATCGGGTGTCGCTCCAGGGCGAGCTGCTCGAAGACCGACTCCGCGATGTTGTTGTTCCCTCGCCAGTCGATCGCCCGCTCGGCGTAGGTGAACTGGTCCATGTAGTGTCCGCCGGTCTCCGCCGCGAGCCGCCGCGCCTCCTCGTAGATCGCCGAGCCGTCCTCGACGAGGTGGCAACGGCCACCGTAGAACTCGATCAGCTCGACCTTCTCCTGCGACGTCCCCGCTGGCATCACCGCGACGAACGGAAGCCCCACCAGCCGTGCGAAGTAGGCCTCGGAGACCGCGGTGGACCCCGACGACGCCTCGATCACCGTGGTGCCTTCGACGAGCCATCCGTTGCAGAGCGCGTAGAGGAACAGCGAGCGGGCCAGCCGGTGCTTCAACGACCCGGTCGGGTGCACCGACTCGTCCTTGAGGTAGAGCTCGATGCCCCACGACGCCGGTAGCGGGAAGACGTGCAGATGGGTGTCGGCCGATCGGTTGCTGTCCGCCTCCACCTTGCGGACAGCCTCGTTCACCCACGCGCGGGTCTGCGTGTCGGCTCGCGAGGCCACTCGACAACAACCGTCTTGATGCGACTCCACCTTGCCGGCTCCCTCCGATGCCATCGGCTCAGTCTTCCGGGTGGTCTTCCTTCGACAGGGATGCCTCGAACCGTCGCGACGCCGCGGACGCCCTGCGCTCCACCACCGCTGCGAACTGCTCCCGTTGCCGCCGCAGCAGGTAGACCGAGGCGATCGAGGAGACCACCACGGCCGCCAGGAACGGCCACAGCATCGGTACGGCGGTGGTGTCGCCGACGACCAGCACGTACCCGAGGACGATCAGCACCCACGCCACGACGAACAGGCCGAGGCGGGCGAGGGTGTAGACCACGAACTCCTTCACGGCGACAGCCTATGCCGCCGGGAGAGCTCCGGTCCTCCGCGCGCGGAGGGCCGGCGACTTGCGCGAGTGCCTAGGCTTGCGTTGTGGGAAAGTTCCTGTTGGTGGTCGCGCTCTTCGCGGTCATCGTCTACGGCTTGTTCTGGCTACGCGAGCGGCGCCGCGCCGCCCGGTCCCCGCGCAGGACGCCACCGCCCCGGCGGACGCCTCCTCGCCGCACCCTCGGCCCCGACGACGACGAGGACTTCCTGCGTCAGCTCGAGCAGCGCCGGCGACGTGCCGCCCGTGAGAAGAAGTCCGAGAAGCCACTGCACGACGACGGGAAGTCGGACCAGGATCAGCCGAAGCCGGAGTAGGCCCGGTCTTCCGGTGGGTGTTCGACGATGAGCTCCGCGGCGTAGGAGTGCTGGCTCGAGTCACCGAAGAAGAAGTTGATCCCGATGAAGTTGAACAGCAGCGTCGCCAGCGCCACCAGAGCGATGATCGCTGCCGAGCGCCCTCGCCAACCCGCGGTCGCACGGGCGTGCAGGTAGGCCGCATAGGCAACCCAGGTGATGAACGCCCACACCTCCTTGGGGTCCCAGCCCCAGTAGCGGCCCCACGCGTACTCCGCCCAGATCGGTCCGGCGATCAGCGCCGCGAAGGTCCAGATCGGGAAGCCGAACGCGTGCATCCGGTAGGCCACCCGGTCCAACACCGCGGGCTCGGGGAGCCGCGCGACGTAGCCGGTCCCGCGGACCCGCCCCTGCTGCTCGCGGGCGACGGCACGCTGCTTGAGCAGGAACAGCAGCGAAGCCATCCCTCCCACGGTGAAGGCACCGGTGGCGATGATCGCGGCGACCACGTGGATCACCAACCAGTAGGAGTTCAGTGCGGGCACCAGCGGGCCGGCGTCCTCGTAGAGGAGCAGCACCGCAAGCATGAGTACGACGACGTCGAACCCGGTCACCACCGGACCGAGCCACCGCAGTCGGTAGCGACGTAGGAGCAGCAGGTAGAGCGCCGTGACGCCGAAGGTACCCGCCACCGAGAACTCGTACATGTTGCCCCAGGGCACCCGGGCCGGCTCGGCCCCGAGCCCTCGGGTGACCAGTGCCAGCGCATGCAGCAGCGCGGCGACCACGGTCAGGGCCACCCCGATGCGCGCGAAGGTCTCCGTCCGCACCGCTGCGACCTCAGCACCCGTGGTCGTGGGGGGCAGGGTCGCCACGCTGCCGGGCCGCTCGCTCTGCTCGTGGGCGGTGCCCTCCCCGGCGTGGACTCGCCGATCCGCCGCAGTCGGGACCCGGCGCCCGAACGTCATCTCGACGAGGTGGCTGAGGAAGGCGAGGACGTAGACGACGCCGGCGAAGGCGATCGCGGTGTTGCTCAGGGCGGCGAAGTCCTGGGCGGTCACGGGTGCATCTTCCTCTCGTCCGCTTCGGGGCGACGTGCCCCCAGCTCGCCGGCGATGTCGTCGACCTCCTCGGCGAGGTCGCCGCCGGGCGTGCGGTCCAGCCCGGCCACCTCGACCAAGGTACGCCCGTCACGGCGGGTCACCCGCACCCAGGCGCGCCGGGGCCGGATGAACAGCGAACCGAGCAGACCGACGAGCGCCAGCACGACGCCGCCGAGGGCCAGCCACTTCGCCGGGGTGTCGCTGACCTGCAGCTTCACCCAGCGGTCCAGGCCGTCGAAGGTGATCGATCCGGCACCGTCGGGCAGCTGCTTGGTCTGCCCGAGCGCGATGTCGACGCGGAAGTCGCCGCCGTCCCCGGCGCGGAACTTCTCCATCTTGGCCTTGTCCAGCTCGTAGACCGACTGCGCCGCTCCGGTGTCCAGGCCGAGGTCGCCTCGGTAGGCAAGCATCGAGAGCACCGGATCCAGCGCGTCGGGGAAGCGAGAGACCGGACCGGTCTCCATCGAGAACCCGTAGGTGGGCAGGAACAGACCCTCGAAGCCGAGCGGCTCCGGCATCGCGTCGGGCACCTTGATCACCCCGAACGAGGCGAAGGTGGAGTCCTGCGGCAAGAAGATCACCGGGCCGCGGTAGGCGAGGTGCCCCTCCCCGTCCCGGACGGTCACCCGTGGTGCGTAGCCGTGGCCGACCAGGAAGACGTTGCCGCCATCGAGCGACAGGGGATGGTTCACCGCGAGATCGTGTCGGCGCTCGGGCGCACCCGGACGCTCGCGGTAGCGCACGTCCGCGGAGAAGTCGACCGGCATCCCGGCCTGAGGACCCTCGCGGAGGAACTGCACGTCGAAGTCGTCGATGTCGAGGTTGAACGGAGCCAGGTCCTCGACGTCGAACATCGAACCCGGAGCGAAGTCGTCGTACTGGCTCAGCGAGTTCGAGAAGCCCTGTCCGGAGACCACGATGACGCCGCCCTTGTAGCCGTACAGGTTGCCCACCGCGAAACCGGCGAGCACCAGCAGCAGCGCGGCGTGGAAGAGCAGGTTGCCCGCCTCCCGTAGGTAGCCGCGCTCTCCCGCTACGTCGCCACCGTCCCCGAGGCGGTCGGCGGAGTCGACCCGGTACCTCTTGCTGCGCAGCACCTGCACGGATCGCTCCAGTGCCTCCGGCGCGGGCCCGTCGACCTCGAAGGAGCGCGAGTGGGGAAGGCGGGAGAGGTTCCGGGGCGCTCTCGGCGGACGCGCGCGCATCCCGCGCCAGTAGATCCGCAGACGCGGCACGAAGCACCCGACCACCGAGACCATCAGCAGGAGGTAGATGGCGCTGAACCACACGGACTCGTAGACCGAGAACAGGCCGAGTGCCTCGTAGAGCGGGGTCAGGGCCGGATGTCGGTCCTGCCACTGGCCCACGGCGAGCGCGTCGACGTCGCGCTGCGGGACGACGGAGCCGGGCACGGCGGCCAGGGCGAGCAGGAACAGCAGCACCAACGCGGTGCGCATCGACGTGAGCTGGCGCCACGCCCAGCGCGACAGCTCCACCGGGCGGAGTCCCGGCGGTGCGGCGGGGGGCGTTGGTGGTGTCGTGGCGGAGGCACCTGGCGTGGAGTCCAGGACCACCTCGTCTCGTCCCTCGCCGGCGCCGGTCCCGGGAGGTTTGGCGCTGCCCGTCTCGGTGCCGGTGTTGGTCGTCGGGGTCATCTCAGACGCTCAGCTCCACGGAGCCGATCCACCCGCGCAGGTACAGCACCCAGGCCTGCCAGATGCCGGTGACCAGCAGGATGCCCACCACGATCAGCATCACTCCGCCGGCCCGCGTGACCCACGCCTGGTGGCGACGTACCCATCCCACAGCGCCGAGCGTGCGCCGGAACGCCAGCGCGGCGAGGATGAACGGGACGCCAAGTCCCAGGCAGTAGGCGAAGCTGAGCAGCGCGCCCCGCCCGGCGGTTGCCTCGGTGACCGCGAGGGCCTGGACGGCGGACAGGGTGGGTCCGATGCAGGGGGTCCAGCCGAGCCCGAACAGGACGCCGAGCATCGGAGCCGCACCGAGCCCCACCGAAGGTACGGCGTGCACCCGGACGTCGCGCTGCAGGAACGGGATGAACCCGAGGAAGGCGACTCCCACGAGGATCGTCACCGCCCCGAGGACCACACTGATCTCGCGCGTGTAGGTCACCAGCCACTCGCCCAGCGCACCGGACGCGGTCCCGAGCGCGACGAAGACCAGCGAGAACCCGAGCACGAAAAGTGAGCTGCCGACGACCAGGCGGCCGCGCCGCGCCGACTCCAGGTCGGCTCCGGACAGCCCGGTCGCATACGACAGGTAGCCGGGCAGCAGCGGCACCACGCAGGGGGAGAAGAACGAGACCAGTCCGGCGGCCACCGCCACCGGGACGGCGAGCAGCAAGGACCCCGAGAACGCCGTCTCGGAGAACCATTCGCCGACGCTGAGGAGCCCGGTCATCCGGCCTGGACGTCCTCGACGAGCCCGACCAGCGTGCTCTTGGAGACCTGGCCCAGCACGCTCGCAGCCACCCGGCCCTCGTCGTCGACCACCACGGTGCTGGGGATCGAGTTGGGGGTGAGCGTGCCGGAGAAGGCGAGCAGGGTCTCTCCCTGCTGGTCGTAGATGCTGGGGTAGGGCACCTCGAACCGGCGCACGAACGCCCGGGCGGCGGCCTGGTTCAGGTCGCGCGAGTTGATCCCCAGGAACGCGACGTCGTCGGCTCGCAGCTCCCTGGCCGCTGCCACGAGATCGGGTGTCTCCGCCCGGCAGGGTGGGCACCACGACCCCCACACGTTGACCACGACGGTCTTGCCCGCGTAGTCGGCCAGCGAGATCGGTTCGCCGTCGATGGTCGTGCCGGCAACCCTTCCCGGCTCCACCCGGTCGGTCTCGGCCAGCCGGGTGATCACCCCCTTACCGGACACGTAGCCGGTGTCGCCGGAGCTGCCCACCTCGCTGCTGCCACAGGCTGTGCCGACGGTGGCGACCACCAGGCCGGTCGCCACCAGCAAGGCCATCCTCGCGCCCCGGGACGACAAGGCTCAGACACCCGCCGCCGGCGGCTTGTCCTGAGCGGGTGCGCCGCCCGCGGAGAACGGCGCAGCACGGTCGTTGAGCGGGATCAGGTCGGCGGCGGGCTCGGAGTAGCTCAGCGTCACGAGCTGGTCGTCCTCGAAGGTCAACGACGTCAGGCTGCACAGCGTGCACTGGCGGCGGCGTGGGTCGTGCACGAAGGAGCGGTTCTCGATGTGCAACCTGGTGATCCAGATCGGGAGCTGATGGGAGACGACCACCGCCTCGTGCCCCATGGCGGCGTCGCGGGCGTCGTACACCCCGGCCAGCATCCGAGCCGCGACCTGGCGGTAGGGCTCTCCCCATGACGGCCGGAACGGGTTCCAGAGGTGCCGCCACGCGCTCGGCCGACGGAGCACGCCGTCACCCACGCCGAAGCTCTGCCCCTCGAACACGTTGGTGGACTCGATCACTCGTGGATCGGTGACCACCTCCAGTCCGCGGGCGAGTGCGAGCGGGGCGAGCGTCTCCTGCGCGCGTTCGAGCGGCGAGGAGACGGCATGGGTGATGTCGCGGTCGGCGATCGTCGTCGCCACCCGCTGTGCCATCTTCTTCCCGAGCTCGGAGAGGTGATAGCCGTCACGGCGTCCGTAGAGGACGCCACTTGGGTTGTGCACCTCTCCGTGCCGAAGCAGGTGCACCACGGTCCTCATCAGCGTGGGCTCCGCTCGCTCGCCGCAGCCGCGCCACCAGCTGCGTGGGCGGCTGCCGGGAGTGCGGAGACGATCCGGTCGATCGCCTCGTCGTCGTGTGCGGATGACAGGAACCACGCCTCGAAGGCGCTCGGCGGCAGGTACACGCCCTGGTCGAGCATCGAGTGGAAGAAGGCGGCGAACCGGTCGGTGTGCTGGGCTCGGGCGGCGGCGAAGTCCGGCACGGCCTGTACCCCCTCCTCGACGAAGAAGACGCTGAACATGTTGCCGTTGCTCTGCACCACGTGCGGCACATCGGCGTCCGCGAGAGCAGACGAGACGGCGCCCTGCAGCAGCAGCGCCGTCTTGTCGATCCGGGCGTACACGTCGTCAGTGGCGAGCCGCAACGTGGTCAAGCCTGCCGTCGTCGCCACCGGGTTCCCGGACAGTGTGCCCGCCTGGTAGACCGGTCCCTGCGGCGAGAGCATCCTCATCACGTCCTCGCGTCCGCCGAACGCAGCCGCGGGGAACCCACCGCCCATCACCTTGCCGAAGGTCAGCAGGTCCGGCCTCCACCCTTCGACGGCCCCGTCGAGCCCGTACTGTCCGAAGCGGGTGACTCGGAAGCCGGTCATCACCTCGTCGCTGACGAACAGGGCACCATGCTCTGCACAGGTCTGTGCGAGGAAGCGGTTGAAGCCGGGTGCGGGAGGGACCACGCCCATGTTGCCCGGCGCCGCCTCGGTGATGAGGCAGGCGATCTGGTCCCCGTGCGCGGCGAACGCCTCGCGGACGGCCTCGGTGTCGTTGTAGGGCAGCACGAGGGTCCCCGCCGTGGCGGCGTCCGGCACGCCCGGTGTCCCGGAAACCGCGTGGGTGGCGAGGCCGGAGCCGGCAGCTGCGAGGAGGGAGTCGACGTGGCCGTGGTAGCAACCGGAGAACTTGACCACGAGATCACGGCCGGTGAACCCGCGGGCGAGTCGGATGGCCGACATCGTCGCCTCGGTTCCGGAGGAGACCAGGCGGACCTGGTCGGCAGGGGACCGCTCCACGATCTCCTCGGCCAGCTCCACCTCGGGGCTCGTCGGCGTTCCGTACGACGTCCCGCGGGACACTGCGGCGGTGACCGCAGCCAGCACCTCAGGATGCGCATGGCCCAGCAGCATCGGCCCCCAGCTGCACACCAGGTCGACGTACTCCCTCCCGTCGACGTCGCGAAGGTACGGTCCGCGGGCGCTCTCGATGAAGCGCGGGGTGCCGCCGACAGCGTTGAACGCCCGCACCGGCGAGTTCACGCCTCCCGGGGTCACCGCGCTCGCTCTCTGGAACAGCGCAGCAGAGCGCCGTACTGCCGGATCCGGCACCTGTGCGGACGTCACGCGCCCATTGTCCCCGAGCAGGCTGGACGGCACGAATTCCAGGGGGTCGGCAGTCTGTGACTCTCGTCCCACTCGACCAGTCGCCCGGTAGCCACCAGAGTGCTCGCGCCGTGGGAGAGAAGGCGTCTAGACCGTCTCGCTGCCCCGGGTTACCCACGCGTAACCGGGGGAAGGGTTCCTCGTTGTACGAGGTACGAGGGACGCCGATGCCTGCGGGTGGCGCCAGAAGGCCTTGGACCTAGCCTGGATCGGCAGTGGATTGATGGATGGGGGAGAGCGAGCCAGATGCCTGCGAAGGTGATGAAGACGTGGCAGAAGGCCACGGCGCTGGTGCCGCTGGCCCTGCTCTCGGGGGCCTGGACCACCAGCCTCACCCTCAGCACGTCCGCTACCGCGACGACCGACGACCCGGCCAAGCTCCCGGATGGCACCGCTGTGCCCACCGAGGCGATCGAGGCGCCGGCGAGCGTCTCCACACCCGGCGAGATCGCGCCCGGCGTGCCCGACGGTGCGGCTGCCAGCGTGATCTCCAGCGCCTCCACCAACGGCATCCCGGCGGCCGCTCTCGAGGCCTACCAGCGGGCCGCCGAGGTGCTCGACTCCGCCAAGCCCGGCTGCAACCTCGGCTGGCAGCTGGTCGCCGCCATCGGCCGGGTGGAGTCCGACCACGGTCGCTACGGCGGGAACACCCTCGGCGACGACGGCAAGAGCCGCCCCGGCATCTACGGCATCCCCCTCGACGGGTCGAGCAACACCGCCGAGATCAACGACACCGACGCCGGACAGTACGACAACGACCAGGTCTACGACCGTGCGGTCGGGCCGATGCAGTTCATCCCGTCCACCTGGTCGGTGGTCGGGGTGGACGGTGACGGGGACGGCGAGCGTGACCCACAAGACATCGACGACGCCGCGCTGGCGACAGCGGTCTACCTGTGCTCCGGCAACGAGGACCTGTCCACGACCGAAGGTCAGCGCGCGGCGGTCTATCGGTACAACCACAGCCAGGAGTACGTCGACCTGGTCCTCTCGATCATGGCGGCCTACCTGGAGGGCGACTTCTCCTCGGTCCCCAACGGCACCTCGTCCTCGACCATTCTCACCCCCTCCGGCGGCGATGCAGTCGTCACGCCGACGACGTCGGGGAGCCAGGCGGCGACCTTCGGCACCCCATCGGGTGGAGGCGACGGCGGCTCCGGCAGCGGGTCGTTCTCCTTCGGGGGCGCTTCGTCCGACGGGTCGACCGACGGTTCGACCGACGGTTCGACCGGTGGCTCGACCGGTGGCTCGACCGGTGGCTCGACCGGTGGCTCGACCGGTGGCTCCACCGGTGGCTCGACCGGTGGCTCGACCGGTGGCTCGACCGGTGGCTCCACCGACGCGGAAACCCCGGACCCCGGCTCGAACGAAAGTGCGGCCCCGGCTCCGGTGCCGACCGAGCCGTCCTCGCCCGAACCGACCCAGGACCCGGTCCAAGAGGCTCCGAAGAAGGTCAAGAAGACCGTTGAGGACGTGGTCACCCCGCTGGAGCGGGCGACGGCCTACTGCCAGTCGAACCTCACCGGCGCCGAGCTCAACCTCGTCGGCGGAGTGAGCGCCTGCGCCCAGGCCTTCCTCAGCGGTGGCGCCGGTGCGGTGCAGAGCCTCCTCCAGGACGCACTGCCCAGCACCGGAGGGGGCCGCACCGGCGGAGGCGGCGGCAGTATTGGAGGCGGCGCTACTGGAGGCGGCGCTACTGGAGGCGGCGGCACCGGCGGAGGTGGCACCGGCGGCGGCGATGGTGGCGGCATCCTGCCGTGACCGTCGAAGCAGTCAGCGGGGCAGCTTCGCAGCGACCTCCGCGGCCCAGTAGCTGAGCACGAAGTCCGCGCCGGCGCGACGGGTCGAGACCAGCACCTCCATGATGGCCGCGTCGCGGTCGATCCAGCCGCGAGCGGCGGCGGCCTCCACCATGGCGTACTCCCCAGAGACGTTGTAGGCCGCCACGGGGACCTCCACCGACTCCCGGACCGCGCGCAGCACGTCGAGGTAGCCCAGCGCCGGCTTCACCATCACCATGTCCGCACCCTCGGCCAGGTCGATCACGGCCTCCCGCACCCCCTCTACGCCGTTACCGGGATCTTGCTGATAGGTCAGTCGGTCGCCCCGCAGCGAGGAGTCGACCGCCTCGCGAAACGGCCCGTAGAAGGCGGAGGCGTACTTGGCGGAGTAGGCGAGGATCGCGACGTGGTCGTGTCCCGCGCGGTCCAGCGCCGCCCGGATCGCGGCCACCTGGCCGTCCATCATCCCGCTCGGCCCCACGACGTGGACCCCGGCCGCGGCCTGGGCGATCGCCATCTCGGCGTACACCTCGAGCGTGGCGTCGTTGTCCACCGCTCCGGAGGCGTCCAGCACCCCGCAGTGACCGTGGTCGGTGAACTCGTCGAGGCAGAGATCGCTCATCACGCTGAGCTCTTCGCCCACCTCGGCGACGACGTCGGCGATCGCGAGGTTCAAGATGCCGTCTGGGTCGGTCCCGGCGCTCCCCCTCGCGTCCTTGGCCGCGGGCACCCCGAACAGCATCACTCCGCCGAGTCCCAGCTCGGCCGCCTCCGCGGCTGCCTTGCGCAGGGACTCGCGGGTGTGCTGCACGACGCCAGGCATGCTGCTGATCGGCACCGCCTCCGAAGCATCCTCACGCACGAACATCGGCAGCACCAGCTGGCGCGCCTCCAGCGTTGTCTCGGACACCAGGCGGCGCAGGGCCGCAGTCCGGCGCAGACGTCGGGTCCTGACCTCGGGGAAGGGCATTGCTCCTGCCTCCGCTCGACCGCTCAGGTCGCCTTGCGCCGGGCGGTGGGCCGACGCTCGGACGGCTTGGTCACCGGCTGTCCCGCCTCGACCAGGGCCGAGCGGCGAGCACCGCCGAAGTCGGCCAGCGCGTCGACGAGCGACTCCACCGAGGGGTTCGGCGCGAGCACGTCGACTCGGAGGCCATGCTCCTCTGCGGTCTTGGCGGTGGCCGGCCCGATCACCGCGATCACTGTGGACGCGTGCGGCTTGCCGGCGATCCCGACCAGGTTCCGAACCGTCGAAGAGGAGGTGAACACGACGGCGTCGAACCTGCCGGACTTGATCGCCTCGCGGGTCGGCGCCGGCGGCGGGGTCGCTCGCACGGTGCGGTAGGCGGTGACGTCGTCGACCTCCCAGCCCAGGTCCAGCAGGCCGGCGACCAGGGTCTCGGTCGCGATGTCGGCACGCGGGAGGAAGACCCGGTTGATCGGGTCGAGCACGTCGTCGTAGGGCGGCCAGTCCTCGAGCAGGCCACGCGCCGACTGCTCACCGCTGGGCACCAGGTCGGCGCGCAGTCCCCAGCTCGCGACGGCGGCGGCGGTCTTCTCGCCCACGGCCGCGATCTTGAGTCCGGAGAACGCGCGCGCGTCGAGCCCGTACTCGTCGAACTTCTCGCGCACCGCCTTGACGGCGTTGACCGAGGTGAAA
>CADCUJ010000068.1 GCA_902805855.1 uncultured Nocardioidaceae bacterium
GAACCCTCGGACGCCGAGCCCTCGGACGCCGAGACCTCGGCTGAGACCCCCGCCGAGCCGCCCGCGGCCGGCGACCCGGCGCGCAAGGGCACCGCGCGACTGCTGTCCGCCGGGCAGCTGCCCGGGTTCAACGAGACGTTCCGATGGCGAGTCGCGTCGACCAGCAGACAGGAAGGCAGCAAGCCGTTCGGGACCTGTCACCGGTTCGCGATGACCTCGATCGGGGCGAGTGGGGTCACCGTGCGCAGGTACGCGCCGGCCCGTCCGGCCGAAGGTGCCACCGCATCGCACCTGTTGGCCGACTTCGCCGACACGAGGACCGCCAAACGCGCCCACGAGGTGCTGAAGTCGTGGAGCGCGCAGTGCGAGGATCGACTGAGGCGCTTCGGCCGGGTCGAGGTCGGCGGGCTGCAGAGCGTGGAGGCGGCCGCATCGAGTCCCTCAGGCGCCAGCGCCGGTGACTGGTACCTCCTGATCTACGGCCCCGCCCCGGATGACCGCGACGCGGGATACTTCGATGCTCAGGGCTTCAGCCGCGTCGGCGACACGATCTCCGTGCTCCAGATGCGCGTGATCGGCCAGGACTACAACTATCCGCCCGGCGAGGAGCCCATGGTGGCCGCGGTCCAGGCGGCGGCCGCCAAGCTCGGCGGGCGCTAGGCGGCGTCCAGCGCCTCGAGGTCCTCCGGCTCGAGACTCAGCTCGACCGCCCGCACCGAGTCCGCGATCGACTCCGGCCGGCTGGCACCAGGGATCGGCAGCACCACGGGCGACTTGGCGAGCTGCCAGGCCAGGCACACCTGCTGGGCGCTCACGTCGTACCTCTTTGCGACCTCGGCGAAGACGCCGAACCGATCGCCGAGCTCACCGGCCTGGCTCATGCCGCCGAGCGGGCTCCACGGGAGGAAGGCGATGCCTAGGTCGGCGCACAGGGCGAGCTCCGGCTCGGAGTCGCGATACTTCGGCGAGAACTCGTTCTGCACCGAGACCAGCCCGTCGCCGAGCACGTCTGCGGCGACCCGGATCTGATCCGGGTCGGCGTTGGAGATTCCCGCGCGGATGATGAGCCCGTCGTCGAGGAGCTGCTTGAGACCGCCCATCGTCTCGGCGTAGGGCACCTCCGGGTCCGGCCGGTGGTGCTGGTAGAGGCCGATCGCGTCCACGCCCAGGCGACGTAGCGAGCCCTCGCACGCCGCGCGCAGGGCTTCGGGACGGCCATCGGTCCCCCAGTCCGCACCGTCGCGGGTCATCCCGCCCTTGGTGGCGACGAGTACGTCATCGGCCGCGGCGCCGTAGGAGGACAGCGCCTTCGCGATGACCTCCTCGTTGTGACCGAGCGGCGCGTCGTCTGGGGTGTACACATCGGCGGTGTCGATCAACGTGACGCCCTCGTCGAGCGCACGGTGCACCGTCCGGATCCCGAGCGCAACGTCGTTGGTCTCCCGCACCGACATCGGCATCCCGCCGAGCCCGATCGCGCTGACCTCGATGTCTCCGACTCGTCGCTGTTGCATCGATCCAGCCTAACCAGGCCGTCCGAATCTCCCGAACCACTAGGCTACGACCGATGTTCGAGACGCCCAGACACCGGCGCCCGTCCATGCCCGGGGCCGGCCACTTCGAGACGCTTCCGAGCGACGCCGACCCTGCGCTCCGCAGCGAGGCGGCCGACCGGTGCGCCACCTTGATGGTGCGCGGCGCACGTGACATCGACGACGAGGCGGTGGTGGCCCGCGTCATCTCGCTGGCCGAGTCGGAGGGCATCGACACGCTGGCCGACCTGTGGGCGAGCTCGGCGGCTGACTCGCTCGCAGGCTGCCTGTGGCGGCTCTACCTGCTGCGTTCGTGGGTGTACGCCGACCCTGCTGCCGCAGCGGCTGAGTTCGACGCCGGCCGAAGACACACTCCGGTGCACGAGGCGGTGGCCGGCGTGGTGGACCCGCCCGGACCGGACGAGGTACGTCAGCTGGTCGACCTGGTGCTGCGCGGGGTGGTCCGGGGAGACTTCGCCGACACGCTCTACCGGGCGGCTGCGTTCGCCAGGGTGGCCGCCGCGGGACGAGCGCGCATCGGCACCACCAACGCTCCCACCGAGTACGCGTCGGACCTGTCCGCCGCCAAGCTGCTCACGATGGCCGCGCAGCTGGAGCACGCTGCCCGACTCGAAATCGAAGGCGAGCTGGCCTGACTCCGTGCGGCCAGGTCCGCCAAGACCACCAGCGCGCCAGAGCTTCACAGCGCCCGAGCGCCCGAGCGCCCGAGAAATCGCACCGCGGCACGTGCTTTCGGGTTAGTTCTGACGGCAGCGGCTTGTATGCTCGAGACCGCGTCGGGCCGCGGCAGCCCCGGGTCCCAAAAATAGCCGCTACGAGCGGCCACGCGCCGTGAGGCGCTCCCGGCCCGACGCTCTTACGATCTTCCCGGCCAAGGCCGCGTTCCCGAGCACGAGTGCGACGTTCGCCGCCAGGCTTGCGCCACTCGTGTGCTCATGGAAGAAGCCGAGAAGGTACGGCGTCACGTCCTTGCCCCGCACCCCGGCCGCCTCAGCCGCCGCGACCCCGGCGGCCAGGGTCTCCTCGTGCAGCTCAGGGTCCATCTCATGTTCCGGTGGGACCGGGTTGGCCACCACGATGCCGGAAGCCAGCCCCAGTGCATCTCGATGCTGCATCGCCGCCGCCACCTCGGCGGGCTCGTCGACCCGCCAGGGCACCGGCAGCCCCGAGTCGCGCACGTAGAACCCGGGAAAGCCGTCCGTGCGATAGCCGATCACCGAGACGGACAGGGTCTCGAGCCGCTCGAGCGTCGCGGGCACGTCCAGGATCGACTTGACGCCGGCGCACACGACGGTGATCGGCACCGAGCCCAGAGCGGCGAGGTCGGCCGACTCGTCCCAGGACTCGCGCGAGCCGCGATGCACTCCACCGAGTCCGCCGGTGGCGAACACCCTGATCCCAGCCCGGTTGGCCAGGTACGAGGTGGCGGCCACCGTCGTGGCGGCACTCATCCCCTTGGCCAGCACGACGGCCAGGTCGCGCGTGCTCGCCTTGACCACCTCGGCGTCCTCGGCCACGCGCACCAGCGCGTCGTCGGAGAGCCCGATGTGCACGAGACCGTCGAGCACCGCCACGGTGGCGGGCACTGCCCCCTCGCGCCGTACCGCCTGCTCGATCTCCCGCGCCGTCTCAGCGCTCGTCTCGGCGGGCAGCCCATGGCTGATGATGGTCGACTCCAGGGCAACGGCACCGGCGCCGGATGCGATGGCCTCGGACACCTCTTCGGCTACTCGCACGGGCGGATCGAGGAGTTCCATCTCGCGGATTGTGCCGGATGGCCGCTCGGAGGCCCATCTCAACGCGCACGCGCCCCATCTCAACGCGCACGCGCCCCATCTCAACGCGCACGGGCCCCATCTCAACGCGCACGGGCCCCATCTCAACGCGCACGGGCCCCATCTCAACGGGGGCGGCTAGCGGCGGTTGCGGTTGCGGCTGCGGGGGCGCTGCTGGACGTGGACGGGCGAGCCGACGAAGCCGAACTCCTCGCGCAGCCGGCGTTCGACGAAACGCAGGTACGACGCCTCCAGCTGTCCGGAGGTGAACAGCACGAACGTCGGCGGGGCGGTCGACGCCTGGGTCCCGAACAGGACGCGAGGCTGCCGGCCACCACGCACCGGGTGCGGGTGCTCGGCCACCAGCCTGCCCAGGAACGAGTTGAGCGCTCCGGTGCCGACACGCGTGGACCACCCCTCGAGCGCGGCGTCCAGGGCTGGGACCAGCCGGTCAACGTGCCAGCCGGTGCGCGCCGTGATGTTGACCCGCGGCGCCCACGCCACCCGGACCAGCTCGCGCTCGATCTCCCGCTCCAGGTAGTAGCGCCGCTCCTCGTCCACCAGGTCCCACTTGTTGAACGCGATGACCAGCGCGCGCCCGGCTTCGGCGACCGTGGTGATGATCCTCAGGTCCTGCTCGGAGACCGGCTCGGAGGCGTCGACCACCATCACCGCGACTTCGGCGCGCTCGATGGCGGTGGTGGTGCGCAGGGAGGCGTAGTACTCGTGACCTGACGCCTCCTTCACCCGGCGCCGGATGCCGGCGGTGTCGACGAACCGCCACACGCGGCCGCCCAGCTCGACGAGCTCGTCGACCGGGTCGACGGTCGTGCCCGCTACGTCGTCGACCACCGCCCGGTCCTCCCGGGCCAGCTTGTTCAGCAGCGACGACTTGCCCACGTTGGGCTTGCCGACGATGGCCACCCGCCGTGGCCCGGCGACCGGCTCGAACGACTCCGGCGGCGTCTCCGGCAAGGCGGCGAGGATCGAGTCGAGCATGTCCCCGGACCCCCGCCCGTGCAGCGCGGACACCGGGATCGGCTCCCCGAGGCCCAGGTTCCACAACGCGTGCGCCTCCGCCTCTGCCCGGGCGTCGTCGACCTTGTTGGCTGCGAGTACGACGGGTTTGCCGGACCTGCGCAGGATCCGTACCACCGCCTCGTCGGCGTCGGTCGTCCCGACCGTCGCGTCGACCACGAACAGCACCGCGTCCGCGACGTTGACCGCAACCTCGGCCTGCGCGGCGATCCGCTCAGCCACCCCCCGCGCATCGGGGTCCCAACCGCCGGTGTCCACGACCGTGAAGGCGCGGCCGTTCCAGCTCGCGTCGTAGGTGACCCGGTCGCGGGTCACCCCAGGCACGTCCTGCACGACGGCGGCGCGCCGGCCCAGGATCCGGTTGACCAGGGTCGACTTGCCGACGTTGGGACGCCCCACCACCGCAAGCACCGGGACCGGCTCGACGACCTCGACGGGCTCAGCCACCGGGGGGCCCCTCGAGCAGACGCTCCTCGTCCGAGCCGGGGATCGGGCCCGGCAGGGTGCGACCGGTGAGCCGCTTGGCCTCCGCGAGGTGCTCGCGAAGACGCAGCCTGAGCAGCTCGGTCTCCGTGCGCACCTCGGTCTGGGTGCGCGGCCAGGGCCGTCGCTCGAGCCGGATCGGCGCGCCGAACACGAGGTCGCACCTGGTCCCCTTGCGGGGCACCGACTCCATGCCCCCGCCCGGGTCTCTGGTGCCGAACATGGCCAGCGGTACGACGGGCGCACCGGTCACCATCGCGAGGTAGGCCACGCCGCCCTTGATCCGCTGCAGCTCACCCGAGCCGCGGGACCCCTCGGGATAGACCGCGACCACTCCCCCGTCACGCAGCACCTTCAAGCAGTCCTTCATCGCCGACGGGTGCACCTCGTACCGCGACAGCGGGATCTGGCCACCGAACCGCAGCGCGAGACCGGTACGGCCGACGAACATCTCCTTCTTGGTCAACGCGTGCACCGCACGCGGGGCGAATGACACCAGCAGTGGGCCGTCGAGGTAGCCGACGTGGTTCGAGGCGATCAGCTGGGGGCCCGTCCGGGCGATGTGCTCGGCTCCGTAGCACCGGACGTCGTACTGGTGGTCGAGCCACATCCGTCCGAGCGGGCGCAGGATCCGTAGCAGCCGGTGGTAGGGGTGCACCGCGTCGTGGGTGCGCGGCAGCTCCCAGTGGTCGGCGCGAGAGAGGGCGCCGCTCACGTCCGTGCCGAACCCGAGGCCTCGGCTGCTTGTTCGGCCGCCTGCTTTGTTGCCTGCTGGGCCAGCGCGACGACCTGGTCGACCACCTCGACGAGGGTGTACGGGGTGGTGTCGACGTGGTGCGCGTCCTTCGCCATCACCAGCGGCGCGTTCTGCCGCCCCGAGTCGAGCCGGTCTCGGCGAGCGAGGTCCTGCTGCGTCGCCGAGACGTCGAGGCCGTCGACCCGCTCGGCGCTGCGCCGCACGGCGCGTGCGTCCACGTCGGCGGTGAGGAACACCTTCACCGCCGCATCCGGCGCCACCACGGTACCGATGTCGCGGCCCTCCACGACGATGCCGCCGTCGCCGATGATGGCGCGCTGCTCGGCCAGCAGCCGCGCCCGAACCTCCGGCACCGCGCTGACCGCGCTGACCGCCGCGGTCACCTCTCGAGAGCGGATCTCGGCCGACCGGTCGGCTCCGTCCACGGTGATCGTCGGCGCTGCGGGGTCGGTGCCGGACTCCAGCTTCGGCTCGGCCGCCCGGGACGCGATCGCCGAGGGGTCCTCGATGTCCACGTCGTGCTCCAGCATCCACCAGGTGAGCGCGCGGAACATGGCGCCGGTGTCGAGGTATCGGAGCCCGAGCCGGGTCGCCACCCCCCTCGACGTGGAGGACTTCCCGGAGCCCGAGGGCCCGTCCACCGCCACGACGACGCTGCTGCCATCGACGCTGCTCACGTCGGCGAATCCTACCGGTGGGTGGTCCAGCCCCGCGCCTCGAGCGAGTCCTGCAAGAATCCGACGCGGTCGTCGGCCAAGGTCAGCTCGACCACTCCCACCGGCCGTCCCGGGTCGTGGTCGATGCGCAGGTCCTCGACGTTGACGCCGATCTCGGCGGTGTCGGCGAAGAGCCGGGCGAGCTCGCCGGGCCGGTCCGGGACCGCGACGAACAAGGCGGCGACCGGTTGTGCGGGGCCCCCGTGCTTGGCAGGGATCGCGGTCGTCCCGGCCACTCCCCGAGCGAGCAGGGCGCCAACGGCCTCCCCCTCCCCGCGGTCGATCGCGCCGGCGAGCCGGTCGAGGTCGTCGCGGATCTCCGCCAGCAGGTCGGTGAGCGCGGCCGCGTTGGCCACCACGATCTGCTGCCACAGCACCGGGTCGCCGGCCGCGATACGCGTCACGTCCCGGACTCCTTGGCCGGACAACGCCAGGTGCGCTGCGGGTGCATCGCTCAGCCGCCCGGCGGCGAGGGCGGCGAGCAGGTGAGGCAGGTGAGAGGTGCGGGCGACGGCGCGGTCGTGCTCCTCCGGGCTGAACATCACCGGCAGGGCACCGCAGAGCCGGGCCAGCTCGCCGACCAGGTCGACCGCCGCCGGGTCCGCGTCGGGATGCGGAGTGATCGCCCACGGCCGCCCCGCGAACAGCGCCGCCGAGGCTGCCAGCGGACCGGAGCGCTCGCTCCCGGCCATCGGGTGACCGCCCACGTAGCGACGCAGCTGCCGATCGTCGACGTGGCTGCGGACGGCTGCCAGGGGCGCGGACTTCACACTTCCCACGTCGGTGACCACCTCGTCCCGGCCGGCGAGCGCGTCGGTGATCTGGTCGGCGAGGTGGTCGGGAGGTACGGCGACCACCACCAGCTGCACCTCACCAACGCTTCGCGCACTTCCGGCTCCGAGGCCAGAGGCGGTCCGGACGTTCTCTGCGCTGACGTCGCTCAGCTGCACCTCGATCCCGCGCTGCCGCAGTGCCAGGCCCACCGACGTGCCGAGCAGACCCGCTCCGACGACCAGGACCGGACCGGTCAGCGGCGAGGCTGCCATCAAGTGCTTCCCTGGTCGGGCACCGACCGCACTCGGGTCAGGTCCGAGCGCAGGGAGGCCGCTCCGTGCAGGTAGACATGGGTGACCTCGGCGCGCGGCAGGTCGGTCTCGACGTGCGCGAGCAGCCGCACCACCCGCGGCATCGAGCCGTCGATCTCCAGCTCGCGTGCGCAGAGCAGGGGTACCTCACCGAAACCGAGTCGACGGGCGGCATACGCGGGAAAGTCCGAGACCAGGTCGGAGGTGGCGGTGAACACGACGCTGATGAAGTCGTCGACCGAGAGCAGGTTGGCGCTCATCACCTCGGTGACCAGCTCGGCCACCCGTCCGAGCATGTGCTCTCGGGCGTCCTCCTCGAGCTGGGTCGCGCCCCGAACCGCCCGCACCGCCACTCGTGCACCTTACGGTGCTAGAGCCCGACCGCATCGAGCAGGTCACCCAGCTCGTCGCGGGTCAGCTCACGCAGCTCTCCCGAGCGCAGCCCGGCCAGGCGCACCGGCCCGACCGCGGTGCGGGTCAGCCTCTCGACGGGGTGGCCGACGGCGTCCAGCAGCCGCCGGACGATCCGGTTGCGACCCTCGTGCACGACCAGCTCGACGATGGCTCGGTGCCGGGGACCGTCGCGGTGCGTGGAGACAACCCGGAACGAGCTCACACTCACCGGCCCGTCCTCCAGGGTGACCCCGTCCAGGACCCGTTGCACCGTCTGCCGCTCGAAGGGCCCGGAGACCTGGGCGACGTAGGTCTTGTCGACCTCGAAGGAGGGATGGGCCAGTCGGTGCGCGAAGTCGCCGTCGTTGGTGAGCAGGAGCAGTCCTTCGGTGTCGGTGTCGAGCCGACCGACGTGGAAGAGACGTTCCGGCCGCTCGGCCAGCAGGTCGGCGAGGGTACGCCGGGCATGCGGGTCCGACATCGTCGAGGAGACACCCACAGGCTTGTTCAGAGCCAGGTACACCTTCGCGCTGGCCGGGGGCAAGCGTCTGCCGTCGACCCGGATCACCGCCCTGCGCGGGTCCACCTTGGTCCCGAGCCGGCTGACCACCTGCCCGTCCACCTCGACGCGGCCGGCCAGCATCAGCTCCTCGCACTTGCGCCGGCTGGCCACACCGGAGTCCGCGAGCAGCTTCTGCAACCGGACCAGCTCCGGGTCGGGCTGGCTCACGCCGACTCCGGCACTCCTTCGACACCCTCGACGTCATCGAGGTCGGTGAGCTCGGGCAGGAACGGCGCCAGCTCTGGCAGCTCGTCGGTGGAGGTCAACCCCATCCGCTCCAGGAAGTAGCTGGTGGTCCGGTAGAGCATCGCCGTGGTGGTGGCGTCGGTGCCGCACTCCTCCACCAGCCCGCGCGAGACCAGGGTGCGCATCACGCCGTCCACGTTGACCCCGCGGATCGCCGAGACACGGGCACGGCTGACCGGCTGCTTGTACGCCACGACGGCCAGGGTCTCCAACGCCGCCTGGGTGAGCCGTGCCTGCTGCCCCTCGAGCACGAAGCGCTCCACCACCGCGACGTACTCCTCGCGCGTGTAGAAGCGCCAGCCGCCCGCCACGTTGCGCAGGTCGAAGCCACGCCCCTGCTCGGTGTACTCGGCCGCCAGGCCGTGCAGCGCATCGACCACCTGCGCCAGCGGGTACCCGACCGCCGCGGCGAGCGACGCCTGGTCCAGCGGCTGGTCGGCCACCATCAGCACGGCCTCCAGCGCCGGACGCAGCTCGGCGAGGGGGACCTCGAGAGGCTCGTCGGTGTCGGTCATCGCACTTCTCCTGGCTCGCTCTCGACCGGATCGCCCACCGGATCGTCGTCCGGGCCGTCGTGCGGGCCGTCGAACTCGTCGGTGATGGCGACCTCACCATCCTGGGCGCCGGTCCAGCGTACGGTCAGCTCACCCAGCGGCGAGACCTGGTCGAAGGCCACCACTCCCTCCCGGAACAGCTCGAGCAACGCGAGAAACCGAGCGACCGTGGTGAGCGTGTCCGGTGAGTCGCCGGCGAGGGTCCGGAAGGTCATCGTCCGCTGGCGACGCAGCCGGTCGACGACGACCGTGGCTTGCTCGCGCACGCTGACCGCGGGGGCGTGGATGTGCGCGAGCGGCAGCTCCAACACCGGTTTGGGCTGCAGCGCCTGCGCCGCGAGTCTCGCGAGCTCCTCACGACCGAGCCCGATCAACACCTCGGGCAGCAGGCTCGCGAAGCGTTCCTCGAGCCCGACCGCGCGGGGGTACCTGCGCGCTTCGCCGCTCATCCGGTGCTCGAGCATCGATGCGACCTGCTTGAACGCCCGGTACTGCAGCAGGCGGGCGAACAGCAGGTCGCGGGCCTCCAGCAGGGCGAGGTCCTCCTCGTCCTCGACGTCACCCTGCGGCAATAGGCGTGCCGCCTTCAGGTCCAGCAGGGTGGCAGCTACGACGAGGAACGACGTCGTCTGTTCCAGGTGGTCGCTCTCCTCGGCCGGCGTGCCACCGTCTCGCCGGGCCCTGATGTGAGCGATGAACTCGTCGGTGACCTTCGACAGGGCCACCTCGGTGATGTCCAGCTTGTGCTTGGCGATCAGGCTCAGCAGCAGGTCGAACGGGCCTTCGAAGTTCTCCAGTCGCAGGGCGAACCCGGGAGCCGGAGCGTCCGAACCTGGCGTCCGCTCGTCGACGCCTGCGGTCATGACTCGGTCAGCCGCGAGACGATGACGGCGTCGGCGCCGTGCTCGTCGAGGTCGGCGAGTGCGATGGCCACCGCCTGACGCACGAACCGGCCCCGGTCCACGGCCAGACCGTGGTCTCGCCGCAGGGCGAGCCGGGCGTGCTCGAGGTCGAGCAGCTCCTCGGCGGTCACGTAGACGGTCATCTTCTCGTCGTGCCGGACGCGGCCGCTCGGCCGGCGCGGGCCGGTCTCCTCCTCGGTGGCGGGAGGTTCCTCGGAGACCGACGGTTCAGCTGCCGCGGCGTCGGGTACCACGGTCGGCCGGAACAGGTCGTCCGCGGACGGCACCCTCACCCGTCGAGACAACGGGCCGACACCTCCTTGGCGAGCTGCCGGTAGGCCTCGGCGCCGGGGGATGCTCCCGCATAGGTCGTGATCGGCTCACCGGCGACGGTCGAGTCCGAGAACTTCACCGTCCGCCGGATCACCGTGTGGAACACGCTGTCCCCCCAGGCCTGCACGAGCCGCTCCATCACCTCACGACCGTGCAACGTGCGTCCGTCGTACATCGTCGCGAGCACGCCGTCGATGGCGAGGTTCGGGTTCAGCCGCTCCTGCACCTTGTCGATCGTGGTCTTCAGCAGCGCGACACCGCGCAGCGCGAAGTACTCGCACTCCAGCGGGACGATGACTCCGTCGGATGCGGTGAGGGCGTTGACGGTGAGCAGGCCCAGCGAGGGCTGGCAGTCGATGAGGACGACGTCGTACTCGTCGACCACCGGCTGCAGCACTCGCTGCAGGGTCTGCTCGCGGGCCACCTCGTGCACCAGCTGCACCTCGGCGGCGGACAGGTCGATGTTCGACGGCAGCAGGTCCATCCCGGGGATGCCGCTGGGGACGATGACATCGTCGGTCGACACGTCGCGCTGCATCAGCAGGTTGTAGATGGACAGCTCCATGTCGTGCGGGTTCAGCCCGAGCCCGACCGACAGCGATCCCTGCGGGTCGAAGTCGACCAGCAGCACCTTGCGGCCGTACTCGGCCAGCGCAGCACCGAGGTTGATCGTGGTCGTCGTCTTGCCCACGCCGCCCTTCTGGTTGCACATCGAGATCACCCGGGCGTTGCCGTGGGTGGTCACCGGCCGGGGCTCGGGCAGGTCCGGCATCGGCCGGCCGGTGGGACCGAGGACCGGTTCCGCGGGACCGCGCTGGTCGGGCACCGGGTCCTGCCGACCCGGCTCGGACCGCACGAACGGGATCGGCTCCTCTGCGCTGCTCCCGGCACGCTCGGTCTCTGGAGCCGGTGGCGGGCTGACCAGCGGTGGCATCTGCGATGCGCTGCTCCCGCGGCCCCCGCCGCCGAGGTATCTCGTCAGGTCCATGCTCGGCTGCCTCTCGTCGCTGGCGGTGCTCCTTGCGCTGTAGTCAACCGACCTCGGGCCCCGAAGTCGTCGAGGCACGCCGTAGACATGTCGACATTCCCGGCGGGCCTCGGTCAGCCGAGGGCGCGCGGATGCGCGGTCGCGTACACCTCGCGCAGGTTGTCCACGGTGACCAGCGTGTAGACCTGCGTGGTGGTGACCGAGGCATGCCCCAGCAGCTCCTGAACCACGCGCACGTCCGCTCCGCCGTCGAGCAGATGCGTGGCGAACGAGTGCCGCAGTGTGTGCGGCGAGACATCGGCGGTGACCCCGGCCCGGTCCGCGGACTTCACCAGCACCGACCAGGCACTTTGTCGCGAGAGCCGGCCGCCGCGCACGTTCAAGAACACCGCCGGTGCCCCCCTGCCGGCCGACGACAGCGCCGGCCGGCCACGCACCAGGTAGGCCTGCACGGCTTCGCGGGCATAGGAGCCGACCGGGACGATCCGCTCCTTTCCGCCCTTGCCTCGCAGCAGGACGGTGCCCTCGTCGAGGTCCAGGTCGTCCAGGTCGAGGCCGACCGCCTCGCTGATCCGGGCACCGGTGGCGTAGAGCAGCTCGAGCAGCGCGCGGTCCCGGAGAGCGGGCGCCGTGCCCGGTGCCCCGGCCGCATCCAGGATCCGCTCGATGTCGGCGAGCGGCAGCGCCTTGGGCAGCCGCTTCGCCGGCGCAGGAGGACGTACGGCGGCCGCCGGGTCGGCCAGGGCGAGACCCTCTCGGACCGCGAACTTGTGGAACCCCCGGACGGCAACCACCGTGCGTGCCGCCGATCCCGAGCTCAACGGGGGATGCTCCTGGTCACCCTCGCGCAGCGCCATCAGGAAACCGGCGACCGCGGCCTCCGAGATGCCGGCCACGTCGTCGACGTCCTCGGTCGCCAGGTAACCGACGTACCTGCGCAGGTCTCGCCGGTAGGACTTCAAGGTGTTGTCGGCCAGTCCGCGCTCGACCACGAGATGGTCCAGGTACGTGCGGACGGCACGCTGCAGCGACGACGGTCCTGCTGACGGGGTCGGGCTGGTCGACACCACGGGAGTGCTCAGCCCAGCACCTCGTCCAACGCCTGCGCCTTCATCCCGTGCGCCTCCGCGACCGGCGCGTAGGTGAGCGAGCCGGCGTGGGTGTTCAGCCCCAGCGAGAGTGACCGGTCCTCACGTAGGGCCTGTTGCCAGCCCTTGTCTGCAAGCGCGACCGCATAGGGCAGCGTCGCGTTGGTGAGCGCGTACGTCGAGGTGTTGGGCACCGCACCCGGCATGTTGGCCACGCAGTAGAAGACCGACTCGTGGACGGTGTAGGTCGGGTCGGCGTGGGTGGTGGGTCGGGTGTCCTCGAAGCAGCCACCCTGGTCGACGGCGATGTCGACGAGGACCGAGCCGGGCTTCATCTGCGACACCAGCTCGTTGCTGACCAGCTTGGGTGCCTTGGCGCCCGGGATCAGCACTGCACCGATCACCAGGTCGGCCTCCAGAACCTGCTGTTGGATGGCCAGCTTGGACGACGCCAGCCCGTGCACCCGGTTGTTGTAGCGCCAGAACGACATCCGCAGCTTGTCCAGGTCGGTGTCCAGGAGGGTTACGTCGGCGCCCATGCCGAGCGCGATGTTGGCGGCGTTCTGGCCGGAGACCCCGGCGCCGATCACCACGACCTTGGCGTTGGCCACGCCACCGACCCCGCCCAGTAGCACGCCGCGCCCACCCTGGGCCCTCATCAGTGCGTGCGCACCCACTTGCGGGGCGAGGCAGCCGGCCACCTCCGACATCGGGTAGAGCAGCGGCAGTGAGCCCGAGGGCAGCTGCACCGTCTCGTAGGCGATCGCGGTGACGCGCTGGTCCAGCAGCGCGTCCGTGCACGACTTCGAGGCGGCGAGGTGCAGGTAGGTGAACAGCACCTGGTCGTCGCGCATCCGGGGGTACTCGGACTCGATCGGCTCCTTCACCTTGAGGATCAGGTCTCCGGTCCCCCACACGTCATCGGCGGTGTCCAGGATCGTGGCACCGGCGGCGACGTACTCCTCGTCGTGGATCAGGGAGCCCGCGCCCGCGCCCTTCTCGACGTAGACCTCGTGCCCGTGCTGGGTGAGCTCGTGGGTGCCCACCGGGGTGAGGGCCACCCGGTACTCGTGGTTCTTGACTTCCTTGGGGACGCCGATCTTCATCCCTGAGGCCATTTGGGTCTCCTGTTCGACTCTGCCCGCCGCCGCCTCGTCGGGGCGGCCGTGCCGAGTGTATTAGGAGTCGCTCAGGTCGGGCTCGAAGCGACCCGGCGCAACGTCGTCTCGTCGATGGGGAAGCGCAGCTCCCGCTGCCTGGCGATCGCCGCGCCGATCAGCCCGGCGAACAGCGGGTGCGGCCGGGTCGGCCGGGAGCGCAGCTCTGGGTGCGCCTGGGTCCCGACGTAGTAGGGGTGGGCGTCGCGGGGCAGCTCGACGAACTCGACCAGGTTGTTGTCCGGCGAGGTTCCCGAGAAGACCAGGCCTGCCTGCTCGAGCCGGTCCCGGTAGGCGTTGTTGACCTCGTAGCGGTGCCGGTGCCGCTCCTCGACCTTCGGTTCGTCGTAGGCCTCGCGAACCAGCGAGCCGTCGGCGAGCTCGGCCGGGTAGAGCCCCAGGCGCATCGTCCCGCCGAGGTCTCCGGCGCCGGACACGAAGTTCTTCTGCTCGGCCATCGTTGCGATCACCGGCTCCCGGCAGGACTCGTCGAACTCCGTCGAGTCGGCTCCGGCGATCCCGGCCGCGTTGCGGGCGAACTCGATGACCATGCACTGCAGGCCCAGGCACAGTCCGAGGGTGGGGATGCCATGGGCGCGGGCGTACGCCAGCGCACCGACCTTGCCCTCGATCCCCCGGATACCGAATCCTCCGGGCACGCACACCGCGTCGACGCCGCCGAGGTGCCGAGCGGCTCCCTCGGGGGTCTGGCACTCGTCGGAAGGTACCCAGTCCAGGTGCACCTTGGCATCGTGGGCGAAGCCTCCGGCCCGAAGGGCCTCGACCACCGACAGGTAGGCGTCGGGCAGGTCGACGTACTTGCCCACCAGGGCGACCGTGACCTCCTCTGCCGGGTGGTGGACGCGACGCAGCAGGTCGTCCCACACTGTCCAGGACACGTCGCGGAACGGCAGGTTCAGCCGGCGGACGACGTAGGCGTCCAAGCCCTCCGCGTGCAGCACCTTGGGGATGTCGTAGATCGAGGGTGCGTCACTCGCGGTGACCACGGCCTCGTCGTCGACGTCGCACATCAACGAGATCTTGCGCTTGACCGAGACCGGGATCGTGCGGTCCGAGCGACACACGATCGCGTCGGGCTGGATGCCGATCGAGCGCAGGGCGGCGACCGAGTGCTGGGTCGGCTTGGTCTTCAGCTCCCCCGACGGGCCGATGTAGGGGACCAGTGAGACGTGCAGGAAGAAGCAGTTGTCGCGGCCGACGTCGTGCCGGACCTGGCGGGCCGCCTCGAGGAAGGGCAGCGACTCGATGTCACCGACGGTCCCACCGATCTCGGTGATCACGATGTCCACCAGGTCCTCGTCTGGGCTGCGCCCCATGGCGCGGACGCGGTCCTTGATCTCGTTGGTGATGTGCGGGATCACCTGCACCGTGTCGCCGAGGTAGTCGCCGCGGCGTTCCTTGGCGATCACCGCGGAGTAGACCTGCCCGGTGGTGACGTTCGCGATCTGACTGAGGTCGGTGTCCAGGAACCGTTCGTAGTGTCCGATGTCCAGATCTGTCTCGGCGCCGTCGTTGGTGACGAACACCTCACCATGCTGGAACGGGTTCATCGTCCCGGGATCCACGTTGAGGTAGGGGTCGAGCTTCTGCATGGTGACCCGCAGGCCGCGTGACTTCAGCAGGCTACCGAGGCTGGACGCGGTGAGGCCCTTGCCGAGCGAGGAAGCGACGCCGCCGGTGACGAACACGTGCTTGGTCGGCTGCGCTGCGGCCAAGAGAACTCCCGTGGTTGGTGCGTTTAGGGGCTGTGCCCTCCACGGGGTTCTAGCCTACCAACAGCCGGTGGGCGGCTGACGCGGCGCGCCCGACGCGACTCAGTCGGAGGGGACCGCTCCCGGCGCCGCACCGTCCGCGGCATCCACCGCGCCGTAGTGCCCGGTCTCCCCGCGAGCCTGCCCGGCCAGGGCGAGCACCGTGACGACCTCGCCTGCTGTGCGCCCGAGGGTGTCAACGGTGGAGATCTCCCGCGCGGCCGCCACGTCCTGACGGAGCGACTCGATCAGCCCGTTGTCACGAGCGGCGGCCACCGGGCCCGCCACCACCACCCCGTCCGTGTCCTCGTCGATGGCCCTGGCCAGGGCCACGATGATCGTGTTGGCGCCCTGTCGCACCTCGTCCGAGGACCCGGTGCCCGCTCCGGCGACGAACACGACCAGGCTGCCTCGCTGCCCGAGCTCGCCCTCCGGCGACATCAGCCCGGCGGTGCTCAGCCCGGAGACGATCCCGTTGGCCACCTCGTCGGCCCGGGACCCGGCGTCCTTCTCCGTTCCGGCCGCCCGCGCCACCAGGGCACCCATCCGCTCGTAGGCGCTCGCATCCTCGGCGACGTCGACCCCGGGCGCACCGTCGAGCAGCTGCGTCCCGAGCTCGTCGACGAGCTGCCTGTTCCCGGCGTCGACCAGGTCCTGGCCGATCCGCAGCGTGCTCTCCACGTTCCCGCCGGCGACCCGGACAAGCTCGCTCACCGCGGTGACGTCGGCGGGCTGGGCGCTGGGCAGCACCATCATGGTGACCGTCCTGCGCCGCAGGTCGTTGCCGAGCAGGTCCGGCGCGACGGTCGCCGCGAACTCGTCGATGAACGCGTTGCCGCTGCGAAGGGCGGCGATCTGCGCTTGGAGGCTCGCCTTGGCCTTGCGGTCGTTCTCGACCTGCTCCACCAGGGTGTTGTCGACCTCACCTTTGAGCGGTCCCCCGCCCAGAGCGACACCGACGGCCAGGGCGAGGAAGACCGAGACGATCGTGACGATGTGGTAGCGGAAGGAGATCACGAGACCAGTCCCTGACTCCAGGCGACGAAGTCGTCGAAGGCGGCCTGCACAGAGGTCCACCAGTCCTGACCCACCGGCGTGGCGCCGACCGCGGCCAGCAGCGCGACGATCCCGGCAAGGAGGATCACCAGCAGCTGCCACAACCGCACCCGGCCGGAGTACAGCGCGGGCACCCCCTTGGCGTCCACCAGCTTGGGCCCGACGCGCAGCCTGGTCAGGAAGGTGCTGGCCAGCCCAGCTCGCTGCCGGTCCAAGAACTCGTCCAAGGTGGCATGGGTGCCGACCGACACGATCAGGGAGGCGCCGGCCTGGTCGGCCAGCAGCATGGCGACATCCTCGCTGGCTGCCGCGGCGGAGAAGACCTGGGGGTGCAGGCCCAGGCGCTCCAGGCGCTCCGAGCCGACGGCGCGGCCCGCCCGATCGGTGTGCAGCACCACCTCGCGGGCGTTCCGCAGTGCCTTCTCGGACACACCCGAGCTCTCCCCGTCGCGGCTGCCCTGAGCGAGGCCGCTCTCCCCCACGACGACCAGGTCGGGACGGTGTCCCGCGGCCAGCAGAGCATCCGCTCCAGCGTCCACCGCGATCAGCACCGGGCGTTGTTCGCGGATGTAGCGCCTCAGACGCTTGAGGTCCTCGCGGTAGTCGTAACCGCGGACCACGATCACCACCGGACGGCCCTCTATCCGCGTCCTGGTGACCGGCGCGCCCTGTCCGTGCAGCAACAGATCCTGCTCTCGGCGCAGGAACTCGGTGGTGTTGTGGGTGAAGCTCTCCAGCTGCGTCGACAACCCGCTACGCGCCTCGTCCATCAGCGCGCGTACGTCGCCGGCGTCGAGCTGACGACCGCTGACCACCGCTTCGCCGTTCACGAACAGGTGACCGTCGTGCAGCCTGACTGTGGCGCCGTCGCCGACCTTGCTGAACACCCCGGTTCCCACGTTGTCCAGCAGCGCCACACCGGAGCGGGTGAGCAGCTCGGGACCGAGGTTCGGGTAGCGACCGGAGATGAACGGCGAGGCGTTGACCACGGCGACTGCTCCTCGCTCGACCAGAGCCTCGGCGTTGTGGCGGTCCAGGTCCAGGTGGTCGATCACCGCGATGTCACCGGGGCGCAACCGCCGCAGGAGGGTGTGGGTGCGCCGGTCCAGCCGAGCCGTTCCGACGATTCCGGGTTGCCCGGTCCTCCCCTTGTGGCGCGAAGGGAATCTCATGACCGGACAATCCTGCCACGGCCCAACGGGACAACCGGGCAGCTGGCCGGCTCAGCGGGTCGACCGCGACCTCGTCGCTCCGGCACCCGGCCGGGCTTGCCCCGGGGCTCGTCTGCTGGCTCGCTGTTGGGCGGTCTGCAACAGCTCGCGGGCATGCTCGATCGCGGACTGCGAGTCCTCCATCCCGGCCAGCATCCGAGACAGCTCCTTCACCCTGGCGGAGTCGTCGAGGCGGACGAGCCCGGAGCGGGTCACCGATCCGTCGCTGCTCTTGACCACGACGTGGTGCCGGTCGGCGAAGGCAGCCACCTGCGGGAGGTGGGTCACCACGATCACCTGAGCATGTCGAGCAAGGAGCGCGAGCCGACGGCCGACCTCGACCGCAGCCTTGCCCCCGACACCCGCGTCCACCTCGTCGAAGACGAACGTGGGCACCGGGTTCGTGGCCGCGAGCGCCACCTCGACAGCCAGCATCACCCGGGACAGCTCACCGCCGCTGGCGCCCTTGCCGAGTGGCCGCGGCGTGTCTCCACGGTTCGCGCGGAGCTGGAACGAGATGTCGTCGAACCCGTGCGCGGCCGGTTCGGACCGCATGGTCACCACGACGTCGAGGCGCGCCTGTGGCATCGAGAGTGAGCCGAGCTCGGCGGTGACGAACTCAGCGAGCTCGCCAGCGGCCCGGTTGCGCTCGGCGCTCAAGGCGCGGCCGCTTTCGGTGAGGCGTTCGCGCAGCTCCTCGACCTTGGTGCGCAGGCCCTCGATGTGGTCGTCGGTGTGGTCGAGCCGCAGCAGTCGGTCTTCGGCGCTCTGCGCCCACGCGAGCACGTCTGCCACGCTCTCGCCGTACTTGCGGGTCAGCCCGGTCAGCGCTGCCCGGCGCTCGGAGACCATGGCTAGCCGCGCCGGGTCGACGTCGAGCCCCGCGGCGTAGCCGGCCACGTCGGCCGCGACGTCGGAGAGCAGGTAGCTGAGCTCGGCGAGCCGGTCGGCCAGTCCGGCCGCTTCCTCGTCGTGGCCACGCACGCCGTCGAGGAGCTTGCGAGCCGTTGCGGTGGCGGCCAGGGCGTCCGGCGCACCATCCTCCGAGGTCAGGGCCTCTCGAGCCTGCTCCGCGGCGGTGCGCAGGGTGTCCGCGAAGCCGAGCCGGGCCTCCTCCGCAGCCAAGGCAACGTCCTCGCCCGAGGTGGGCCCGACAGCTTCCACCTCGGCCAGGCCGAACCGGAGGAGGTCCGCCTCGCGGGCGCGCTCGCGCTGGTGCGCGACGACATCGGCGAGCTCGGCCTCGGTTCGGCTGAGCTCGGCGAACAGCGTCGAGCAACGCTCCCGAAGGGTCATCGCCTGCACCCCGGCGAAGGCGTCCAGAGAGTCACGTTGGGTGCTCCCCTGCAGCAGCCGGTGCTGGTCGGACTGGCCGTGCACCGCGACCAGCGGGTCGGCCAGGCCGCCGAGCGCCGTCACCGGGACCGCGGCGCCGCCGACGAATGCCCGCGACCGCCCCTCGGCCGAGACCTGGCGAGCCAGCAGGACGCGACCGTCCTCGACGTCGCCACCGAGCTCCTCGACCCGGGCAGGTGCCGCGGGTGCCGAACCGTCGAGGCGTACCTCGCCCTCGACGCGGGCAGTTCGCGCCCCGGCGCGGACCAGTCCCGCCTCGCCTCGAGCCCCCAGGAGCAGGCCGAGCGCGCTGACCACCATCGTCTTGCCCGCGCCGGTCTCGCCGGTGATCACGTTCAGACCGGGGCCGAGCTCCAGGACGGCCTCTTCGATCACCCCCAGCGAGGTGATCCGCAGCTCCTCAAGCATCCGGCAACCTGTCCCTACCCGGCGAGGGTGACCTCCGCCTGCCGGTCGCCCCGCGCCAGCCACTGACCGGCAGGCCGAACTTGGCGACCAACCGGTCGGTGAACGGGGCCTGGTGCAGTCGGGCGAGCAGCACCGGCGTGCGCCCGCGACGCACCTCCACCCGCGCACCCGGCGCCAGCTCGACTGTCCGGCGCCCGTCACACCAGAGCACGCCAGCGCACTTCGCGCCGGCCCGGACGGCGTCGGCGAGCACCTCCACCGCGAGCACCGAGCTCGGTGAGACGACCAGTGGCCGCGCGAACAGGGCGTGGGCACTGATCGGAACCATCAAGAGGGCCTCGACGCCGGGCCACACCACCGGCCCACCGGCGGAGAAGTTGTAGGCAGTCGATCCGGTCGGCGTCGCACACACCACCCCGTCGCAACCCCACCGCGACAGGGGTCGCCCATCGACCTCGATGACGGCTTCGAGCATGCGTTCTCGCGCGGCCTTCTCCACGCTGGCCTCGTTGAGCGCCCAGTTGGAGGCCACCAGCTCCTTGTCACGGTAGACCTGCACCTCGATCGTCAGTCGCTCCTCGACCGAGTACCGTCGCCCGGCGATCGCGTCGATGGTGAAGTCGAGGTCGTCGGACTCGGCTTCGGCCAGGAACCCGACGTGACCGAGATTCACCCCGAGCAGTGGTGTCCCGGATTCGTGGGTGACCTCTGCCGCCCGGAGAATAGTGCCGTCCCCGCCGATGACGAGCGCCAGCTCACACCCGGCTGCCGCGTCCACAGCGGCCTCGACGACCTCGAGATCGTCGGGGACCACGCCGAGATCGGCGGCCTCGTCCTTGAGCATCCGTACGACGATGTCGTGCTGCTGGAGCGCCCGGACGAACTGGGTCGCCACCACCCGCGCCTCGTCCCGCCCGGTGTGGGCCAGCACGAGCACTCGCCGTGGCGCCGCCGCTTCTTGTGCACTCACGGCTCAACCTTCTCACCCGCTGCCCCCGTGATCCGGGAACTGATCTCCTCGGGGGACAACAGCGACTCACCCTCACGAAGCCACAAGAAGTACTCCACGTTGCCCGACGGCCCCGGCAGCGGGCTCGTCGCGAGGCCGCGCGTCCCGCATCCTCGCTGGGTAGCGGCCGCGGCCACCGCCGCAACAGCGTCCGCGCGCAGCCGTACGTCTCGGACGACGCCCCCCCGTCCGACCCGGTCCTTGCCGACCTCGAACTGCGGCTTGACCAGCAGGCAGAGGTCGCCCTCGGCGGTGACGGCGCCGAGGAGCGCGTCGAGGACGAGCCGGAGCGAGATGAAGGACAGGTCGGCGACCACGAGGTCGACGTGTCCGCCGATGGCCGCAGGGGTCAGGTCGCGCACGTTGAGCCGGTCGACCACCCGCACCCTCGGGTCCTGCCGCAGGGACCAGGCGAGCTGCCCGTAGCCGACGTCGGCCGCCACCACCTCCGCCGCGCCTCGTCGGAGCAGCACATCGGTGAAGCCACCCGTCGAGGCGCCTGCGTCGAGACACCGTCGCCCTGCGACGACGAGCCCGGCCGCGGTGAGCTCGTCCAGGGCGCCGGCCAGCTTGTGCCCACCCCGCGACACGTAGTCGGGCGTGTCGGCTGCTCCGGTGACTACGAGTGCCACGTCGGTGGCCACGGCGGTGGCGGGCTTCGTCGCAACGGCTCCGGCCACCTTGACCCTGCCGGCGGCGATCAGCTCCGCCGCCTGTTGCCGGGACCGCGCCAGGCCACGACGCACCAGCTCGGCGTCCAGTCGCAGCCGTCGGGGCATCGCCGCGAGGCGATCAGGCGCCGGCGTCCGGTTCGCCGGCGCCGGCCAGCGCGTCGCGCAGCCCCTGGTGGGCGTGCTCGAAGGCTGCCACGTGCTGGTGCACCGGCGTACCAGCCAGCGCCAGCGCGTCGAGCGAGGCGATCACCTCGTCCACGGCCCGGTCGCCGGTGCTCGGTCGGCCCGTCCCGCTCTCCAGCTGCTCACCTGGGTCGCTTCCTGGCCCTTCGCTCACCGTTGCTCACCGTCCTCGACCGTCGTTGCTGGATCCAGCTGCCTTCGCGTGCTGCCCTGCGGGCTCCGTACTGCCGGCAGCCACGCTACCCGGGACACTCACCCGATCGACGTCAACAGGCCCGCCGTGGTCGTCGAGATGTCTCCAGGCGGCGGAGGCCACCACGCGCCACCAGTCGTCGGCAGCTCCCTCACCGGTGACCACCAGCTCGGCGTCCACGACTCTCGCGTGCCAGCCGTCGACCGAGAAGCCGCCCTCGGGTGCGTCCTCGGGTGCCGGGTGGCCGGCGAGCAGGCCGCCCAGACCTGCCGAGATGTACGTCGGCCGCAGCCGCGGGTGTGCGGACACGAGCTCGGCCAGTCCGGTGACCCCGGTCATCACCAGCAGGCTGTCCAGGCCGGCGTTGTTCGCACCCTCGATGTCGGTGTCCAGCCGGTCCCCGACGACCAGCGGTCGCCGGCCACCGACCCGGCGCAACGTCTCGTCGAACAGCGGCTGCTGCGGCTTCCCGGCCACCACCGGGTCTCGACCTGCGAACCGGGCGACCGCGTCCACCAGCACACCGTTCCCGGGGCCGGGCCCGTGTGCTGTGGGTACGGTCATGTCGGTGTTCGAGGCGATCCACGGCGTCCCCCGCTTGACCAGGATCGCGCCGTCGATCACGGTCTTCCAGCGCAGATCCGGCGCATAGCCGGACACCACCGCCGCGGGAGCGTCTTCCCCGTCGCCGGCGATCGACTGCGCCCAGGTGAGCCCGAGCTCGGCGAGCGCCTCGAAGAGCCCGGCACCGCCGATGACGTAGACCGCCGCGCCGGGGCGGACCCGTTCCGCGACCAGCCGAGCAGCCGCCTGGGCCGCGGTCACGACGTCCTCATCGTCCACCGGGACTCCGAGGCCGCGCAGGTGCTCACCGATCACCGACGGTGGTCGTGAGGCGTTGTTGGTGACGTAGGCCAGGTGCATCCCGGCCGAGGCAGCCTGGGTCAGGCGTTCCGGTGCCCCCTCGACTGCGTCCGCCCCGATGTAGACCACGCCGTCGAGGTCGAGGATCGCGACGTCGTAGTGCTCACACAGCGGCACCGCTGATGCCTTCAGCACCTGCACCTCCGACCTCGTACGATGCTGCGATGGCTAGTGGGGGAACGAGCAGCGACCCCGCCTCGGCGAGGCGGCCGTTCGTCCTCGCACCGTTTCGCGGGCTTCGCTTCGACGAGGCCCAGGTGGGCGACCTCGGGACGGTCATCTCGCCGCCGTACGACGTCCTCGACGCCGACATCGTCCGCGATCTGGAGGCAGCCAACCGCCGCAACGTCGTCCGGCTGATCCTTTCACGGCGCTTCGAGCGGCCCTACCTCGCGGTTCGAGAACGGCTGCGCAAGTGGCGGGAGAAGGGGTACCTGCGTGCCGACGCAGACGCCGGACTGTACCTGTACCAGTACACCGCCGACGGGGTGACCGTGCGTGGACTGGTCGGAGCGGTTGCGCTTCGAGAGGAGGCAGAGCGGGTCATCCTGCCCCACGAGAACGTCATGCCCGGGCCGGTGGAGGACCGCACGGTGCTGATGCGCACCACCGAGACGAACCTGGAGCCCATCCTGCTCGTCCATGCCGGCAGCCAGCGCCTTCGAGACCTGCTGTCCGAGGTGGTGCGGTCACCCGCGACTGCCCGGTTCCAAGCCGTCGACGGCAGCCGTCACGAGCTGTGGCAGCTGAGCGAGCCGACCGCGCTGAGGATGGTGGCCGAGGAGCTCGACTCGACCTCGGCCCTGATCGCCGACGGGCATCACCGCTACGCGGCGTACCTTGCGCTGCAACGAGACCTGCGGGACGCGGCCACCGCCGACGGGACGTCTCCGTGGGACTACGGCCTGGCGCTGCTGGTCGACCAGGACGACTATCCGCTCAGAGTCGGCCCGATCCATCGCTCGGTCGCCGCACTGACGATGTCGGATATCGCCGATCTGGCGGCCGACCGTGGTGATGAGCTGGTGTCCTGGCCGGACCGGGAGGCGGCCTTCGCCGACTTCGGCCGCCGAGCCAGCGATCCGGCACAGGCTGCGTCCGCGTCGTTCGTGGTCTCCGACGGCAGGCAGTGGGCAGTCCTCAGCACACCGCGCAGCGCCCCGGTGGATGCTGCAGTACTCCACCACGACCTGTTCGAAGCCTGGCAGGTCATGGAGGAGCAGCTGGGCTACCACCACAGCCTCGACCAGGCGCTGCACACCAGCGCTCGGCAGCCAGGCGTCGTCATCGCGGTGCAGCCGCCGACCCTGGCTCAGGTCATGGAGGCCGCACAACGAGGGATCCGGATGCCGCGCAAGACCACCTCCTTCTGGCCCAAGCCGCGGATGGGTGTGGTGATGCGTGACCTGCGGGACCGTTGAGGCCCCCTTATCTGGCTGCTCACCGGGCCCGTTCCACCAGCCGCCCGCTCAGCACCTCCACCTCGACCCGGGTCGAGGTGCGCGCCTCGGCGCGGAAGAACCGGCGCCGCAGGGCACCCTCGACCTCCACCACGTCGCCGACGTCCCACCGCGACACACTGCGTCGGGCACGCCCACCCCAAGCGGCGCAGTCCACCCAGTCGGAGGTCTGCTTGGACTTGTCGGACATCGGGCTCTTGTCGCGCGGCACCACCACTCGCAGCGTGAGGATCACGTCACCGCTGGGCAGTGAGCGCTCGACCGGTGCCGAGGAGACCCGGCCGCGCAGGGTCACCGAGTTGCGGTTCTGCGAGTGGCCACCGTCGTCCGGGCCGGTGTGCTGGGCTGGTCGCTGTGTCGTCCGGGGCATCTGGCCACCTCCGGGCTCAGGGTGCCCAAGCTCTGGGCCCTACGGCCAGCGCCCGGAACGGGCCTGTGGACGAGGCGCCCGGCGGCCGCCCTGTGGACGAGAACCGGTCAGGGACCGGACAGGACGGCGGCCCGGCTCCGCGACGGGAAGCTCAGCCTCCGGACTCGAGCTCGGCGAGGCGGTCGGTGGCGTCGGTGATCGACTCCGCGTCGATCCCAGCGGTCCGGTGGAACCAGGCGACGGCGTCCTCGGTCCGGCCGGCCGCCAGGAGCGCGTCAGCGTAGGCGTAGCGGAGCCGCACCACCCAGTCCGCACGGGAGTTGGTCTGCAGCGGTGCGTTCTCCAGCGTCCGGACGGCCGCGTCCATCTCGCCACGATCCCGGCGCGCCCCGGCCTCCACGATCGTCATCTCCGCTTGCAGGTCGGGCGCGAGCTTGGCCACGGCCGGGCTCTTCGCCAGCTCGAGAGCCTTCTCCGGCCGGCCCAGGGCTCGCTCGCAGTCAGCCATCACCGGAAGGTAGTCCGCCGCCCCGTTCATCCGCCGGGCGGCGCGCAGCTCGGACAGCGCCTCGGCGTACTCCTCGGCAGCGTAGGCGGCCTCACCACACGCCTCACGAACCGCAGGGATCCGCGAGGCGCGTGCCCGCGCGGCGAGAGTGTGCTGGTAGGCGGTCTTGGGGTCTGTGTCGAGCAGCGACCCGGCGGCGACCAGGTGCCTGGCCACTCGGACCGCGAGCCGGTCCGGCAGCGTGCGCAGCTGCTGGGCCACCGCACGGTCGAGCTCGCGTCCGGTGATGGAGTCCTCGAGCGGAGGCCCGTCGTAGGCGGCCTGCTCGCGACTCCGGGGGGCGGGCTCTGCCCGGGAACGATGTGGTGGTCGACCTCGCCCGGCCACGGCGTCGCCTCCTGTTCCAGATATTCGCCATACATGCGTAGAGGCCATCCTCCGCGGATGGCCTCTACGAAACTTATGTCCGGCGACGTCCTACTCTCCCACAAACTCCCGCTTGCAGTACCATCGGCGCTGAAAGGCTTAAC
>CADCUJ010000069.1 GCA_902805855.1 uncultured Nocardioidaceae bacterium
ACGCGCTGGTGGGCACCAAGGTGGCGATCACCTCCTCGCGCCCGCAGACCACCCGAACGGCGGTACGCGGCATCGTGCACCGCCCCGACGCGCAGCTCGTGCTCGTCGACACCCCCGGCCTGCACCGCCCCAGGACGCTGCTCGGTGAGCGTCTGAACGACCTGGTTCGGACCACCTGGGCGGAGGTGGACGTCGTCGCGGTCTGCCTGCCGGCCGACGAGCGGATCGGTCCGGGTGACCGGTTCCTGACCGGTGAGCTGGCGAAGGTACGTCGGACGACCAAGATCGCGGTGGCGACCAAGACCGACCTGGTCACCCCACAGCGGCTCGCCTCCCACCTGCTCGACATCGCTCGGCTCGGGGAGGCGACGGCCACCGACTGGGCTGAGATCGTGCCGGTGTCGGCCGCGGCCGGGCACCAGACCGAGCTGCTGGCCGACCTGCTGGTGGCACGGCTGCCGGAGGGACCTGCGCTCTACCCGGACGGAGAGCTCACCGACGCTCCCGAGGAGGTGATCGTCGCGGAGCTGGTCCGCGAGGCAGCCCTGGAAGGCGTCCGGGACGAGCTGCCGCACTCCATCGCTGTGGTCGTCGAGGAGATGGGCCTGCGGGAGGGGAGACCGGCCGAGCGGCCGTTGCTCGACATCGCGGCGAACATGTTCGTCGAGCGGTCCTCCCAGAAGGGCATCGTGATCGGCCACCGCGGCGCCCGCCTCAAGGAGGTGGGCACCAACGCGCGACGGCAGATCGAGGCGATGCTCGGGACACCGGTCTACCTCGACCTGCACGTGAAGATCGCCAAGGACTGGCAGCGCGACCCGAAGCAGCTGCGCCGCCTCGGCTTCTAAGTCTTCCAAGTTGAGATGGGGCCCGTGCTCGTTGAGATGGGGCCCGTGCCGGATGAGATGGGGCGCGTGTCTACTGCCGGGTCTTCGCCCAGCAGATGGAGCGTCGGTTCCCGGTCTTCCACTCCGCCTCGTGGAAGTAGGTGTACCCGTAGTCGTAGTCGACCGGGTAGTTCAGCCAGGCGCCGACCTGGTCCGAGCAGTAGTCCCGCGTCTGCACCTCGACCAGTCGGTCACCGGGGTAGCGGTCCTTTGCGTCGCCGAGCACCACGGTGCTGATGGCGCGCCAGTTGTGCGGCTCCGAGCACGGGATCTTCGGGGCGCCGACGACGTCCGGGGCGTTTGCGCACACCATCCACCGGTCGTCCGGTCTGCCGAGCAACAGCCCCTTCGCCGTCTTGGGCAACGCGACCAGATCTCCAGAGGTGGCACCGCCACCCACGACGTCACAGCGGTACCAGCGAGCGCCCTTCTCCCACGCTTCGTCCGAAGGTCGGAACCAGGCCCACGTCAGGGTGGACCGCAGCACCGAGCTCTCCTCCCCACCCACGAAGCGCAGGAACCGCTCGCTGCACTCGCCGAAGGCGAAGGCGCCGAGGGCCGGGCCGTTCGGGCCGGCGTTCTTGGCAAGCCGCTTCGGGAAGGTTCCGACCGTGAAGGTCTCGGCCGTGTGCGTACCTGCGCAGTCGACGACCTCGGAGGCGTTGCTGGACTGCTCGATGTCCTCGACGTCGAGGAGGCGGCACGCGCCGAGCTCGGGAGCCGCGACCGTGTCGATGTCCTCGCGGTCCACGCTGCTGGCTGGGGTGAGCTCGGTGCACCCCGTCAGCGCGCTCAGCAGCAGCGCAGGAAGCAGTACGGCGAACCGGGAGCGCACTGACACGTCCTCGTCCAGGCAGCAATGAGCAGTGGCGAGAACTGTACCCGGGTGCCGGTTGCCCAACGGCCCGAGCAGGAACGGGCTAGGGTAGGCCACGTCATGTGGCACGCGCTTCTTCTTGCCCGCCGCAGCGAGGTCTGACCGCCGGAGTCCCTCGCTGCGGGGCTCTCGCGCTGCTCCGGACCCGATCGCCCGCCCAGCGAGGACCCATGACTTCGACCCGTTCCACCTCATACCCGCAACGCAACCCCCAACGACCCAGCGGCATGCGCTTCGAGAGGTACCAGCCGTTCCCCGCCGTCGAGGTACCGGACCGCACCTGGCCGTCGAACCGGATCACGCAGGCACCGCGGTGGTGCGCGGTCGACCTGCGCGACGGGAACCAGGCCCTGATCGACCCGATGACCCCGGCCCGGAAGAAGCGGATGTTCGAGCTGCTGGTCGGCATGGGTTACAAGGAGATCGAGGTCGGCTTCCCCAGCGCCAGCCAGACCGACTTCGACTTCGTCCGGATGCTGATCGAGGAAGACCTGATCCCCGACGACGTGGTGATCCAGGTACTCACCCAGGCGCGCGAGCACCTGATCGAGCGCACCTACGACGCGATCCGCGGTGCGCGACAGGCGATCGTGCACCTGTACAACTCGACCTCCACGCTGCAGCGCCGAGTGGTGTTCGGGCTCGACATGGACGGCATCGCCGACATCGCGGTCACCGGGGCCCGGCTGTGCAAGAAGTTCGAGGAGACGGTCCCGGGCACCGAGGTTCTCTACGAGTACTCCCCGGAGTCCTACACCGGCACCGAGCTCGAGTTCGCTGCCCGGGTCTGCAACGAGGTACTCGAGGTGTTCGAGCCGACCGCGGCCAAGCCGGTGATCATCAACCTGCCTGCCACCGTGGAGATGGCCACGCCCAACGTCTACGCCGACTCCATCGAGTGGATGAACCGGAACCTCCACCAGCGTGAGTGCGTGGTGCTCTCACTGCATCCGCACAACGACCGCGGTACGGCGGTCGCCGCCGCCGAGCTGGGCTACCTGGCCGGAGCCGACCGGATCGAGGGCTGCCTGTTCGGCAACGGTGAACGCACCGGGAACGTCTGCCTGGTGACCCTCGGGCTGAACCTGTTCTCCCAGGGTGTCGACCCGCAGATCGACTTCTCCGACATCGACGAGATCCGCCGGACCGTGGAGTACTGCAACCAGCTGCCCGTGCACGAGCGCCACCCCTACGGCGGTGACCTGGTCTACACAGCGTTCTCCGGCTCCCACCAGGACGCGATCAAGAAGGGCTTCGAGGCGCTCGACCGGGATGCAGCGGCCGACGGCCGGCCGACCGCCGGGCGACCCTGGGCGGTGCCCTACCTGCCGATCGACCCGAAGGACGTCGGCCGCAGCTACGAGGCGGTGATCCGGGTCAACAGCCAGTCCGGCAAGGGCGGTGTGGCCTATGTCCTGAAGTCCGAGCACAGCCTCGACCTGCCCCGACGCCTGCAGATCGAGTTCAGCCGCGTGGTGCAGGAGCGCACCGACCTCGAGGGCGGCGAGCTGTCCCCGGAGCAGATCTGGACTGCGTTCGCCGGGGAGTACCTCACCCGGGTCTCCCCGCTGCGGCTGAACTCCGTGCACACCTCGGCGGCGGCCGGCGCCAAGGACGCGCTCAGCGTGAACGTGTACGTCGACGGTGTGCAGCGGTCGTTGACCGGGTCCGGCAACGGACCCATCGCCGCGTTCGTGAGCGCCCTCAACGAGCTGTCGGACGTTGCGTTCGACGTGCGCGTTCTCGACTACCACGAGCACGCGCTGTCCTCCGGCGACGACGCGATCGCCGCGGCCTACGTCGAGTGCGCCGTGGACGGCGAGGTGCTGTGGGGGGTGGGGCTGGACGCGAACATCGTCACCGCCTCGCTCAAGGCGGTCATCTCAGCGGTCAACCGAGCAGCCAGCCGCGACCCCGTCCTCGGTTGACCCGGGCGACGGGCACCGTCAGTCCGGTGGATGAGCGGGGAGCACCAGACGCTCCAGACGGTGTGGCGACCCGGGACGCAGCGGCTCGGTCTGGCCGGTCCCCTGGAAGCCGAGGCCCTCGTACAACTGCCGGGCCTCCGCGTTGCCGACGACGACGTCGAGGTGCACTCGCAGACCGCGCTCGTGAGCCCAGCCCAGGAGCACCTCGAGCACCCGGCGGCCGATCCGGCGCTGCCGCCATCCGGGGTGGACCCACATCGCGACCAGGTGGAGCCAGCCGTCCAGGTCGCTGTACCCGGCACCCATCCCGACCGGCATGTCGTCGGCGAAGGCGAGCACGGCGGGCTCATCGCGGCGCAGCCGTTCCCGAAAGTCGCTCTCGGTGAAAACGGCTTCGCGCTCGTAGGTCGATCCGAACGCGTTCGGAGAGTCCTGCAGCGCGCGCAGTCGGATGTCGCGCCACGACATCCACGCGTCCTCACCGACCAGCCGCACCTGTATCGAGTGGTCGGACGCGGCGCTGCTCATTACGGCGACGCTACCGGAACGTAACTTACCGTTGTCCCATGGCGGGCCTGGTATCGGAGCGCATCGGAGCCTTCCTCCTCGAGGAGACCCGGCTCGAGTACACCGAGTACGGCTGGGGCGAGCAGTGGGTGGTGGCGATCCACGGCATCTTCTTCGGCCGGGTAGCACCGTCGGCGAGGCTGCGCCGCGGCATTACGGCGCCCGCCCTCGTCGTCGGCCATCCGCGCGACCCGGTCCATCCCGCAGCCGATGCCGCGATGCTCGCCGACGAGATGCCGAACGCACGCTTCGTGCGAGCAAGAGGGATCCTCGAGTGGCGGTGGGCGCCGAGGCGGCTCGATGCCGAAGCCACCGCCTTCACCACCGAGTGCTGGGGCCCGGGTGCAGGGGTGGCGCGGCTGTCCCGCACGTCCGGTTGAGGGACACTTGACCGGTGGCGCTCTACCGCGACGAGGCGATCGTGCTGCGCACCCAGAAGCTGGGTGAGGCGGACCGGATCATCACCTTGCTGACCCGGACCAACGGTCGGGTCCGTGCGGTGGCGAAGGGTGTCCGGCGGACGACCTCCCGGTTCGGATCGAGGTTGGAGCCGTTCACCCACGTGGACCTCCAGCTCGCCGAGGGCAGGTCGCTCGACGTCGTGACACAGGCGGACACCCTCGCGCCCTATGCCGCAGAGGTCGGCTCGGACTACGAGAAGTACACCGCCGGCACGGTGATGCTGGAGACGGCCGAGCGGCTCGTGGCGGAGGACAAGGAGCCTGCGCTCCAGCAGTTCCTGCTGTTGGTGGGCGCCCTGCGTGCGTTGGCGGCGGCGGACCGGCCCCCGGGCCAGGTGCTGGACTCCTTCCTGCTCCGGTCACTGTCGGTGGCCGGCTATGCGCCGACGTTCGAGTCCTGCGCGCGATGCGGTCGGCCCGGTCCCCATCGCTCGTTCAACCCGGCCGCGGGCGGGATGCTGTGCTCCGGCTGCCGGCTTCCCGGGTCCGCGAGTCCGGCACCGGAGACCGTCGAGCTGCTCGGCGCCCTGCTGGCCGGTGACTGGACGCTCGTCGAGACCAGTGCACCGCGGCACCGCAAGGAGGCCAACGGCCTGGTCGCTGCGTACCTGGCCTGGCACGTGGAGCGGCGGCTGAAGTCCCTCTCGCACGTCGACCGGTGACCGGGCCTCCGCTCACACCTCGGGCAACCCGTCCATCGCGGTGTTCAGCTTCGCCAGCAACGCGCCCAGCTGCTCGCGCTCCTCATCGCTCCAGTCCCGCACCAGCTCCTCGAGCCGCTGACGGCGCAGCCCACGAGTGCGGTCCAGCACGACGCGGCCCTCTGCGGTGAGGTGCAGGATCGATGCTCTCCGGTCGGCGACGTCGGTGCTCCGATCGGCCAGCCCGAGCTTCTCCAGCGCCTGGACCTGTCGAGTGATCGTGGAGGGGTCGAGTCCGAACATCTGCGCCAGCACTCCGAGCCGCTGGGGGCCTTCGTCGGCGAGGCGGCACATGATCCCGTAGGCGGATCGGTCGAGGTCGCGCTGTCCGGACGAGGTGTAGAGGTGGATGCGCTGGACGCGTCGCAGCAGAACGGTCATCTGCTGCTCGATCTGCATGTTCGCGTCGTCCATCGCACTTCGCTTCCCGCGCGCCACCCCGAGGACTCCCCAGGGACCAGCATAGGTTGGGTGAGCCCTCCTCGGGGGATAAGAGCCGACGGAACGTGATGCACCGGTGCCCAGACCGACGAACCGGCGAGAGGAGCTGGCGTGGCGGGACAGCGCAGGCGAGTCCGGCCGCCGAGTCCGCACGCTTCCGGTGCCACGCCTCCCGGCATTCCCGCGGCCCTGCTGCCGCGCCACGTCGCGATCGTGATGGACGGCAACGGCAGGTGGGCCCGGCAGCGCGGTCTACCGAGGACCGCCGGGCACGAGCACGGCGAGCATGCGCTGTTCGACGTGGTCGAGGGCGCGATCGAGCTCGGGGTGCGCGCGATCTCGGCGTACGCGTTCTCCACCGAGAACTGGTCGCGTTCGCCGGACGAGGTCCGTTTCCTGATGGGCTTCAACCGGGACGTGATCCGGCGACGGCGCGACGAGATGCACGAGCTGGGCGTCCGGGTGCGCTGGGCCGGTCGAGAGCCCCGTCTGTGGCGCTCGGTCGTCAGCGAGCTGCGGGAGGCCGAGGAGCTGACCCGCCACAACGACGTGCTCACCCTCACCATGTGCGTCAACTACGGCGGCCGAGCCGAGCTCGCCGACGCCGCGCGCTCGATCGCCCGGGCGGTCGCCGCGGGCCGCCTGGACCCGGAGCGGGTCACCGAGCGGACCTTCGCCCGCCATCTGTACGTGCCGGAGCTACCGGATGCCGATCTGGTGTGGCGTACGTCGGGGGAGCAGCGGCTGTCCAACTTCGTGCTGTGGCAGGCGGCGTACTCCGAACTGGTGTTCAGCGACGTGCTCTGGCCCGACGTGGACCGCCGAGACCTGTGGCACGCGGTGGACACTTACGCACGACGCGACCGCCGTTACGGCCGCGCCCGCCCCGAACGCTGAGGTGCCGCCCGGTCCTGGCGACCGCAGCGCGTGCCGAGTGGGCCGGCAAGGTCAGGAGCAGCGCGGGCAGGTGCCGAAGATCTCCAGCGTGTGACTGACGTCGGTGAACCCGTGCTTGGCAGCGACCGAGTCCGACCAACGTTCGACGGCGGGACCCTCGACCTCCACTGTCCGCCCGCAGCTGCGACACACCAGGTGGTGGTGGTGCGAGGTGCTGCACCGCCGGTAGATCGTCTCGCCTTCCTCGGTGCGCAGCAGGTCGACCTCGCCGGCGTCCGCGAGGGTCTGCAACGTCCGGTACACCGTGGAGAGGCCGACGCTGGCACCGTTCCTGCGTAACAGGTCGTGGATGTCCTGGGCGCTGCGGAAGTCGTCGAAGGACTCCAGCGCGGATGCCACCGCGAGCCTTTGTCTCGTGGGCCGCGGTGACCTGTCAGTGCTCGTCATAGTGGCTCCCGTGCGCAGCATGGCGATGCCCTTCGTGCACGTAGTCGACGTGGTCGCCGTGCGGCACTGCCTGGTGACCGCAGTCGGCTCCGTGGTGATGCTCGTGGGACTCGGGCACGACGGTGTGCCGGCCGTCGAGGTGGGGATCGCCTTCGTTGGGAGGGAGCACGGGATCGACGAAGGGTGTCGCGAGCCGCCGACGGCGCCGAGTCCACACCCCCACCGGCCACGCCAGCACGAAGCCGGCCAACGAGACCAGCACGATCGTGGCACCGGGCGCGACGTTGACCTGCGCGGGAGCCAGTGCCGAGACCACCAGTCCACCTACGGCGGCCACCGTGCCCAGTCCCATCGCCGAGACCAGCGTGGCCCTGAAGCTCCGGGTCAGCTGCTGGGCGGTGGCGACGGGAATGATCATCAGCGCACTGACCAGCAGGAGCCCGACGGTGCGCATGGCGACGGTGACGGTGACCGCGGCGAGGACCGAGACGACGATGTTGTAGAGCCGGGTGTTCAGGCCCGCGACGCGCGCGAACTCCTCGTCCTGGGCCACCGCGAACAGCTGCGGTGCCAGGCCGAGAGCGAGCACGACCACGATGGCGACGAGGCCGACCGTCACCCACACGTCGGCCCAGGAGATGGTGGCTATCGAGCCGAAGAGGAACGCCTGCAGCCCGGCAGCACCGACGCCGGCGAGGCCGGTGACCAGGATGCCTCCGGCGATGCCGCCGTAGAAGAGCAGCGCCAGCGCGACGTCTCCGCTGGAGCGGCCCTGCTGCCGGATCAGCTCGATCAGGACACCCCCAATGATCGCGACCACGATCGCGGTGAGCGTCGGGGAGGCGCCGGTCAGCAGTCCGATCGCCACGCCGGTGACCGCGACGTGACCGATGCCGTCGCCCAGCAGCGCGAGCCGCCGCTGCACGAGGTACGTCCCGACCGCAGGTGCCGCCAGCCCGGTGAGGAATGCGGCGAGGAGTGCCCGCAGCATGAAGTCGAGGAACAGGATGCTCACCTGGTCATCACCGCAGATGCCTCCCGCCCATCGGCCGGCCGGCCCCACCGATCGGCGCGGTCACCACCGGCGCGTAGTCGGCCCCGGCGCCGGGCAGGTGATGGTGATGTCCCGGGTCGAGGTCGGCGTGGTCGGTGGAGGTCGGCGGTCCGTCGTAGGTCACCTGACCGTCGCGCATCACCACGGTCCGGCCGATGAGTCCGGCCAGCGGTCCGAGCTCGTGGGTCACGAGCACGATGGTGACGCCTCGCGTGGTGGCGAGGCGCAGTGTCTCGGCGAGCGACTCCTGGCTCTGCCGGTCGATCCCGGCCGTGGGCTCGTCGAGGATCAGCAGGTCCGGTTCTCCCGCGATGGCCCGGGCGATGAGCACCCGTTGCTGCTGGCCGCCGGAGAGCGTGGACACTCCCTCCCTGCTGCGGTCGGTGAGCCCGACGGCCGCGATCGCCGCTGCCACGGCGGCTCGGTCGCCGGCCCGCATCGGTCGGAACGGCGCTCGGTGCGACAGGCGTCCGGCGGCCACGACCTCCCAGACCGAGGCAGGTACGCCGCTGGCGGCGGTGGCGCGCTGCGGGACGAAGCCGACGCGCTTCCAGTCGCGGAACCGGCTCACCGGCGTGTCGAACAGCAGGACCTCCCCGTGGCTCAGTGGGGCCAGGCCGGTGATCGCGCGTACCAACGTCGACTTCCCGGATCCGTTGGCGCCGAGCACCGCGAGCACCTCGCCGGGGGCGATGCTGAGGTCGATTCTGCGCAGCACCGGCCGGCCCCCGAGCGAGACGGCGCCGTCGCGGACCTGCACCACCGTGGTCGGGTCGTTCACCGGCACCGGTTCGCCTCCCGCAGCGCGGCGAGGTTGCGGCGCATCAGCGACAGATAGTCCTCGTCCGCTGTCGCCTCGCTGAGGCCCTCGATCGGGTCGAGCACGGCGGTCCGGACCGAGAGGTCCTCGGCCAGGGCGCGTGCCAGCTCAGGGCTCGCGAGGGTCTCGGAGAAGACGGTGTCGACGCCTTCTGCCTCGATCAGGTCCTGCAGCTGCGCCAGGTGGCCGGGGGACGGCTCGGCATCGGGGGTCAGCCCGTTGATCGCCGCGAACCTCAAGCCGTACCTCTCCAGGGCACCGAACGCGTCGTGACTGACCACGACCGTGTCGAGCGCACAGCCACGCAGCCCCTGCTCGTAGTCCCCGGCGAGGCGGTCGAGGTCGTCGCTCAGCCTCGCGAAGTTGGCCCGGTAGTCGGCTTCGTGAGCCGGGTCCAGCTGCGACATCTGGTCCCGCAGGTGCCGTCCGACGCGCTGCATGCTCGTGGTGTCCAACCAGAAGTGCGGGTCCTCGGAGACCGAGGACACCAGCCGGCCGCTCTCCAGGGACCGGGTCTGGCCGCTCTGCTCGACCGCGTCGGCGACTGCCGGCTGCACCGCCGCGTCGTAGATCACCAGGTCGGCGTCGGCGACCGCAGCGCGCTGCCGGATGGAGAGCTCGAGGTCGTGCGGCTCCGCACCGGGGGTGGCGAGGCTGGCCACGTCGGCGTGCCCGCCGGCGACCCGCTCGGCAAGGTACTGCAGTGGGTAGAAACCGGCCACCACCTGCGGTTTCCCGCCCTGAGCCTCGGCGCCGCCGCACGCTGCCAGCAGGAAGCAGGCGGTGACGAGGAGGCTGCGCAGTCGCACCCGGCGATTCTCGGCCACAATGGGAATCATTGTCAACTGGGCGAGGTGAGCTCAGCTAGCGTGTGCGTGATGTTGGTGGTCAACCGGTTCCGGGTCGCGGAGGACCAGGCGGAGAGGTTCCGCGAGGAGCTGGCCGTGGCCCGAGACACTCTTGCCGGGCGACCAGGGTTCGTCGATGCGGCGATCGGCCGCAACCTCGACGAACCGACCCTGTGGGTGCTGCAGACCAGGTGGCGCGACGTCGGCAGCTACCGAAGGGCGCTGTCGTCGTATGAGGTGAAGCTGCACGCCGTACCCCTGCTCTCACGCGCCGTCGACGAGCCGTCTGCCTACGAGGTCGTCACGGCGGACGCGGAGCTGAACCGGGACGTGCCGCGGGAGCGGTCGTGAGCGAGGAACGAGTCGACGACCCAGTGGACGCCCAGTGGACGCCCAGTGGGCGCCCAGTGGCCGCAGGGGACGTGAAGATCGGTACCCTGTGACCTTCGTCGTCAGCCAGGCGACGCAAGCACTGCGATGGAGCTCGGATGAGCAAGACGGGGAAAGCCAGCCGGATCGACGACGTCGTCTCCCTCTGCAAGCGGCGCGGCTTCGTCTATCCCTGTGGCGAGATCTACGGTGGGACCCGGTCCGCCTGGGACTACGGCCCGCTCGGCGTGGAGCTGAAGGAGAACGTCAAGCGGCAGTGGTGGCGTGCGATGGTGCAGTCGCGCGACGACGTCGTCGGGATCGACTCCTCGGTGATCTTGCCGACCAAGGTCTGGGAAGCCTCCGGTCACGTCTCGGCATTCGTCGACCCGCTGGTCGAGTGCCAGAACTGCCACAAGCGGTACCGGGGGGACCACCTCCAGGAGGCCTACTCGGAGAGAATGGCGCGCAAGGGCGAGCAGATCGACCCGGACTCCGTCGACATGGCGCTGGTGGCCTGTCCCAACTGCGGGACCAAGCACGCGTGGAGCGAGCCACGCATGTTCAACGGCCTGCTCAAGACCTACCTGGGTCCGGTCGAGAGCGAGGAAGGCCTGCACTACCTACGCCCGGAGACCGCCCAGGGCATCTTCGTCAACTTCAGCAACGTGATGAACTCCTCGCGACGCAAGCCACCGTTCGGGATCGGACAGATCGGCAAGAGCTTCCGCAACGAGATCACCCCCGGGAACTTCATCTTCCGCACCCGGGAGTTCGAGCAGATGGAGATGGAGTACTTCGTCAAGCCGGGCGAGGACGAGGCTTGGCACCAGGAGTGGATCGACCTCCGAACCGAGTGGTACGTCGGCCTGGGCATCGACCGGGAGAACCTGCGCCACTACGAGCACCCGAAGGAGAAGCTGTCGCACTACTCCAAGCGGACCGTGGACATCGAGTACCGCTTCGGTTTCCAAGGTTCGGAGTGGGGTGAGCTCGAGGGAGTCGCGAACCGCACCGACTTCGACCTTTCCACGCACAGCAAGCACTCCGGACAGGACCTCTCCTACTTCGACCAGTCCAACGGTGAGCGGTGGACGCCGTACGTCATCGAGCCCGCGGCCGGCGTGAACCGCTCGATGATGGCGTTCCTGGTCGACGCCTACGCCCAGGACGAGGCACCCAACGCCAAGGGCGGGGTCGACAAGCGCACGGTGCTCAAGCTCGACCCGCGGCTGTCTCCGGTGAAGGTCGCGGTGCTGCCGCTCTCGCGCAACGCGGACCTCTCCCCGAAGGCACGTGGGCTCGCCGCGGACCTGCGCAGGTCGTGGAACGTGGACTTCGACGACGCAGGTGCGATCGGGCGTCGCTACCGCCGCCAGGACGAGGTGGGTACGCCGTACTGCGTCACCGTCGACTTCGACACTCTCGAGGACGACGCGGTCACGATCCGGGAGCGAGACACGATGAAGCAGGAGCGGATAGGGCTGAGCCAGGTCGTCGGCTACTTCGCCGAGCACCTGCGCGAGGCGACCTCGTGAGCCGTCCCGCGACCGGGACCACCACAGCCGTTCTGATGCTCCTGGGGCTGCTGCTGCTCTCGTCCTGCGGCGGAGGCGACGGACAGGCGAGCGAAGCCTCCACGAGCGCTGCGCCCTCACCGAGCTCGACCGTGAAGGTGCCGGGCCGGGTTGCCCTCACCGGAGGCGGCGAGGAGCTCCGGTTCGGGGACACGGCCACGGTCATCTTCGAGCCGAATAAGCGACGCGGCTCGGTCCTCGAGCTCACCGTCGACAAGGTCACCCGGGGTGACCTCGACGACCTGTCCCGGTTCGTCCTCGACCCGAGTACCAAGTCCTCCACGCCGTACTACGTCGACGTGGCGGTGAAGAACATCGGGGAGTCCGGCGTAGGCGGGTTCACGGTCCCGCTGTACCTGCTGGACGACACCGACACCCTGCGGCAGGCCTCCACCTTCACCACCGAGTTCGCCAAGTGCCCGTCCGAGCAGCTGCCGCGCAGGTTCTCCACCGACGACACCTTCAAGACCTGCCTGGTCTACCTGGCGCCGAAACGCCACGCGTTCGAGGCGGTGAGCTTCCGGCCGACCCAGGAGTTCGACCCGATCACCTGGACCGGCGACGTCGCTCGGGACAAGAATCCGAGCTGAGGCGACAATGGGGGACGTGACCGCACCCGCGCCCGTCGTGCCCCAGGAGCTCGTCCTGGGCCCGCTACGCGTGGGCCCGCCCGTGGTGCTCGCACCGATGGCCGGGATAACGAACGCGGCCTATCGTCGGCTCTGCCGCGAGCAGGGCGCCGGTCTCTACGTCTGCGAGATGATCACCTCTCGCGGAGTGGTGGAGCGCGACCCGACGACGCTGTCGATGCTGGTCTTCGACGAGAGCGAGGAGATCCGCTCGGTCCAGCTGTACGGCACCGACCCCGCCTATGTCGGGAAGGCGACCGAGATCCTCTGCGCCGAGCACGGTGTGGACCACGTCGACCTGAACTTCGGGTGTCCCGTCCCCAAGGTGACGCGCAAGGGCGGCGGCGGAGCGCTGCCGTGGAAGCGTCGGCTGCTCGGAGAGATCCTCGCGTCCGCGGTCCGGGCCGCACAGCCGTACGGCGTGCCGGTGACCATGAAGACGCGCAAGGGGATCGACGCCGACCACCTGACCTACCGGGACGCCGGCCGCATCGCCCAGGAGTCGGGAGTGTCGGCGATCGCGCTGCACGGCCGGACGGTCAGTCAGGCCTACAGCGGGAAGGCCGACTGGGAGGCGATCGCCGACCTGGTGAGCTGGGTGGACATCCCGGTGCTCGGCAACGGGGACATCTGGGAGGCCACCGACGCGGTGCGGATGGTCGCCGAGACCGGCGCCGCCGGCGTCGTGGTGGGGCGCGGCTGCCTCGGCAGACCCTGGTTGTTCCGCGACCTGGCAGCTGCCTTCGCCGGGGAGCGCCTGGCCACGCTGCCGGCTCTCGGCGAGGTCACCGCGATGATGCGTCGGCACGCGGAGCTGCTCACCCACTATTTGGGCGAGGACCGTGGATGCCGGGAGTTCCGCAAGCACGTCTCCTGGTACCTCAAGGGCTTCCGCGCCGGCGGTGAGCTGCGGCGTTCGCTGGGGCTGGTGTCGTCGCTGCAGTCGCTGGACACGCTGCTGGCGGGGCTGGACCCGCAGGAGCCCTTCCCGGTCGGCGAGCTCGGGGCTCCTCGGGGAAGACAGGGTAGTCCCCGACACGTCGTCCTCCCGCAGCACTGGCTCGACGACACCGACGGGACCCAGCTGCTGGCACCCGAGGATGCCTCGGTGCTGTCCGGTGGCTGATCTTCGGCTCCGACGGACGTCCAGGTGATGGTGGCCGCGATGTGGGTAGAAGTCGGGCGTGCCGCAGCAACCCGTCGCGATCGTCTTCGATGTCAACGAGACCCTCTCCGACATGTCTCCGATGGCAGAGCGCTTCGCCGACATCGGGATGAGCGCCCTCACCGCGAAGGTGTGGTTCGCCTCGGTGCTCCGGGACGGCTTCGCCGCGGGGATGACCGGACGGCAGGAGCAGTTCGCCGTGCTCGCCGCTGAGAACCTCAAGTCGCTGCTCGGGTCCGAGCAGCTGGACCGAGACCTCGACGACGCCGTGGGACATGTGATGTCAGGGTTCATGACGCTGCCGGTGCACCCCGACGTGGCGCCCGGGATCCAGGCGCTGGACGAAGCCGGGATCCGGCTGATGACGCTCAGCAACGGCTCTGCCGAGGTGGCCGAGCAGCTGTTGGCGCGCGCGGGCATCCGTGACCGGTTCGAGCAGTTGCTCTCCGTTGAGGAGGCAGGGGCTTGGAAGCCCGCACCGGGGGCGTACCAGTACGCCGGACGACGGGCCGGCCTGGAGCTCTCGGAGATGATGCTGGTTGCCGTGCATCCGTGGGACATCGACGGCGCCGTCCGCGCCGGGATGCGCACAGCCTGGCTGGAGCGGGGCGCCCTCGGTTACCCCGGCTTCGCCGCGGAGCCGGAGCTCTCGTCTTCGTCGCTGACCGAGCTGGCCCGGGAGCTGGCCGGGGACGGGGATGGATCTCCCGTCCGCTGAGGTTGGGCCGGCTGCCTGCTGCGCACCACCACTGCCGCCCCGGTGGCGATCCAAGCCACCCCGAAGGGAACGGCGAGGAGCACTGCCGCTGTCTGCTCGTTGGCTCCGGGCAGCAGCACGGCGCCGAGCAGGAGACCGGTTGCCGACCACCTCGGCAGCACCCGCGAACGCGAGATGTTCCACGCCAGGAGGGCCGAGCCCAGTGCGAGGAGCACGATGCCCGGCAGCACGAGGGCGGGCATCAGCGCGAAGTCGCCGGTGAACAGCAGCTCCTGCAAGGCGACGGCGAGGATCAGCACCGCCGCGCCGCCCACACTCGCCGCTGAACCGAGGACCCCCGGCCATGCGAGTCGACCTCGTCGCCGGATCAGCGCAACGAGGCCGGCACCGCTGAGGAGCAGCAGCACACCGGACGCAGCGAAGAGCAGGGAGGTCATCGACGTGGCGTCCCTCATCGGGGCCAGCTCGCACCCGTCACCCACGCAGCCGCTCGGCTGGGACGCGTGCAGCGCACAAGCGGCGACCCACGCCGAGCCGCCGAGGACGGCGCAGGCACCGGCGTACCTTGCGAGTGTCTTGTCGTCCATCCCGTTGCTCGTCATCTTGAGCCGTGAGCCTGGGCAGTCAGGGTACTCGGCAAGCACCGAGGTCGCTGGGAACGACCGGACATCGCGTCGTGTCACATTCGGGACGCGGGCGGTGCTCTACAGGTATGAACCTCGTGCAGCATGGTGAGGCTGTGCCGGCCGCGGGCCGGTCGTCCGCCGCGCCGGCCGACGACCATGGCCTGACGGCTCGGCTGGCCGAGCGGAAGGACGGTGTGGCCTTGGCGACTCCTCGAGCACGAGGGGCGGTGCGCGTCGACCTCGAGGAGGTCTTCCGCACCACCTACCCGCGAGTCGTCGGGGTCGCCGCGCGCGTGCTCGGCTCGCGCGAGGAGGCAGAGGACGTGGCACAGGAGGTCTTCTTGGAGTTCGCGCGCTCCTCGGTGCCGGTGACCGCGGCCCCTGGGTGGCTGTCGGTAGCGGCGGCGCACACCGCGCTCAACCACCTGCGGTCCAGCCGTCGTCGTGCCTTCCGTGAGGAGGCGGCCGGCCGCGGTGACTCCAGCGCCCCGGACGTGGCAGAGACCATCGAGACCCTCGACGAGCGCCGCCGGGTGCGGCTGGCGCTCGGGCGGCTACCCCGCCGCCAGGCAGTGGCGCTCGTGCTACGTCACAGCGGCCTCAGCTACGCCGAGGTCGCCGAAGCACTCCACCTCTCACCCGGCAGCGTCGGGACCACTGTGCGGCGCGCCGAAGCCGCCTTACGCAAGGAGCTGAACCCGCATGCACCATCCAGCTGACGGCACCCTGCGCCGCTTGGTGGACGAGCCTGCCGGCGTCGCCGACCCCGACCGCGAGCACGTCGGCGGCTGCCCGCAGTGCCTGGCCGAGGTGGCCGCCGCGCAGCAGGACGCCACGTTCGCCGGCACCGCCCTCGACGTGGCTCTGGACACCGACGTCGACGCGGGCTGGCAGCGGCTCTCGCACGCGGCCGTCGGCGGGGCCACGGATCGGTGGCAGACCACCGGGCGCGCCCGGCCCTGGCGCTCGAGGCTGCGCAGCCCGGTGGTGGCCGGTGCGGGTGTGCTCGCCCTGCTGACGGGAGCCAGCGCGGCGGCCGCCGGCGACTGGTTGCAGATCTTCAGCGCCGAGCAGGTCGCGCCGGTCACGATCACCCAGGAGGATCTGGTCGAGCTGCCGGACCTCTCGGCGTACGGCGAGGCCGAGGTGGTCGAGAGGGTGAGGATCCGCGACGTGGCCTCCGCGGCCTCCGCCGAGAAGGTAACCGGCCTGGAGGCCCCTCGAGTCGACGACCTGCCCCAGGGGGTGACGGGACAGCCTGCGTTCGAGGTGGTCGACAAGGTGAGCGGCACCTTCACCTTCTCGGCCGAGGAGGCCCGACGGAGCGCCAAGACCCAGGGCGAGACGCTCCCGCAGCCACCCGCAGGCCTCGACGACAGCCGGTTCCGGCTGGAGGTCGGCCCCGGCCTCGCCGCCATCTGGTCCGAGGAACGGGGCCTGCCGGCCCTGGCCGTGGCACGTGCGGTCGCGCCAACGGCGTACTCCTCGGGCGTCCCGTTCGCAACCGCCCGTGACTACCTGCTGTCTCTGCCCGGCCTCCCCGAGAACGTCGCCGCACAGCTGCGCAGCTTCTCCGCCGACGGTACGACGCTGCCGGTCCCGGTGCCCGAGGACCTGATGACCAGCTCGGCCACCGAGGTCGACGGCGTGGACGCCACGCTTCTCGAGGCGCGGGACGGCACGATGGCGGCTGTGATCTGGGTGGAAGCGGGCGTGGTGACCGTGGTCGCCGGGTCGGTGACCGACGACGAGGTGCTGGCTGTTGCCCGGGGACTCGGGTGACGGCCTCGCTCGAAGCCGCGGAGCGGCTGCTCGAGCACCTGCCGCCGTCACCGGCGGTGTGGTGCTCGGGCCTCCGCAAGCGGTACGGGCGGCAGAGCGCGGTCGACGACGTGGGCTTCACCGTCGGCCGCGGCGAAGTGGTCGGCCTGCTCGGCCCGAACGGCGCCGGCAAGACCAGCGTCATCAAGATCCTGCTCGGCCTGGTCCGCCCGGACGCGGGGGAGGTGCTGTTGCTCGGGCGACCGGCTCAGGAGCCGGTGTCGCGGGCCCGGGTCGGCTACCTGCCTGAGCTCTTCCGCTACCAGCCGTGGCTCACGGCCGCCGAGGTGCTTCGGCTGCACGTCCGGCTGGCGGGCGTTCAGGTACCGGAGGAGGAGCGCCGCGCTGCCCTCGCGGTGGTCGGCCTCGCCGACCGGGTCGACGACCGGGTGGGCGGCTTCTCCAAGGGCATGCAGCAGCGGCTCGGACTGGCCGTCGCGCTGGTGGCCCGCCCAGAGCTGGTGGTGCTCGACGAGCCGACCAGCGCCCTGGACCCGATCGGCCGGGCCGACGTGCGAGATCTGCTGCTCTCGCTGAAGGACAGGGGAGTAGCGGTGCTGCTGAACTCGCACCTCATCGGCGAGGTGGAGCGAGTGTGCGACCGGGTGGTCATCCTCGACAAGGGCAGGGTCGCTGCGTCCGGCAGCATGGCCGAGCTGCTCGGCCAGCGCGAGCTGCGGCTGCGGCTCGAGGGCGTCGGACCGGACGCGGAAGCACAGATGGCCGCGGCGGGCAGGCTGATCCGTAGCGGTGACTGGTTCACCATCGGGCTGCCGGCCGACGAGGCGGCTTCCATCGTCCCGGACCTGGTGCGCGACCTCGTCGCCCTCGGCGTGCGGGTGCACGCCGTCGAGCCAGGACGGATCAGTCTCGAGGAGCGGCTGCTCGACATCCTTCGCGCCGGCTCGGGGGGTGCACGGTGATGCCCCTCCGGACCGTGCTCACCATGGCGGCCCTCACCATCCACGAGTCCGCGCGTCGGCGGGTGCTGCGCGCGATCGTCGCGATGACGCTGGTGCTGTTGGCGCTCAGTGCGTTCGGGTTCTCTCGGATCGACGCGGAGTTCTCCGGCCTCACCAGCGGTGAGGCCCGCCTGGTGGCCTCCGTCGTGCTGAACCTGATCATGTTCGGCCTGAGCCTCATCGCCGCGCTGGGCACCGCGTTCCTCGCCGGCCCCACGCTGGCCGGCGAGATCGAGTCGGGGATGGCCCTCTCGGTGCTGGCCCGGCCGGTCGCCCGCTGGGCGGTGCTGGTGGGCAAGTGGCTGGGACTGATCGTCTTCGGCAGCGGCTTCGTGGTGCTCGCGGGGGCCGCTCACTTCGTCGTCGTGTGGGCCACCGTGGGGTACTGGCCGCCGGACCCGGTCACCGGTCTCGGGCTGCTCGCAGCGCAGACCACCGTGCTGCTCACCCTCGGGCTGGTGCTGTCGACGATCATCTCCCCGATGGCGTCGGGCATCGTGGCGGTCGGCCTCTTCGGGGCCACCTGGATCGCGGGCATCGTCGGCACCATCGGCGAGCTTCTCGACAACGACGGCGTGGCCCGGGTGGGCGTCGTCTCGCGGATCTTGCTGCCCACCGACGGCCTGTGGCGCGGCGCGATGCACGCCTTCCAGGACCCGACCGTGCTGGCGGTGTACGGCGCCGGCGAGGGGCCTCACCCGTTCCTGGGGCAGTCCTCCCTCACCCTGGCCTACCTGGGGTGGGTGCTGGTCTGGGTGATGCTGCTGCTCGGGCTCGCCAGCGTGTTCTTTCGGCGACGAGACCTCTGACTGTGAGGCGGCGTGCGCGGGCGAGGCAGCTGCGCTGGTGAAGGCACCGCACCCCGATCGGCCGGGGGATGCGTTGCTCGTGCCAGGGTGTCGGCATGAGTGCACCCAGGGCCACCTCGCCCCTCATCGCAGTGGTGACCGGTGCCAACGGCTTCGTCGGTGCCCGCGTCTGCGCGACGCTTGTCGACCAGGGCGCCACGGTCCGTGCCGTCGTGCGACGCCCGGGTTCGGCTCCGGCACTCGAGGGGGTCGAGGAGTGGGTCGGCGACTTCTACGACCCCGACCTCGCATCGGCTGTCGTCGAGGGCGCCGGCGCCGTGGTCACCACGGTGCACCCGATGGGATCCGACCGCGAGACGCAGCACCGAGTCGCCGTCGACGGCACGCCGGTCCTGGCTCGTGCGGCTCGTGACGCGGGGGCTGGCCGCCTGGTGCACATCTCCACCGCAGCCGTCTACGACCGCTCACCCGGGGTCGGTGACGTGGATGAGACATCACCGCTCGTCGGGGACGACGCGAACGCCTACGCCGCGACCAAGCGGGACACCGATGCCCGCCTGGGTGAGGTCGAGGGACTGACCCGCGCCATCCTCCGGCCACCGGCCATCCTGGGTCCTGGTGAGAGCTCGATCTGGAACCGCCTTCGACCGGCGGAGATGCGCGATCGCGAGGAGGCCCGCCACGCCAACCCCGCACAGAGCTTCGCGTGGGTGCACGTCGACGACCTCGCCGTGCTCGCCGCCGACGTGGCGACCGGGCGGGTGGGCGCGGCGTCAGCGCCCGGTGACGGACCCGTCCAGGACGGCTGCACCGTCGTCAATGTCGCGGCGGGACCGGCCACTGCCCGCGACTACTACGAGACGGTCACCAGGGCGCTCGGGGTCGATCCGGAGTGGGACGACGGTCCCGCGTGGACCGGGCGGATCCTCGCCGAGCGCGCCCACGGGTGGGGCTGGACCCCGAGCGTCGACCTCGCACAGGCGCTGGCGGAGATCGACGGAGGGCTCCGGACCTGAGTCGCGGCGGGCCCCGCCGTGACCGCTCAGTGGTAGCGGAATCCGTCCATGAAGCGGCGGAAGAGCCCGCCCTTGCGGGGTAGCGGCGCTGAGGGAGCAGGCGCCGACGACCGCTGCGACGCGACGGGCTTGTCGTAGTCGGTCCGGAGGATGGCGTCGACGACCTGCTCCTCGGTGTAGCTGTCCGACCCCTCGATCGCCGGCACGTACCCGACCAGCATGCCGTTGCGCATCACCTGCGCCTCCAGCGCGGCGGTCCCGTCGGAGTCCCAGGTCGCCTCGCGACCGTCCGGCAGTTTCACGCTCACCCCGAACTGGTAGACACCGACCCGCGCGAGGGCGGCGTCGGTGCCGTGGTCACGGAGTACGTCGACCACGCGGCGTGCCTTGTTCTCCTCCATCGTGCCGAGAGTACCCGCGCCATCTCGACCCTCCGGTCGACGTGACGTTCTCGCAGATGCCTCGTTGGAGCGAGGTAGGCAGGTCGACCCGACTCGACCGTTTACCCGACATGACGTGACACGAAGGAGATCCGATGCCGGTGCGCCGCTCGTTGCTCTCGATGTTCGCCGCCGTGGTGCTCGCCGCCCCGCTGGTCGCGGGTGCGTCTTCTGCTGTGGAGACCGACGCCTCCGCGGACGCGCGCCACGTCGAGCTCAAGGCACCGAAGCCCGACTGGTACACGCCTCGGCTGCACGACCGGGTGGTCACTGCCGGCCGGCAGGGCGACAGCGTGCCCATCCCGGACCGGGTCGACTACAACGCGAGCGGGCTCGCCTTCACCGGGATCCGCCCCGGCGCCTGGATGATCGCACCGTCCGGCTGCACGATGAACTTCGTGTTCGGCCGGGCCAGTGACTACTACATCGGCACCGCCGGTCACTGCACCAAGGTCGGCGACCAGGTCACCCTGATCGCCGCTCCGGGAGTGCTGATGAACATCGGCAGGACCGTGAAGAGCGTGAACCGAGGCGTCGGCAGGGACTTCGCGCTGGTCGACGTACGGCCGGCGATGGAGCGGTTCGTCAACCCGTCGATGGCCTACTTCGGCGGACCGACCGCATCCGGTTCGCCGCGCGAAGGCGATGTCGTCGAGCACGCCGGCCACGGGCTGGTGATCGGGACCGGAGGGACACCGCGCGCGGGGGTGGTGGTGTACCGCGGGAACGGTGACGGCGGCGACGCGTTCGCGTGGGTCGGTGCCGCGAGCCCGGGTGACTCGGGCTCCGCGGTCCGGCTCGCGAACGGCAAGGCGGCGGGAGACCTGACGCACCTGGTGGTCGGCGGCCCGTACCTGCCCGGTGACGTCGCCGGAACGACCATCGCCCAGATGCTGCGCATCGCGGGCAAGCCGCTGGCGACAGCGCCCGACCTGCCCGACCCGACGTTCTGAGGCCACGCACGACGACGAGCGAGCCGCCGGGCCGCTGCCGGCGGGTGGGCGCAGTAGCCTCGCTCCGGTGGAGTCGACGAGCCAGCGCTACGACGAGAGCTCGCGCGCCCGCTGGGTGGACGAGCCGCCGAAGCGTGCCGCGCGCACCCCGTTCGAGCGGGACCGGGCCAGGCTCGTGCACTCTGCGGCGCTGCGTCGGCTGGCGGCCAAGACGCAGGTGGTCGGTCCGCAGACCGACGACTTCGTCCGCAACCGGCTGAACCACACCCTCGAGGTCGCTCAGGTTGCCCGCGACCTGGCGCGCACGCTCGGCTGCGACCCCGACATCGTCGAGACCGCCGCCTTGGCACATGACCTCGGACACCCGCCGTTCGGGCACAACGGGGAACGCGTCCTCGACGAGCTGAGCGCGGACATCGGGGGGTTCGAGGGGAACGCCCAGACCCTGCGGATCCTGACCCGGCTCGAGGCCAAGACCGCGGACTCCACGGGCCGGTCGGTCGGGCTGAACCTGACCCGGGCGACCTTGGACGCGAGCACCAAGTACCCGTGGGCTCGTGCCGCCGCGGACGCGCCGCACGGCGCCCACGCGGACGGACCACCCCGGTCGGTGCGCAAGTTCGGGGTCTACGACGACGACCTGCCGGTCTTCACCTGGATGCGCGAGGGCACCGAGGGCACGAGCCGCTGCCTCGAGGCCCAGGTGATGGATCTCGCCGACGACGTGGCCTACTCGGTGCACGACCTCGAGGACGGGATCGTCGCCGGCAAGATCGGCCTGCCTGCGCTGCGCGACCCGGGGCGCCGACGTGAGGTGTGGGGCACGGTCCGCGACTGGTACCTGCCCGGTGTCACCGACGACGAGCTCGACGCGTCGTTCGACGCGGTGACCGCACTCGAGTCCTGGCCTGCTTCGGGTCCGTCGTACGACGGAAGCCGATCGGCCCAGGCGGTGCTGAAGAACCTCACCAGCGACCTGATCGGCCGGTTCTGTTCCGCGGTGCAGCTGGCCACCCACGAGGCCTACGGGACCGGCGCCCTGGTCAGGTACGCCGCCGACCTCGTCGTGCCGCGCGAGGTGGAGCTGGCGATCGCCGCACTGAAGGGCATCGCGGCGCACTTCGTGATGCGCGCCGACGAGCGCGTCGCCGTGCTGGCCACCCAGCGAGGTGTGGTCGCGGACCTGGTGAGTGCGCTGCGGAGCGGACCGCCGGAGCTCCTGCAGCCGGCGTTCCGGGCCGACTTGGAAGCAGCGACTTCCGACGCCGCGCGCACGCGGGTGGTGGTCGATCAGGTCGCCTCCCTGACCGACGCCTCCGCCCTGTCCTGGCACGCCCGACTGCGCTGAGCGGGTCCGTCCCGGCCGGGCCGCGTAGCGATGTCGCTGTCCGGTCGGCGTCGTAGACTCAGCGCCGTGACCGGCCGGATTCGGGAGGACGACATCGCGCTGGTGCGCGAACGCGCCCGGATCGACGAGGTGGTCGCCTCCTACGTCACCTTGCGCAACGCAGGCGGCGGCTCCGAGAAGGGGTTGTGTCCCTTCCACGACGAGAAGTCGCCGTCCTTCCACGTCACGCCGGCGCGGCAGGTCTTCTACTGCTTCGGGTGCCAGGAGGGCGGTGACGTGATCACCTTCCTGCAGAAGATCGAGGGGTTGGGCTTCGCCGAGGCCGTGGAGCGACTGGCCGACAAGTTCGGGGTACAGCTGCGATATGCCGAGGGGTCGGCCAGCCCGCCGCGCCGAGAAACTCACCTGCGCCCGCGGCTGATCGAGGCCCACAAGGTCGCGGCGGACTACTACGCGGACCGGTTGTCCTCCTCGGATGCCTCGGTGGGTCGGCAGTTCCTGGCCGAGCGCGGCTTCGACAAGGACGCAGCCGAGCGGTTCGGCATCGGCTTCGCTCCCCGCGACGGAGACGCGCTGTTCAAGCATCTGCGACAGAAGGGCTTCCGCGACGAGGAGCTGGTCACGGGCGGTCTGGTCGCCCAGGGCGGCCGGGGACACTACGACAGGTTCCGTGGCCGGCTGCTGTGGCCGATCCGGGACTCGTCCGGCGGGGTGATCGGGTTCGGCGCCCGCCGGTTGTTCGACGACGACCGGATCGACGCGAAGTACCTGAACACGCCCGAGACGCCGATCTACAAGAAGAGCCAGGTGCTCTACGGCATCGACCTTGCCCGTCGCGACATCGCCAGGTCGTCCCAGGCGGTGGTCGTCGAGGGCTACACCGACGTGATGGCGTGCCACCTCTCCGGCGTACCGACAGCGGTGGCGACGTGTGGGACGTCGTTCGGCGAGGACCACGGGCGGGTCCTGCGCCGGTTGCTGCACGACCACGAGGAGTTCCGCGGCGAGATCATCTTCACCTTCGACGGCGACGACGCCGGCCAGCGAGCGGCGGTGCGCGCCTTCGGTGGCGACCAGCAGTTCGTCGGGCAGACCTATGTGGCGATCGAGCCCGACGGCCTCGACCCGTGCGACCTACGGCTGCGCTCGGGGGACGCGGCGGTGCGCGAGCTGGTCGCCCGGAGGATCCCGTTGTACCGGTTCGTGCTCGGCAACGTCGTCGCTCGCTACGACCTGGACCGCGCCGACGGTCGCGTCGACGCGGTCCGTGAGGCGGCCAAGCTGGTGTCGAGCATCCGGGACCGGTCGAAGGTGGACGCCTTCGCCCGGGAGCTGGCCGGGATGGTCGGGGTGGACGTGGAGGAGGCGCGGGCAGAGGTACGCCGAGCCGCGGGCCGGCCCCGCGGCGACGACCGAGGTGCCGCGCGTGGCTCGGTGGATGACCCCCGCGGCGGGACACGCGGTCCCTCCGCGGAGACCGCCGAGCGGAGCGCTCCGTTGCCGGACCTGCGCGATCCCCGTTTCACCCTCGAGCGGGAGACCCTCAAGCTCATGGTGCAGCAGCCGCAGGTCGTGGGACCGATGGCCGGGGGCATCGACGGCGAGGACTTCACACATCCGACCTACCGCGGGGTCTGGGACGCCGTGAGCGCCTGCGGAGGTCCGAGCGCTGCGCCCGACAGTGAGGTCTGGGTCTCGAAGCTGCGCGAGAACGTGTCCGCCGAGCCCGTCGCGCGGGCGCTGAACGCCCTCGCGGTGGAACCGCTGCTGTCGACGAAGGAGCCGACCGCCGGTTACGTGGCGGCTCACGTGTACCGACTCCAGGAGTTGACCGCCCTTCGCAGGATCACCGAGGTCAAGTCGAAGCTGCAGCGGACCAACCCGGTGGACCAGGCGACCGAGTACAACCGGATGTTCGGTGAGCTCGTCGCGCTCGAGCAGCATCGTCGTGACCTGCGCGAGCGCGCGATCGGCGACGAGGCCTAGTGCCTTCCCTGCCCCGCAACCCGCTGCGTCGCTCGGCACCTGTGCCACCCGAGGTGCTGGCTCGGGCCGTGGCCACCGGGGCACTGGCCCGAGGGGAGAAGGTGCTGGCGCACGCCGTGACCGACGACGGCACCTGGCTCCTGGGCACCCGCGACGCCCTCCTCATCGTTGAGATGGGGCCCGTGCCGGTCGAGATGGGGCCCGTGCGGGTCGAGATGGGGCCCGTGCCGGTCGAGATGGGCCTCCGGGTGCCCTGGGAGCGCATCGAGACCGCCGAGTGGAACCGGGACACCGGGCGGCTGTCGGTGGTGGAGGTCGGCGAGTTCGACCA
>CADCUJ010000070.1 GCA_902805855.1 uncultured Nocardioidaceae bacterium
TCTCGCCGTACGCCGGGCTGGTCGCCGACCGGTTCCCCAAACGGCGGCTGCTCCAGGTGACGCAGCTGATGATGGCCGTACCCGCCGCGCTCCTCGGAGTGCTCGCCCTGACCGGCGCGGCCCAGACCTGGCACGTGTACGCGCTCGCCCTGGTCTTCGGCGTCGGCACCGCTTTCGACGGACCGGCACGCCAGTCGTTCGTCAGCGAGATCGTCGGTCCCGACGACCTGACCAACGCGGTCGGACTCAACTCCGCCTCCTTCAACGCCGCCCGCGTCGTCGGACCTGCGGTGGCCGGCGTCCTGATCGCGGCGCTCGGCTCGGGCGTGCAAGCGACCGGAGCAGTCATCTTGCTCAACGCCGTCAGCTACGGAGCCGTGGTCTTCTCGCTGCAGCGGATGCGGGCCGGCGAGCTGGACTCGCCGGAGCCTGCGGGGCGTGAGAAGGGGATGATCCGCGACGGCGTGCGCTACGTCCGCGGTCGCCCTGACCTGCTGCTGATCCTCACCATCGTTTTCTTCGCCGGAACGTTCGGGCTGAACTTCCAGATGACCTCTGCGCTGATGGCCACCGAGGTCTACGGCAAGGGCGCGAGCGCGTACGGTCTCCTCGGCACCACGATGGCGCTCGGATCCCTAGCCGGAGCGCTGCTCGCAGCGCGTCGCGGACGCCCGCGTCACCGGCTGGTGATCTTGGCGGCGGTCGCGTTCGGGCTGGCCGAGATCGTGGCGGGCCTGCTCCCGACGTACCTGTTCTTCGCTGTCTGGACGCCGGTCCTCGGCCTGAGCGCACTCACGATGATCACCGCCGCCAACGCGACCCTGCAGCTCAGCGTCTCACCGGTCATGCGAGGGCGGGTGATGGCGCTGTACATGATGATCTTCATGGGCGGGACGCCCCTCGGTGCGCCCATCGTGGGATGGGTGGGTGAGACGTTCGGCGCCCGGTGGACCCTCATCGGCGGAGGTGCGCTCACCGTCCTGGGCACCTTGCTGGCGGTGCTGATTTTCACCCGCGCGAAGGGGATGCTCGACCCGGAGGTCAACGACTACCGGTTGTGGCCGACCCGGACCGCCGCCTGACCGGACCGCGGAGGCGCGTGCAGGAGCCTCATAAACTGGGGTGCATGCACCCCCGCTACCGACGCCTGGTGATCCCGGGTGCCCTGGTCGCGCTGATCCTCCTCGTCGCCGTCTCGGCAGCTCTGCGGGGCTGACGGTGGCCGAACCCCTGCAGCGTGCGCTGTCCCGGGTGCGCTCCTTGGCCCTCGACGACCAGAACCTGGTGCGGGCGTTGGGCACGGGCCGGCGCAAGGGGGCGGTGCCTCGGTGGCGGCGCGTGGAGCTGCGGTACGTCGACCTGAAGTCCGGTCGGCATCTTCAGGTCACCGCCTACGACGACACCCAGGCACACACCTCGAACCACGCCACCGGTGAGGATTGCGCGCGCGCAGTCGACGCGCTGCTCGGCGAGCCCTTCGGCAACTGGCATGTCGACACCGCCACCGAGACGCACCAGGTGAGGGTGACCAAGAAGCTCGAGGCGTTGGTGCACACTGCGGCCCGGAGCGCTGATGCCGCCGCCCCCGGGACCGCGCAGCAGCGAGCGCACGACCGGGTGAAGCCGCGTCTGCTCGCCGAGGACGACCCGGTGCTCGTCGCACTCGGAATCTCCGACCACGCCGGAAGGGTCAAGCCGAGCAGACAGGCGAAGCTGCGTCAGGTGGAGGAGTTTCTCCGGATTCTCGGCCCTGCCCTCGACGACGCGCTGGAGTCCGGCCGGCTCCGCGCGCCGACACAGCAGCAGCCGTTGCAGGTCGTGGACCTCGGCTGTGGCAACGCGTACCTGACGTTCGCTGCGCACAGGTACCTGACTGCGTCCAGGGCGCTACCGGTGCATGTCGTGGGCGTGGACGTCAAGGAGCAGTCGCGCCGGCACAGCTCACGGCTTGCGGCCGAGCTGGACGTCTCGGAGTCGATGACCTTCGTTCGCGGCGACATCGGCACAGCGGCTGTGCCGCACGAGCCGGACCTCGTGCTGGCGCTGCACGCCTGTGACACAGCGACCGACGACGCGCTCGCCCGAGCTGTCGACTGGCGCGCGCCGCTGGTGCTCGCGGCTCCCTGCTGTCACCACGACGTCGCGGCGCAGCTGCGACGAGCAGCCACCCCGCCGCCGTACCCGCTGCTCACCCGCCACGGCATCCTGCGCGAGCGGTTCGCGGACACGTTGACCGACGCGATGCGCGCAGCCGTCCTACGGCTCGTGGGGTACCGCGTGGACGTGGTCGAGTTCGTGGAGAGCCGGCACACCCCACGCAACACGCTGCTGCGAGCGGTGCGGACCGGCGCCGCACCCTCGGAGCAGGCGCGTGCCGAGCTCGACGACCTGACTCGGACCTGGGGGGTCCGTCCGAGGCTCGTGGAGCTGCTCGATGCGCGGTCCTCGTAACCTCGTTGCCGGGGCATGCGTCGCGGTCCTGCTCGCCGGCAGCACCGGCGCGAGCGCCGTGCCGGGTGGCCGGGGTGGCTCGGACCGGCCGGCCAAGGTCGAGCACCGTGTCGTGTTCGCGTTAACGGACGAGGACATCACCGAGTCCAGCGGCCTGCTCGACGCGGGACGACTCATGTACACGTTCAACGACTCCGGCGGCGACGCCGTGCTGTACTCCGTCGACAAGCGCTCGGGCCACACGGTGGCGGTGTCCACGTACTCCTCCGGCGACGTCGAGGACGTGGAGGCGATCGCTCCTGCGGCCGACGGCGGTGTCTGGGTGGGGGACATCGGGGACAACGACGAGGAGCGGGAATCGGTCGAGGTCTACCGGACACAGCCGCTGGTGAGCGCCACCAGGCGAAGCGACGCACTCGACGGACGGGGTCCGGTCGTCGAGGAGGAGGTACCGTCCGAGCGGTTCTCGCTGACCTACCCGGACTCGGCCCACAACGCGGAGACGCTGCTCGTGCACCCGAGGTCGGGTCGCCTCTACGTGGTGACCAAGGAGCTCGGCGGTGCGGTGGTGTTCGCCGCGCCGCGGTCGCTGGACGCCGACGCCGAGAACGAGCTGACAGAGGTCGGGGCGGTGCCCGGCTACGTGGTGGACGGCGCGTTCTTCCCTGACGGCCGACACCTGATGCTGCGGGGGTACGGGGCCGCGTCGGTCTACACCTTCCCGGACCTGGGTGAGGTGGGCACGATGAGGCTGCCTGCACAGCAGCTGGGTGAGGGGCTGGCGATCTCCGACGAGGACGAGATCTACCTGAGCAGCGAGGGTGTCTTCTCGGAGGTGCTCCGCATCCTGTTGCCGCCCGAGGTTGCTCGTGCGATCGGTGACCGCTCGCCGCAGACGGACCTGGAGGGTCCGAGTGCCTCGCCGATCCCCCCGTCGGAGGTGGCCCGGCCGCCCGAGGAGGGACTCTCGACCGGGGACGGCGCCGGCGTGTGGATCGCGGCCGGGATCTTCGTGCTGGCGCTCGCCGGGTGGCTGGCCTTCACAGTCGCTCGACAACGTAGTCGACGCATTCGGTGAGAGCGTGCACGTCGTCCGGGTCGACCGCCGGGTACATCCCCACCCGCAGCTGGTTGCGGCCGAGCTTCCGGTAGGGCTCCACGTCGACGATCCCGTTGTCTCGCAGCGCCTGAGCGATCGCCGTGGCGTCGATCCCGTCGTCGACGTCGACGGTGCCGACGACCAGTGACCGGTTCGGCGGGTCCTCCACGTACGGCGTGGTGAACGGTGTCTTCTCCGCCCAGCCGTAGAGCCGCTGGGAGCTCTCCGTCGTCCGCGAGACGGCGAACTCCAAACCGCCGTGGCCGTTGAGCCAGTCCAACTGCTCTGCCATCAAGAACAGCGTCGCGATCGCAGGGGTGTTGTAGGTCTGGTTCTTGCGTGAGTTGTCGATCGCGGTCGGAAGGTCGAAGAACGCCGGCGTCCAGCGAGCCCTGGAGAGCGTCTCGGCCCGTTCGATCGCCGCGGGCGACATCACGGCGACCCAAATCCCGCCGTCGGACGCGAAGCACTTCTGTGCGGCGAAGTAGTAGGCGTCCACCTCCGCGAGGTCGACCGGCAGGCCGCCCGCACCCGACGTCGCGTCGATGAGCAGCAACGCGCCGTCGTCTGCCCCCGCCACCCGGCGCACCGGTGCCATCACCGCGGTGGACGTCTCGTTGTGCGCCCACGCGTACGCGTCGACGCCGGTCTCCGGCTCGGGGTCCGGCCGGCTTCCGGGAGCCGAGTCGATCACGGTCGGCTCGGCCAGGAACGGCGCCCCGGCCGCGGCCGTGGCGAACTTCGCGGAGAACTCACCGAAGGACAGGTGCTGGCTGCGCTCACGGATCAGCCCGAAGGTGGCGATGTCCCAGAAGGCGGTGGCGCCGCCGTTGCCGAGAACCACCTCGTGGCCCTCTGGAGCACCGAACAGCTCGCCGATCCCGTCGCGGACCCGGCCGACGAGGTTCCTCACCGGCGCCTGCCGGTGCGAGGTGCCCATCAGCGAGGTGCCGGATGCGGCCAGAGCGTCCAGCGCTTGGCTGCTCACCTTCGACGGCCCGGATCCGAATCGGCCATCGGCAGGCTTCAGCGAGTCGGGAATCGCGATCGCGCTAGGCACAGGTTTCCTCACGGGGACAGCAGCGGGGGTGACCTGGCTCCGTTGTCAGGACGTGACCGTGATTGTGTCATCATCGCTGGCGGTGCCGAGTGCACCCCTTGCCGAACCCGAACCCCAGTCGAATACCCAGCCGAACTCGAGCGGACCCGGAGTGAGCCCTTGGAGATCCGGCGGGTCCGCTACACCGATCCGGACGTGCAGGCGCTGGTCGAAGAGGTCCAGGCCGAGTACGTCGTCCGCTACGGGAGTCGCGACGACAACCCGGTCGAGGCGGCCGGCTTCGACCCGCCTCGAGGCGCGTTCTTCGTGGGTGCCGTGGACGAGGTGCCGGTGACCATGGGGGGCTGGTCCTTCCGTCCGGACGTGCCCCGTCTCGGCGGCGTCCGTGCGGCGGAGATCAGGAGGATGTACGTGGCCGCGTCGGCACGTCGCCGTGGGCTCGCCCGGGCGATGCTCGGTCATCTCGAACGCACCGCCCATGCGGCCGGGGCCGACGTGATGGTGCTGGAGACCGGCACCGCGCAGCCCGAGGCTATCGAGCTCTACACCTCCGCCGGCTACCGGCTCGTGGAGAGCTTCGGTCACTACGCGGCGTCCCCCAAGTCGCGGTGCCTGGCCAAGCGGCTGCCCGGCTGAGCGGCGTTCGGCCGGCACTCGGCGGCGCGGTGCCCTGCCCTAGGTTTGAGGCGTGAGCGACGGTGGCCTGAGCGAGCTGAGACGTGAGTACGCCGCCGGAGGACTCGACGAGTCGGACCTGCTGCCGGAACCGGTCGCGATGTTCGAGACCTGGCTGGACGACTCCGTCTCGGCCGGTCTGCACGAGCCGAACGCGATGGTGCTCTCCACTGTCTCCGCCACCGGTCAGCCGGCCTCGCGGACCGTTCTGCTGAAGGGGCTGAGCACGCGGGGGTTCGTCTTCTTCACCAACTACATCTCGCGTAAGGCCGACGAGCTGTCGACCAACCCGGCCTGTGCGTTGCTGTTCCCGTGGCACCCGCTCGAGCGGCAGGTACGCGTCGAGGGCGAGGCATCACGGCTGGGTGCGGCCGAGAACGACGCCTACTTCGCAGGCCGACCGCGGCCTTCGCAGCTGGGCGCGTGGGCGTCGCCTCAGTCGGAGATCATCCGGGAGCGCGTCGTGCTCGACGAGCGCTACGCCGAGATCGCCGCGCGGTTCGACAATCAGCCGGTGCCTCGTCCTGAGCACTGGGGTGGTTTCCTGGTCGAGCCGGCCTCGGTCGAGTTCTGGCAGGGGCGGCACGGACGGATGCACGACCGGCTTCGCTACCGCCGGACACCTTCCGGCTGGTTCACCGAGCGCCTCGCGCCCTGACCCGCCCGACGCCCCGGGAGCGGTGGAGCAGGCAACAGAACCCGGCAGCAGAACCCGGCAGACAGCAGCGACCCGCAGGCGGGTGGCCGGCTTGGGCCACGTCTCCGGTCGGACCTCCGGAGCGCCTGCGGGTCGGGTGACTGCAAGTAGATTGCCAGCTGCGCCTTCGCGGCTGATGGAGCTGGCCGGTGCGCTGCTAGCTCGCAGCCACCTCACGAGTCCGTAAAGAATTCACTACTGGACCACCTCCTTTCTCGTGTGCCACAACGGTACGGCGCCACCCGGACCCGGGCAAGGCGATAACCGAAGCCTTTGCGAAGGTGACCCGGTGGTCGCACGCGGAGGCAGAGCCTGGGTCCCGACGATGGGGGCCCGGCTGCGCGGAATCGTCACCGACGTGCGGCCGCTGCGGGCCTCCGCCGACTACCGGCGGCTGTTCTTCGGCAACGCGGTCGCGCAGCTCGGTCAGCAGATGGCAGCGGTCACCATCGCCATCCAGGTCTACGCACTCACCCGCTCCTCGTTCGCGGTCGGCCTGGTCGGAGTGTTCGCGCTGTTCCCGTTGGTGGCGTTCGGTCTGTACGGCGGTGCGATCGCCGACGCCGTGGATCGACGTAGCCTCTCGCTCGTCGCGTCCGGAGGCGCCTGGGCAGTCTCGCTGCTTCTCGCCGCCCAGGCGTTCTGGGGCAACACTGCGGTCTGGGTCCTCTACGTCTGCGTCGCCGCGCAGTCCGCGTGTGTGGCCGCGAACAGTCCGGCCCGGTCGGCGATGATCGCTCGCCTGCTGCCCAAGGAGCTGCTCCCGGCGGCCAGCGCGTTGAACATGGCCGCCTTCAACCTCGGTTTCACGATCGGCCCGCTGCTCGGTGCGCTGCTGATCGGCTGGGGCGGCTTCGAGCTGGCCTACACGGTCGACGCCCTCACCTTCACCGCGACCCTCTACGCGCTGGTCCGGCTGCCGAGGATGCCGCCCCATCCGGACAGCCCTCGAGCCGGGCTTCGGTCGGTGGTGGACGGGCTGCGCTTCCTGCGGCACTCCCCGAACCTGCGGATGACCTTCGTGCTCGACCTGTGCGCGATGGTGTTCGCGCATCCCCGTGCCGTCTTCCCGGCGTTGGCCTACAAGGTCTACGGCGGAGGTGCCGCGAGCGTCGGCCTGCTGCAGTCGGCGCCGGCCGTGGGCGGCTTGGTCGCCTTCCTCGTCTCGGGCTGGGTCAGCCGGGTCCGCTGGCACGGCGCGGCGATCGTGGCGTCGATCCTGGTCTACGGGCTCGCGATCGGGTCGGTGGGACTGGCCGGCGCACTCTGGGTCGCCGCGATCTTCCTGGCGGTCGCCGGTGCGGCAGACGTGGTGAGCGCCGCGTTCCGGTCGACGATCCTCCAGGTCGCGGCGCCGGACGAGTTGCGCGGACGGCTGCAGGGTGTGTTCATCGTGGTGGTCTCCGGAGGCCCTCGGGCGGGCGACTTCCTGGTCGGTGGACTCGGCGAGGGCGCCGGGGAGCGGGTCGCGCTGGTGCTCGGCGGGCTCGCCTGCGTCGTCGGGGTGCTCGTTGCGGCGACCCTCTCCCGCGGGTTCCTGCGCTACGACGCCCGCGACCCCACGCCGTGACGGGCGCGCGGTTGCTACTGGACCGGCGAGTCCGGAGGAGCGATCCGCACGTCCTGCTGCCTGTCGACCGACGTCACGCCGGCAACGCCACGCAGCGACTCCTGGCCGCCCTCGTCCACCTCGCCGGTGATGATGCCGAGCCCCTCGAGGACCTGACCGACCCGCAGACCCTGGCTGCTCAGCTGGTCGGCCACCGAGCCGATCTTCGCGAGGTGCTCGTCGTCGACGCTGACGCTGACTCGGACCATGGGGCGAGACTACCCGCGCCGTCTCCGGTCCGCCCGTTCAGGCGCCGGCCAGAGCCAGCCCCGACCCCACGTCGAGCGCGGGGAGCCCGAGTCGCCGGCTCTCCTTGACCAGGGTGGCCCACAGCTCGAGGCCGCGCCGCCCGCTCGCCTGTGCCCACAGCGCGGCGAGCCCGGCCACGTGCGGCGTCGCCATGCTGGTGCCGCTGATCGAGCGGTACCGCTGGGGCATCGGCCATGAGGAGTACACGTCGACTCCGGGCCCGGCGATGTCGACCTGGCCGCCGCGGCCCGGAAGGCTCCGGGCGGAGAACGAGGCGATCCGAAGCTGTGAGTCGAGCGCACCGACCGCCAGGATGGCTGGGCTGTTCGCGGGTGCTCCCACGAAGCCGGGGTTGCCCGGGCGGCTCGCGTTGTTTCCGGCCGCGGCGATGATCAGACACCCGGCTGCCAGGGCTCGGCGACCAGCGGTGTTGTACGGCGGGTGCGGCTGCGCCACGTCCGCCCCGAGGGACATCGAGATGACCGGGCAGTCGTTGGCCACGGCCCAGTTGATCGCTGCGAGGATGCCCTCGTCGGAGCCCGAACCCTCGTCGCTGAGGACCTTCCCGACGAAGATCTCGGCCTCGTGGGCGACGCCGTACCCGCGGCTGCCACTCGGTGTCCGGGGCCCGCACGCGGTGCCGATGCAGTGCGTGCCGTGGCCGTGCCCGTCTTGGGGTGACGCCCCAGGGATGAACGACCGGGCCGTGATGCTGCGGCCGACGAAGTCCGGGTGGTTGGCGTCGAAGCCGGTGTCCAGGACCGCGACCCTGATCCCCTCACCGGTCTTGACGGAGGTGGCAGCGCGCGTCGCGACGAGGCCCCAGGTGAAGTCGTCGTCGTCAGCGAAGGTCGGCCCCGCCTCGGTGACGGCCCGAGCACCGGCGGTGTCGTCTTCGCCGCCGAGCCGTCCGGCCAGGTCGTTGACGCCGTCACGGTAGCCGTGGAGGTAGTCGGCGGTCTCGGGCAGGACGTGGTGGATCAGCTCCGGCGCCACCGCCTCGATCCTGCCGCGAGCGGACTCCGCCGTCTGCATGCTGCCGAGCTGGCTGGGGTCCACGCTGACCACCGCGATACCCAGCTCCGCGAACAGCGTGGCGTCGGACCCGCCGGTCGACTCGAGATCGATCTTCTGCTCCTCGAAGTCTCGCGAGTCCGCCACGTTCGACAGCCCGGCGGTCGCGTTCAGCGTCTCCGCCGCGTCAACGCCGTCCTCGAAGACGACCACGTAGCGCCCCGTCGTCTGGGCGTGGCCCATGGGAGACCCGGGGTCCCCCTGTCCGTGCATGCCCGTACCGGCTCCGATCATGGCCCCTCCTCGGGTTCAGCGACGGGCTGGTGCGCACCGTCTCCCTCTTTACCTTGGTGCGGCACCGAGCGATCGACCATGACCCGATCGGGTCATTGTGGCCACGGCTGCGCCACCACTAGGTTCGGTGCGCTGCAGCACTTCGAGCTCACCCTGGGCGCGTCGCCGTAGCGGCGCGGAACCAGGCGGCGGTGTCCGCAGGCAGCGTCCCCGGCTCGTCGAGGGGGCTGCTGGAGAGCACCACATCGCCGGCCTCGTCCGGAAGTCTCGCCGGCTGCCCGCCGCAGTTGATGACGCAGACCAGGCCGTCACCGCGCCGGAAGCCGAGCGTGCCCGGCGCCGTGTCGAGAAGGACCACCGATGCGTCCAGCCCGCGGTTCACCTCTCGGCGCATCGCCAGGGCGCGACGGTAGAACGCGAGCGTCGAGTGCGGGTCGGCGCTCTGCGCGCTCACAGTCAGGGCGCTCCACTCGGCCGGTTGCGGGAGCCACGGTTGTCCGGACCCGGGTCCGAAGTCGAACGGCGGCTGAGTGCCTGCCCATGGCAACGGGACGCGGCAGCCGTCGCGGCCTTCGGAGCCGCCGCGGAAGTAGGCGGGGTCCTCCCGGTGCTCGGGTGCGACGTCGACCTGCTCCAGGCCCAGCTCCTCGCCCTGGAAGAGGTACGACGAGCCGGGCAGCGCCAGCATGGTGAGCAGCGCCGCTCGTCCTCGCGCCAGCCCGGTCTCGCCACCTCCGTACCTGGTCACGTGTCGCACGACGTCGTGGTTGGAGAGCACCCAGGTCGCCGACGCGTCCACGAGGCCGACCGCCTCCAGCGTCTGCACCACCACGTCCCGGAATGCCTCGGCCGACCACTCCGCCAGCAGCCAGTGGAAGTTGAAGGCCTGCTGCAGCTCGTCGGCGCGGATGTAGCTGGCTGTCGTCTCGGGCGAGTCGGTCCAGGCCTCGGCGACCGCCATCCGGTCGCCGTCGTACTCCGCGAGCACCCGGTGCCAGCGGCGGTAGACCTCGTGCACCTCCGGCTGGTGGAAGATCGACGCCTCGTCACCGGTGGCTGTGTCCGCGAGGTCGACGGGGGTGAACAGGCCGTGCGCGACGTCGATCCGGAATCCGTCCACGCCTCGGTCCAGCCAGAACCGCAGGATCGCCTCGAACTCGTCACCCACCTCCGGGTTGTGCCAGTTCAGGTCCGGCTGGGTGGCGTCGAACATGTGCAGGTACCACTGGGCCGGCTGGCCGTGCGTGTCGTCGGCGCGGGTCCAGGCGGCCCCTCCGAAGATCGAGCGCCAGTTGTTCGGCGGCTCGCTGCCGTCGATCCCTCGACCGTCCCGGAAGACGTAGCGGTCGCGCTCCTCGCTGCCCGGCTCGGCTGCGAGCGCCCGGGCGAACCACGCATGCTCGGACGAGGTGTGGTTCGGCACCACGTCGATGATCACCCGGATGCCCAGCCCGTGGGCCCGCGCCAGCATGGCGTCGAAGTCGGCCAAGGTGCCGAAGCGGGGGTCGACGTCGCAGTAGTCGGCCACGTCGTAACCGTGGTCATTTTGTGGCGAGGGGTAGAACGGTGTGATCCAGATCGCGTCGATGCCGAGATCGGCGAGGTAGGGCAGCCGCTGCTCGATCCCGGCCATGTCGCCCACGCCGTCACCGTCTGCGTCGGCGAAGCTGCGGACGTAGATCTCGTAGCAGACCGCGTCCCGCCACCACGGCGTCTGGTCGGCGGCGGCGGGGGGAGTCTGGGCAGCGGAGTGCTCGGCTGTGGCGCGGGGAGTCTGCACGTCCGAATCCCATGCTCCGGGGTCTGCCCGTGTCAAACCGGAGGGGACCCGGAGCCGGTTTGTGGCCACCCGGTGCGGGAACATGTCGGCCATGGCTGCCCTCACCTCTCACGAGTCCTCCGTCGTCGGCGACGTCGCCACCGGCCTGTTCATCGGCGGGCAGTGGCGAGACGCCGAGGGCGGGAAGCGCTTCGACGTCGAGGACCCGGCGACGGGGCAGACGATCACCCAGGTCGCCGACGCCAGCGTCGCAGACGGCAAGGCCGCCCTCGACGCGGCGGTCGCGGCACAGGACGAGTGGGGCCAGACGCCGCCCCGTGAGCGTGGTGAGATCCTGCGCAGCGCCTGGGAGATGATCACCGCGCGTGCCGATGACCTGTCGTTGCTGATGACACTCGAGATGGGCAAGCCGCTCACGGAGTCCCGGGCGGAGATCACCTACGGCTCCGAGTTCTTCCGCTGGTTCTCCGAGGAGGCGGTGCGGATCTCAGGCCGGTACTCGGTCGCACCCGCCGGTGGCAGCCGGCTGCTCACGATGAAGCAGCCGGTGGGCCCGTGCCTGATGATCACCCCCTGGAACTTCCCGCTTGCCATGGGCACCCGCAAGATCGGGCCGGCGATCGCCGCCGGCTGCACGATGGTGGTCAAGCCGGCCGCGCTCACCCCGCTGTCGATGCTCGCGCTCGCCGGCATCCTCGCCGAAGCCGGGCTGCCGGACGGGGTGCTGAACGTGGTGACCACGAAGTCCACCGGAGAGGTCATGGAGCCACTGATTCGTGATCCGCGCCTGCGAAAGCTCACCTTCACCGGCTCCACCGAGGTGGGGCGCGGTTTGGTGGAGCAGAGCGCACAGGGGTTGCTGCGTCTGTCCATGGAGCTCGGTGGCAACGCACCGTTCCTGGTCTTCGGTGACGCCGACGTGGACGACGCCGTGGCCGGCGCGATGCTCGCGAAGATGCGCAACGTCGGCGAGGCGTGCACCGCCGCCAACCGGTTCATCGTGCACGAGTCGGTTGCGGACGAGTTCAGCGCGAAGCTCGCCGAGAAGATGGGTGCGATGTCGATGGGCCGCGGCACCGAGGACGGGGTCGAGGTCGGTCCGCTCGTGGAGGCCAAGCAGCGGGACAAGGTGCGAGAGCTCGTCGAGGACGCTGTCGAGGCAGGTGCGAAGACGTCCGTCGGCGGCGATGCGCCAGAAGGTGACGGGTACTTCTACTCGCCGACCGTGCTCACCGGAGTACCCACCTCCGCACGCATGTTCCGGGAGGAGATCTTCGGCCCGGTGGCGCCGATCTTCACCTTCACCGAGGACGAGGAGGCCCTGGCGATGGCCAACGACACGGAGTTCGGCCTGGTCGCCTACCTCTACACCCGCGACCTCAACCGCGCGGTCTGGGCCTACGAGGGCCTGCAGACCGGGATGGTCGGGGTGAACCAGGGGATCGTGTCGAACCCGTCGGCGCCGTTCGGTGGGGTGAAGCAGTCGGGCTTCGGCCGCGAGGGCGGCTTCGAGGGCATCGAGGAGTACCTCGAGACCAAGTACGTCGGCATCGCCCTGTGACGATGCCACGCCCCTGACCCGGCGGGTGAAGGGGGCGCTGCGGAGGGGTCAGCTGAAGGCGCTGGGGTCGATCGCGATCCAGACGTGCTCCGCGCGACCCACGATCCGCCCGTCGCTGTCGTAGAGCGTGCTGGCGGTGAACGTCTTGCGGCCCTCACGGCCACGAGCCTCACCGAGCACCACGTGCGGCTCGTCGACCAGCGGCAGGGCGTCGACGAGCGCGGTCATCCGGCCCAGCACCATGCGGCGCTCCCCGACGTCACCGGCCCAGCCGCCCGCGCAGTCGAGTGCTGCCCAGGCCGTGCCGATCCCGACGTGCTGCACCGGGTCGTTGGGTCGGTCCGGGCGGTCGGTGAGGCTCTCGTGCGGGACCCAGGTGGAGGCGACGACACCGGCATCGACCGGTCCAGGGAAGATCCGCAGGCCGTCTCCGTGCGCACGCTGCGGCCCGCAGACGAAGCAGGACGGGAACGGGTGGCTGTCCAGGCCCGGGAAGCGGGACATCGCCTGCTGAGCCGTGGCCGCGGAGACCGGCTCGACCGGCGCCGGCTCACCGCCGACGACCTGCCCTACGGCGATCCGCGAGCCTCCCATCAGCAACAGCGCCTGCCGCGTAGCGTCCTCGAGGTCGACGTACTGCACCTTCATCGCCACGTCGAGCGGTGGCGGCTGCCGCAGAGTCACCTCGACCGCCGACGCCCCCGCGGCAGGTAACCGGCCCGCGAGCGATCCGGCCGTATAGCCGCCGTTGCCGGAGCGGTCCGGCCCACGGAACCGGGAGCCGATGGTCAGGTCGTCACCGAAGGTGGGTCCGGTCATCGCCTCCACTGTGTCACTGGCCGGGCCACTCGATGGGGTCGGGTCCGTTCGCGATGAGTCACAATGGCGTGGTGAGCGACCTGATCGACACCACCGAGATGTACCTCCGCACGGTGTACGAGCTCGTCGAGGAGGGCATCGTGCCGCTGCGCGCGCGGATCGCGGAGCGGCTGCACCAAAGTGGCCCGACGGTCAGCCAGACGGTGGCGCGGATGGAGCGCGACGGTCTGCTCACTGTGGAGGGTGACCGGCACCTCGAGCTGACCGAGGAGGGCAACCGGCTCGCCACCCGGGTGATGCGCAAGCACCGGCTCGCTGAGCGACTGCTCACCGACGTGATCGGCCTGGACTGGGAGCTGGAGCACGCCGAGGCTTGCCGCTGGGAGCACGTGATGTCGGAGACCGTGGAGCGGCGACTGGTCGAGCTGCTGGACCACCCGACGGAGTCGCCGTACGGCAACCCGATACCGGGGATGCACGAGCTCGGCGAGCACCCCGACGGCGAGCAGTTCATGGACGGTGTGGAGGCGTTGTCCGAGGTGGCCGCGTCGGCCTCACGGCAGCACGAGGAGCAGGTCCGGGTGCTGGTGCGTCGGATCAGCGAGGAGGTGCAGAAGGACGAGCCGCTGATGTCCGCGCTGCGCCGGGTGGGCGCGTTGCCGGACAAGGTGGTCACGGTCGCTGCGGGCGCAGAGGGTGTGCTGATCGGCAGCGGCGGGGAGACCGCCGAGGTGGATCTCGAGTCCGCGTCGCACATGTTCGTGCACCGCCTCTGACCCGGTTCCCCGCGAGGCGGTCACGGCGGGTAGCTCCTCGCGGTTCGCCGTCTCTGCGAGGATCAGACCCGTGAGGCGGGAAGGGCAGCGAATCGAGGTCACCGGCCTGACCAAGAGGTTCGGTGCCGTCACCGCCGTCGACGACGTGTCCTTCTCGGTCGACCCGGGCGTGGTGACCGGATTCCTCGGACCCAACGGAGCAGGAAAGACCACGACGCTTCGTTGCCTGTTGGGTCTGGTCACTCCGAATTCCGGCAGTGCCACGATCGGCGGGCGGCCCTACCGAGAGCTCGACGATCCGGTCGGCACGGTGGGTGCCGCTCTCGAGGCGTCCAGCTTCCACCCCGGCCGATCGGCGCTCGCGCACCTCGAGGTGTTGGCGATCGCGGCAGGGATCACGACCGACCGGTGTGGGCAGGTGCTGGCTCAGGTAGCACTGGGCGAGGTCGCGGACAAGCGTGTCGGCGGCTTCTCGTTGGGGATGCGCCAGCGACTCGCCCTCGCCCAAGCCCTGCTCGGTGACCCGTCGGTGCTGATCCTCGACGAGCCCGCCAACGGGCTCGACCCGGCAGGGATCGCGTGGCTGCGAGGGTTCCTGCGTGCCCTCGGCTCGGAGGGCCGCACCGTACTCGTCTCGAGCCACGTGCTCAGCGAGGTGCAGCAGACCGTGGAGGACGTGGTCGTGCTCTCCGCCGGCCGGCTGGTCAAGCAGGGCAGGCTCTCCGACCTGGACGCCGGTCCCCACGGCGTGCTGGTCCGCTCACCGGAGCCGCAGCGACTTCGTGAGGCCTTGGCCGACTTCGAGATGGAGGACCGAGACGACGGTCGGCTGCGGGTCCTCGGATGCACGCCGGAGCAGGTCGGACATGCTGCGCACCGTCATGGTGTCGAGCTGCACGAGCTGGTGGCCGAGCCCAGTGACCTCGAGAGGACCTTCCTGGCGATGACGCAGTCCGGGCGTCCTGCCGCCGACGCCGCGGCGGGGGCCCAGCAGTGAGCGGGTCCTCGACTAGGGCGTTGGCTCGCTCGGAGCTGAAAAAGATCCTCACCACCCGGCTGTGGTGGGGACTGCTGCTGGGGGCGATCGGGTGGACCATCTTGTGGGCGGTGCTCTCGGCCGCGTTCGCCGGAGTCGAACCCGGGGGCGGCCAGCCGGCATCGCCACCGTTGGACACCGCCGAAGCGATTCGCAGTGTGTACGCAGCAGCGGCGTTCACCGGCGCGTACATCTTCGCGATGATCCTCGGCATCACCGGGATGACCGGTGAATACCGCTACCAGACCATCACCCCCACCTTTTTGGTGCACCCGAAGCGACAAGACGTGGTCGGAGCCAAGATGATCGCGCACCTCGTCGTGGGCCTGGGCTTCGGAGTGGTCGGGGTGCTCACCGCCGTGGTGTCCGGAGGGGTGACGATCCTGGCCCGCGGCTTCGAGCTCGGGTTCGGGCTGGAGGGGGTGTGGTCGAGCATCGGGCTGACCGTGGTCGCGGTCGCGCTGTGGACCCTCGTCGGGATCGGCATCGGAACGCTGATCCGCAACCAGATCGCGGCGATCCTGACCGCGGTGTTCATCACCTTCCTGGTCGAGCCTTTGCTGAGCTTCGCGCTGAATGCCGCAGACCTCGGATCGGTGGCCAAGTACCTGCCGACCAGCGCATCGACCGCGTTGCTCTCACCGGCAGAGGTGGGAGTCGAGTACCTGGCCTGGTGGCAGGGCGGCCTGCTACTGCTCGTCTATGCGCTGGTGTTCGCGGGGCTAGGCCTCGCCCTGTCGGTCCGCCGAGACGTCTCCTGAGGCTCTCGCGGCGTTGCGCCCGCTGGCGAAGACAGCTCGGTGAGGAAGGGTGAGGTGCCGGTGTCGAGCCTGATGTCTGCCAGCGGGTCCCCCCGGGTCTGGCCCCGGTTGACGATCACCACCGGGATGCCCCGCTTGTGCGCGTGGCGCACGAACCGCAGCCCGGACATCACGGCCAGCGAGGATCCGGCGACGAGCAGCGCCTCCGCGGCGTCCACCGCGTCGTAGCAACGCTGCACCCGGTCCTTCGGCACGTTCTCGCCGAAGAACACCACGTCGGGCTTGAGCACCCCACCGCAAGACGAGCAGGTGGGTACCGCGAACCCGGCGACCGTGGTGAGGTCCACGTCGCCGTCGGGACGCACCGTCGCCTGGCCGTGCCGCGTCGCGAAGCCGGGGTTGAGCCGCTCGAGCCGCTCCTGGAGCACCCGACGGCTGGTCCGGGCCCGGCAGGAGAGGCAGACGACGTCGACGATGCGTCCGTGCAGCGCGCACATGCGGGTGCTGCCTGCCTGCTCGTGCAGTCCGTCGACGTTCTGCGTGACCAGCATGCTCAGCGCGCCTTGCTGCTCCAGCCGCGCCAGCGCGAGGTGTCCCGGGTTGGGCAGCGCCTGGCGCATCCGGGCCCAGCCAACGTGGGAGCGGGCCCAGTAGCGCTGACGCGCCCCGGTCCCGGAGACGAACTCCTGGTAGGTCATCGGCGTCCGCACCGGTGAGCCGGGGCCCCGGTAGTCGGGGATGCCGGAGTCCGTGCTCAGACCCGCACCGGTCAGCGCGACGAAACGGCGGCCACGCAGCAGGTGGAGTGCGGCGTCGTACGCCGGAGGCCGTGTGCGGCTCGCGACACTGTGCACCTCCACGCGCTCAGCCTACGTGGAACGATGGAGCCATGGCGGCTCCTTCTCGACCCGTGCGGACCTGGCTCTCGGACATGGATGGTGTCCTGGTGCACGAGGAGTCCGCCATCCCCGGCGCGGCGGACTTCGTCAACCGGCTCAAGGAGAGGGGGCGCCCGTTCCTGCTGCTGACCAACAACTCGATCTACACCCCCCGGGACCTCAAGGCTCGGCTGGCCCGCTCCGGGATCGAGGTCCCCGAGGAGTACATCTGGACCAGCGCGCTGGCGACCGCGCAGTTCCTCGACGACCAGCGGCCGGGTGGCTCGGCCTACGTCATCGGCGAGGCGGGCCTGACCACGGCGATGCACGAGATCGGCTACATCCTCTCCGAGCGCGAGCCCGAGTACGTCGTCCTCGGCGAGACCCGCACCTACTCCTTCGAGGCGATCACCACAGCGATCAGGCTGATCGAGAACGGCGCGCGGTTCATCGCGACGAACCCGGACCCCACCGGTCCCAGCGCGGCCGGCTCGATCCCTGCTACCGGCTCGGTGGCGGCGCTGATCACGCGTGCCACCGGGATCTCGCCCTACTTCGTCGGCAAGCCGAACCCACTGATGATGCGCTCGGCGCTGAACCGGATCGACGCGCACTCCGAGACCACGGTGATGGTCGGTGACCGGATGGAGACCGACGTCATCAGTGGACTCGAGGCGGGGCTGCGCACGATCTTGGTGCTGACCGGCTCGACGAAGCCGCACCAGGTCGAGCGCTTCCCCTACCGTCCGACAGAGGTGATCGAGTCGGTCGCGGACATCACCCCGCTGATCGAGCAGTGGTACGACGAGGAGAGCGAGCCCGTCGTCGACTTCACCGGCTGATCGCGCGCGCTGTGCTGCCTAGTCGGAGTCCGGCTCGACGAGGGGTACGAACGAGTAGAACCCGTGGTGCTCCACGCTCTGGCCCTCGGCGGTGCGTCGGACCAGGCACATCCGGCCCGCGACCGGGATCACCATGACCCCGTCGACGGCGAGCTGGGCGACCAGCCGCTGGGGGACAGCGCCGGCCTCGGCGGAGACCAGGATCCTGTCGAAGGGCGCCTGCTCGGGCAGACCCAGCCGACCGGGATTGGCCAAGACGATGTCCGCCCAGGCCATGTCGTAGGCCGCCAGGTTCTCGCGTCCCCAGGCCGCGAGCTCGGGGACGATCTCGAGCCCGTGGACGCTGCCGGTCGGACCGACGATGTGCCCGAGCAGCGCCGTGGTCCAGCCCGAGCCACATCCGAGGTCGAGCACGTGATGGCCCGGCACCGCCTCCAGCAGGTCGAGCATGTTGAGCACCGTCGTCGGCTGTGAATTCGTCTGTCCGTGCCCAATGGGCACCGCTCGGTCCTCGCGCGCGAAGCCCCGCTGGTCCGGGGGCAAGAAGTCCACACGCCGGACGTGGTCGAACGCCGCACGGACGCGTTCGGCCGGCGTCATCGGGCAGCAGCTGCTCCGTAGCGTTCTGCCGCCCGGGCCCGCGCCTTCGCCGCCTCCACCTCGCGGTCCTTCGGCGGAGTGGACGTGCTCAGCGAGTCGAGCAGCCGTGCGGTGACCGCGGCGACCTCGTCGACCGCGCGGTCGAACGCGGCCTGGTTGGCCTGGGACGGCTTGCTGGTCCCACTGATCTTGCGGACGTACTGGAGCGAGGCGGCGTGCACCTCGTCCCGGCTGGCCGGAGGTTCGAAGTTGTGCAGGGTCCGGATGTTTCGGCACATGCTGCGAGCCTACGACTCACAACGACAACGTGGTCACCTTCCCACCGGACACCAGCGCCACCCGGCCCTCGCCGAGGGGCAGGGTTCGGATGCTCCACGCGTCGAACCCGCCGACCGGCTCGGTGGTGGTGCGGGTCAAGGAACCGTCCGTCGCGATCGTCAGCACCGCCAGCCGGGTGCGCCCGGTCCGGTAGTCCTGCACCGGCGTCAGCACTGTGCGGTGGTCGGCAAGGTAGGTGAACGCGCGCGGGTCGGCGGTCGCGACCAGGTCGGTGTCGCTGCCGAAGCCGACGGTGTCCAGCCTTGCTGGCGCCCGCAGGTCGCCGATGTCGAACACCGCGGCCTGGGCGCCAGTGGTGATCCCCCGCAGGGTCGCGTCCTGTCCCAGCCCGAGGAGCCGCTGCTCGCCGAGCGGATGCAGGTAGCCGGAGAAGCCGGGGATCTTCAGCTCGCCGGTCACCTCGGGGTCGGTCGGGTCGGACAGGTCCACGGTGTAGAGCGGATCGACCTGGCGGAAGGTGACCAGCACGGCAAGGTCGCCGAACCAGCGCACCGACTGGATCTGCTCGCGGGGGCCCATCCCGGCAACTCGGCCGATCTCGACCAGCCGCTCACCCTGCTCCTGGAGCACGACGACCGCGTTCTCGCGTGGGCTCCAGAAGTCTTCGCCCAGAGCCGTCGCGACACGCAGGTGGCCGTCGTGCTCGCTGAACGACCAGCGGTCCCGCACCCGGCCGGGCACGTCGCCGGAGCCGACGTACGTGGTCTGCGCACCCTCGAGCGCGAAGGCGTGGACCTGGGTGCGTTGCGGGCGTGGCTCGGACGGTACGTCGGCCATCGGCACCGGGCCACCCCACCACCCGCCCGTGCTGGTGGCGAGGTAGAGACGCTCGGTCGAGGAGTAGACGAGCTCGCCGGCGGTGGTGACCGCGGTGGCCGACCGGTTCGCCGGGGAGGCCGCGTCGAAGGTGACCACGCTGAGCGTGCCGAGACCGGAGCGGTGGTCGGGATGCCGGACCTCGGTGCACGAGAGCAGGGGACTGCTGTCCTCGCCCGATCCGACCGAAGGGAGCCAGTCCTCGATGTCGCTCCCCGCGACGACCTGGCGGTTCTTCTGCTCGGCCTCGGCAGGGCTCAGGTCCCGGTTCGGCTCCACGAAGTCGAGGGTCGGGGTCGCTGTGCTGATCACCAACCGGACGGTCCCGTCGTACTCCCTGGCCGAGACCAGGCTCCCCCCGTACCGCTCGCGGTCCTCGACCCGAGGCGCGGCGGGGTCGGAGATGTCGATCGTGATCACGGTGGTGCTGCCCTCGCCCGTGGGCAACGGAGGCGCGATCCGCACGTTGGGAGGTACCTGGCCGAAGTAGCCGGTCTCGCCGAGCACGACGACCGTGTCCCGCACCAGCAGCAGTTCGGCCGCTACCAGCCCTCGCGGGAGCGGGACCCGGGAGAGCTCGCGAGGCTCCCCGCTCACGTCGGTCACCACGAGCGCGGGTCCCCGGACGGATGCGACGACCTCTCCGTCGGTCTTCGCGACGTCTGGCTCGTCGACGCCGGCCTCCTGCACGTTGGTGCCGGTGTCGGTGCTGCCGACCGCCTGGTCGGGTGCGGCGGCCGCTGACCGTTGCGCGGCCGCGCCCTCCGCGACGATGATGTCGCCTTGCCAGCCCGGTCCCAGTCCCCAGGGGCCGACCTGCGGCAGCGCGGCGTCGACGTACCACTGCCGGAGCTCCTCGCAGTCGGTGAACGTCTGCAGCTCGGAGGCCGCGGCGGGCGGCGTGACCGGTGCTGCGAACACCGCCCAGCCGGTGAGGCTGGCAGTGGCAGCCGCGCCGAGAGCGACCAGTGAGCGCCGTCGCATGGGCTTCTCCGTCCTTCGGTGTGCAGTGCCCTGGTGGGCCTTTGTGGTGAGACGCACGGTGTGAGAGTTCGGTTCCCGGGCAAAGCCGAGGTCGTCGATGTGGTGGAGGAGGGCACGTGCCGAAGGACCAGCGCGAGTACGACCTGGTGCTGCTCGGGGCCACCGGCTACACCGGCGGGCTGACTGCTGAGTACCTTGCGCGCCATGCGCCGGCCGGTTGCCGCTGGGCGCTGGCCGGCCGGAGCCGGGTCAAGCTCGAGGCGGTCCGAGAGCGGCTAGCCGTCATCGACGGGTCGCTGGGAGATCTCCCGCTCCTGCACGCGGACGTCACCGACCCGCGCACGCTGGTGTCGGTCGCCGCGGCCGCGCGCGTCGTGATCACCACGGTCGGCCCGTACATCAAGCACGGCGAAGCCGTCGTCGCTGCATGTGCGTCGGAGGGCACCGACTACGTCGACCTGACCGGCGAGCCGGAGTTCGTGGACGCCATGTACCTGGGCCATCACGCGAAGGCGGCCGCGTCCGGTGCTCGGCTCGTGCATGCATGCGGCTTCGACTCGGTCCCGCACGACCTCGGCGCGCGGTTCACGGTGCTGCAGCTCCCCGAGGGTGTCCCCTTGCGGGTGCGCGGCATGCTCCGAGCGGGCGGTGCAGTGTCCGGTGGGACCCTGCACTCCGCGATCACCGCCTTCTCGCGCGCCTGGACGATGCAGCAGGTCTCCTCCGCGCGCCGGGAGGTCGAACCCAGACCGGCAGGACGCAAGGTGCGGGCCTCGGTGGGGCCACCTCACCGGGACCCGAGCAGCGGCCACTGGCTGGTGCCGTTGCCGACCATCGACCCGATGATCGTGAGACGCTCCGCCGCCGCGCTGTCGCGCTATGGTCCGGACTTCGAGTACGCCCACTACGCAGCGCTGAAGCGGCTACCCGTTGCGGTCGCCGGAGTCGCGGGTGTCGGCGCTCTCGCCGCCGCCGCGCAGGTCCCCCCTCTGCGAAGACTCATCCTGGGCCGGCTCACCCTGGGAGAGGGGCCGAGCGAGGAGCAGCGGGAACGAGGCTGGTTCTCGATCCGGTTCGTGGGTGAGGGCGGTGGTCGACGGGTGGTCACCCGGGTGTCCGGCGGCGACCCGGGGTACGGCGAGACCGCGAAGATGCTCGGGGAGTCGGCGTTGTGCCTCGCCTTCGACGACGACAACCCGCAGGCCTCCGGGCAGCTGACCACGGCGGTGGCGATGGGTGAGAACCTCACCGAGCGCCTGGTCGAGGCAGGGATCAGGTTCGAGGTGCTCGAGGCGTAGCCACCTCGGCCGCTGCGAGCACCTGGTGGCTGCGGCTCAGTCGGCGAAACCCTGCACGACGAGCAGCAGCGCGATGATCGCGAGCAGCACGTAGACGATGCTCGCCAGGGTCCTGGTCGACAGCAGCCGTGCCCACATGTGCGAAGACTAGGTCGCCGACTGCGCTCCGGTAATGACCCATCCGGGTCTCTCCGGGTATGGCCCGGTCCACGCACGAGCATGGACACGCCCGCTGCGAGGGTAGCCCTCATCCTCCCGGGGATGGCAGGCTCGCTCCTGGTGGCGCCGGGCAAGCTGCCGAGGTGACGGGAGGCGAGGAGATGGCGATGGAGGCAGCCAAGACGTTCCTCTCCTGGCCCGTGCTGCGCCAGCTGCGCGGGCGAGACCCGCTGGGACGCGGCGCAGCGGTCCGCTCGGAGCGGACCGATGCGCTGACGGCGCGTACGTCGAGCGCCGACCGGGTGGCGAAGAGCATCTGCCCCTACTGCGCGGTCGGTTGCGCACAGCGGGTCTTCGTCAAGGACGAGGAGGTCGTGCAGATCGAGGGCGACCCGGACAGCCCGGTGTCCCGGGGTCGGCTGTGCCCCAAGGGATCGGCCAGCAAGAACCTGGTGACCAGCCCGCTGCGCCAGATGAAGGTGCGCTACCGGCGGCCCTTCGGCACCGACTGGGAGGACCTCGACCTCGACAGCGCGATGGAGATGATCGCGGACCGGGTGGTGAAGGCGCGCAACGACACCTGGCAGGAGCTCGACGAGAAGAGCAACCCGGTTCGCCGTACCCTCGGCATCGCCAGCCTCGGCGGAGCGACGCTGGACAACGAGGAGAACTACCTGATCAAGAAGCTGTTCACCGCCCTGGGTGCGATCCAGATCGAGAACCAGGCCCGCATTTGACACTCCTCCACGGTCCCCGGTCTGGGGACCAGCTTCGGTCGCGGTGGTGCCACCGGTTTCCAGCAGGACCTCGCCAACGCTGACTGCATCCTGATCCAGGGATCGAACATGGCCGAGGCCCACCCGGTCGGGTTCCAGTGGGTGATGGAGGCCAAGGCCCGTGGGGCGAAGGTGATCCACGTCGACCCGCGCTTCACACGCACCAGTGCGCTCTGCGACACCTTCGTCCCGCTGCGTGCCGGAACCGACATCGCGTTCCTCGGCGGAGTGATCAACTACGTGTTGGAGCACGAGCTCGACTTCCGCGAGTACGTCGTCGCCTACACCAACGCCGCCACGATCCTGTCCGAGGACTTCCGCGACACCGACCAGCTCGACGGGCTGTTCTCCGGGTTCGACCCCGAGACGAACACCTACGACCCCGCCAGCTGGGCGTATGCCGATCAGCAGCCCGAGCAGGGCAGCGGGCGGGACCACGCGCAGGCACAAGACGAACAGCGCGAGACGGCGAGTGCCATGCAGCACGAGACCCATGGCATCGGCACCAGCGCCCGGCCGCCACGCGACGAGAGCCTGCAGCACCCGAACTGCGTCTACCAGGTGCTCAAGAGGCACTTCGCCCGCTACACGCCTGAGGCGGTGGAGCGAATTTGCGGTGTCTCCCCGGCCGCGTTCTTGGAGGTGTGCCGGGCGGTCACCGCCAACTCCGGTCGCGAGCGCACGACCGCGCTGGTCTACAGCGTGGGCTGGACCCAGCACAGCGTAGGCGTCCAGTACATCCGTACCGGCGCGATCCTCCAGCTGCTGCTGGGCAACATCGGCCGCCCCGGTGGCGGGATCATGGCGCTGCGCGGGCACGCCAGCATCCAGGGGTCCACGGACATCCCGACGCTGTTCAACCTCCTTCCCGGCTACCTGCCGATGCCGCACGCCGAGCAGCACCCGAGCTTCGACAACTGGGTCGACGCCGTGCGCCATCCAGGCACCAAGGGGTTCTGGGTCAACGCCGGCGCCTACTGCGTCAACCTGCTCAAGGCCTACTGGGGCGAGGCGGCCACCTCGGAGAACGACTACTGCTTCGACTACCTGCCTCGGCTGACCGGCGACCACGGCACCTACCGCACGGTGCTCGACATGATCGACGGATCCGTGAAGGGCTACTTCCTGCTGGGCCAGAATCCCGCGGTGGGGTCGGCTCACGGGCGGGCGCAACGGCTCGGGATGGCCAACCTGGACTGGCTCGTGGTGCGCGACCTGTTCGAGATCGAGAGCGCCACGTTCTGGAAGAGCTCGCCGGAGGTCGAGTCCGGAGAGATCGTCCCCGAGGAGTGCGCGACCGAGGTCTTCTTGCTGCCGGCTGCCTCGCACGTGGAGAAGGAAGGGACCTTCACCCAGACCCAGCGGATGCTGCAGTGGCGGGAGAAGGCGGTCGAGCCGCAGGGCGACTGCCGCTCCGAGCTGTGGTTCTTCTACCACCTCGGGCG
>CADCUJ010000071.1 GCA_902805855.1 uncultured Nocardioidaceae bacterium
CACCTGGTCACGCGTGACATCTTCCCGCTGGCTGACGCCATCACCGAGGTACGACGGCGCTTCACCGACATCCGTGCCCGCGCCACCGCCGCCGCCCAGTGGTTCCCCTGCGCCTGAGTAGCGACCCGTACCCGCGACTGGAGCAGAACAGGTGTCCTCGACTTTTCTCGTCACGCTGGGGGTGGCCGTGGCGATTCTCTTCGGGCTGAGATTCCTGCTGCCCGCACTGCCGATGCGAGGTCATGCTGTCAGGTTGCGCTTCGTTGATGCCGCCGCCTTGGCGGTCGGCCTACTGCTTCTGGCCTTCCACTGTTTCGCGATGTTCTTCACGTCGCTGGCCGAGCGCGTCCCGGGAACGGCCACAGCCATCCAGGACATCCGAGCACTCGGCACCGCCAGCGTGATCTGGTACGTAGTCCCAGCCATCGCGGTCCTGCTCGGACTACGCCGGCTGCACTGGGTCCCACTGGGTGTGGCGGCCCTCGCCCTGCTGTCGATCGGCATCACGATGTACAACGGCGGACCGCTCGACCAGCACCTGGCGACTATCTGGGTCGGGGTGGTCCTGCTGGCAGCGACTCTCGCGACCCTGGTGAAACCCCCGAGGACCGGTGCGACCGGCCGGAGGGCTGCATAAGTGAGTCGCTCAGGGCCCCCGAGGGCTGTTGAATGGCTCCTGGGTTGCTGTCGTGCCGACACACTCTGCGCCGTGCCGGTAGTGCCCCACCATGGCCAGGTGACTCGACGCGCCCCGCGAGTGTAAGCCCGCTGTGACCGATACTCTTTGCCCCCGTTCGACGATACGGCTCCGTTCGGCCGGCGCCGTGTCGCAAGGTGACACACCCCGGTATGTCTCGAGGGCGTCGGTGGCGCCCGAGCACTGCGCCCGGTCGCTGCGGGCTCCGGGTCATCCCCCCGGTGGACGCCGGTTCACACCCTCGAGACGGGAATCCCCCGGGTGTCCTGGGAGACTTCCGCCATGACGGACCGCGAGCGACCGGAGTTCGGGGTGATCGGGGGCTCTGGCTTTTACCGCTTCCTTGACGCAGCCGTGCAGCACGAGGTGAACACCCCGTACGGGCCGCCCTCAGCCCCGGTGACCATCGGGTCCGTGCAGACCGATACCGGCCCGCGGGCTGTCGCCTTCCTTCCGCGTCACGGCCACCGGCACGAGTTCCCGCCCCACCGGGTGAACTTCCGGGCGAACCTGTGGGCGCTGCGATCCCTGGGGGTACGGCAGGTCATCGGGCCGTGTGCTGCGGGAAGCCTGAATCCCGAGCTCGCGCCCGGCAGTCTGGTGGTGCCCGACCAGCTGGTGGATCGGACGACGTCGCGGGTGCAGACCTACTTCGACACCGGCGCATGCCATGTGGACTTCGCCGACCCGTACTGCCCTCGCCTGCGCCGTGACGTAGTCGAGCGCATGCGTCCGGCTGGGGGTGGGGTCGTCGACGGTGGCACCATGGTGGTGATCGAAGGCCCGCGGTTCTCGACGCGGGCGGAATCACGGTGGTACTCGGGCCTCGGCTGGTCGCTGGTGAACATGACCGGGCACCCGGAGGCCGTCCTGGCTCGCGAGCTCGGCCTCTGCTACACCGCCGTAGCGCTGGTCACCGACCTCGACGCGGGTCTCACCGAAGGTGCCGGTGTGAGTCAGTCGGAGGTCTTCGCGGTGTTCGCCGAACACTCCGAACGCCTGCGTCTACTGCTCCAAGTGGTGGTCGGCTCACTCTCACCCGAGCGCGACTGCCCGTGCACCCGGGTTCACGACGACATGACGCTGCCGTTCGAGCTGCCGTGAAGGTGCTGCTCACCGGCGCGGCCGGGTTCATCGGGTCACAGATCGCGGACCAGCTCACAACGCGTGGCCACGACGTGGTGGGCGTCGACGCGATGATCGCCCAGGCACACCCTCCGGGCGGTGCGGTGCCGAGCGGCACCCATCACCTCGACGTGCGCGACGACGAGGGCATGGCGCGCCTGCTCGTCGGCGTTGACGTTGTCTGTCACCAGGCGGCGATGGTGGGCAACGGCATCGACGCCCAGGACCTTCCGCAGTTCGCGGCCCACAACGACCTCGGCACCGCGGTGCTGCTAGCAGCGATGGCACGAGCCGGAGTCGACCGGCTTGTGCTCGCGTCCTCCATGGTCGTCTACGGCGACGGCGCCTTTCGGTGCGAGGAGCACGGCGCAGTCAACGCGGCTCCGCGCCGCCACGCGGACCTCGAGCAGGGTGTGTTCGACCCTCGCTGCCCGAGGTGCGACCGCGTGCTGGACTGGACGAGGGTGGACGAGGACGCTCCGTTTCGTCCCCGCACCAGCTATGCCGCGTCGAAGGTGGCGCAGGAGCACTACACCGCCGCCTGGTGCACTCTGCAGCGCGGCAGGTGCGTCGCGCTGCGCTATCACAACGTCTACGGACCGCACATGCCGGCGGACACGCCGTACGCGGGGGTGGCCGCGGTGTTCCGTTCGGCGCTGGAGCGTGGCGAGGCGCCGCGCGTCTACGAGGACGGCGGGCAGGTGCGCGACTTCGTGCACGTACGCGACGTGGCCAGCGCGAACGTCGCCGCGATCGAGCGGCTGGCCGCGCACCCGGAGGGTGTCACCGCATACAACGTCGGCTCAGGCCACCCGTTCACGGTCGGGCAGATGGCCGACGTGGTGGCGAGCGCCTACGGCGGTCCGGCGCCGACGATCACCGGAGCCTTTCGCGCCGCCGACGTGCGCCACGTCGTGGCGGACTCCTCGCGGGCACGCGACGGCCTGGGCTTCCGGGCGTCGATCGAGCCCGAGCTCGGGCTGGCGGAGTTCGCCACGGCGCCCCTTCGGGCGACCCGCTGATCACACGGCCGGCAGCAACACCTCGAACCGGCATCCCGGGCCGTGGTTGGTGACACTGATCGTGCCGCCGTGCGCCTCCACCAGGCCGCGGGCGATCGCCAACCCAAGGCCCGCACCGACCGGAAGCGGGCCGGACTGCTCGCGGGCAGCGGCCCCTCGGAAGGCCAGGTCGAACACCCGGTCCAGGTCGGCGGTGTCGATGCCGCCGCAGGCGTCGTCGACCCGGATCCTGGCCCGGTCGCCGGCTCCCGCACAGCTCACCGTGACCGACCCGCCCGGCTTGGTGTGCCGCACCGCATTGGACACCAGGTTGTGCACCACCCTCATCAGCTCCACCTCGCGCCCGTGCACCATCGGGTCGCCGTCGCTGGACACCGACAGCAGGACGCCGGCGGCCTGGGCGCTCGGGCTGACCGACGACACCGCCTGCTTCACGATCTGGGGCAGAAGCAGGTCCTCGCGCTCGGGCGAGAGCGCCCCGGCATGGATGCGCGACATCTCGAACAGGTCGTCGATCATCGTGGACAGCCGCAGGGATTCCGCCCGCATCTGCCCCGCGTACGTGCGCACGTCCTTCCGGTCGCTCACGACGCCGTCCTCGAGCGCCTCGGCCATGGCCAGCAGGCCGGCGAGCGGCGTGCGCAGGTCATGGCTGATCCACGCCACCAGCTCCCGACGCGACCGCTCGGCCGCCCGCTCGCCCTCCAGCACCTGCCGCTGCCACACGCTCTGCCTGGCCAGGGAGCGGCCCAGCACCAGCGCGGCGGGCATGGAGACGGCCAGCGCCACCACCCACACGACCGCCGTGGTGCGTAGCTCCTTGCTGAACATGAAGCCGCTGGTCGCGACCACCCCGATCAGCATGCTCAGCAGCGGCACCAGGGTGAGCACGATCAGCGAGACCGACAGCGAGCGGTGCCGCAGGCGGCTGAGGATCCACGCTCCGGCGATCGCCACCGGCAGCGAGCACGCCGCCGCGACCGCGGCGGCCTGCCAGGTGGGACTCATGCCGCACCATCCGCGACACCGTCGTAGCGGTAACCCAGGCCGTAGACGGTGGCGATGCGGGCCGGTGTGCTCGGGTCGTCGCCCAGCTTCGCGCGCAGCCGCTTGATGTGGACGGTGACCGTCGAGGAGTCGCCGAACTCCCAGCCCCAGACCTCCCGCAGCAGGTCGGCCCGCGAGTACACCTGCCCGCGGTGCATGACCAAAAAGGCCAGCAGATCGAACTCGCGCATCGTGAGGCTCAGCTCGACGCCGTCCAAGGTGGCGCGGTGCGCCGACCTGTCGACCACGAGGGCTCCGTCGCTCACGACGGGCTCGGCGCCCGGCGCGGGCTGGGAGCGCCGGAGCACCGATCCCACCCGAAGGCTGAGCTCACGGGGGCTGAAAGGCTTGGTCACGTAGTCGTCGGCGCCGAGCGACAGGCCGGTGATGCGGTCGTCCTCGCCCGCCAGGGCCGACAGCATGATGATCGGCACATAGCGCAGCGCATCTGAGCGCGCGCGCAACCGACGGCACACCTCGAAACCGTCGATCCGCGGCAGCATCAGGTCCAGGACGACGATGTCGGGCGGGTCGGCGTCGAACATCGCCAGCGCCTCCTCTCCGTCGCGACACGCGGTGACGCGATGTCCGTCGCGGCTCAGGTAGCGCTCGACCACGTCGCGGACGAACGTCTCGTCCTCCACGATCAGGACGTGGGCCTGTCCTGTCATCGGCTCACCATCTGCCAGGACACATGTTGAGCGAGGGCTGGTGACCGAAAGGCAGCAAGGCCTCCAGTCGCAGGACCTCCCACCCGGTGGACCGCGGCCTTCACTCCACCTCGTCCTTGCCCACCCCGCAATGATGGGCGAGCACCAGGCAGCCAACCGCGCCAGCGCCGGTCTCCTGACATGACCGCAGGGTACGGGTCCGCGGCACCGACGAACGGCACTGGAGAAGTCTCGGTGCTGCGACGTCACAGGTACGTCACACGCCGAGTCACCTTTCCCGTGGAGGTATGTCCTAAGTTCTGAGACATGGACCCCGCGCTGTGCGACGTGATCGTGCCGTGTCGCGATGAGGGACCGGCGCTGCCTGCGCTGTTCGAGCGTCTCGACCGCCTGCCGCGCGACTTCCGGATTCTCGTCGTGGATAACGGCAGTAGCGACGACACGGCCGCGGTTGCTCGAGGTCTCGGAGCCGTTGTCGTGCACGAGCCGTTGGCGGGCTACGGCGCAGCCGTGCACGCCGGGGTGCTCGCGGCCACGGCCCCTTTGGTTGCGGTGATCGACGGGGACGGCTCGCTCGATCCGGCCGAGCTCGTCGGGCTGCGCGACCGGGTGCTCGCCGGTGCCACCATGGCGGTCGGCCGCCGCCGGCCGAAGAGCGCAGGCGTGTGGCCCTGGCATGCTCGTGCCG
>CADCUJ010000072.1:0-23512 GCA_902805855.1 uncultured Nocardioidaceae bacterium
TGCGGTCGGGAGTCGGCCAGCCGGTAGTGGCTCATCGCAGCGCCGTACAGGTCGACCTCGCTGCGCTCGACGATGTCCTCGACCGCGACGTGGCGGTAGTACCCCTCGAGCAGGTCCGCCACGGTGGTCCCGGGCGGGCCGGAGGCACCCTTGCGGCTGGTGGCCACGCCGGCTGCCTTGGCGATCAGCTCGTCCTTGGTGTCGTCCAACGTCGTACGCACGAGACATCCAACCAATCGATCGCTCTTCGACGACACGTCGCTGTGCCGTCGTCTCCGAGACTACTCGTCACAGCCGAGACCGCAGTTGCCACAACAGCGGGAAGTAGCGAATCGCGAGCCGCGTCTGCAGGTACTCGGCTCCGGACGATCCGCCGGTTCCGGTCTTGGCGCCGATCATCCGCTCCACCATCACCACGTGACGAGCCCGCCAGGCCGCGGCGAGCTCGTCGTGCTGCAACAGCGCCTCTGCGAGGGCCCAGACGTCCGCGTAGGACGCCCGGTCGTGCGCCGCCTGTCGAAGCGAGGTGATGATCTCCTCGTCGCCACCCACCGGCAGCCCACGCTGGTCGAGCACGTTCACGAAGGCGTCCCACAGCGTCGGCTCCTCGAGGCGACGGCGAAGTCGCCGCTCCTCCTCCTCGCTCATCGCCTTGAAGCGCTCCACGAAGCCCGGGTCCTTGGCGCCGGAGATGAACTCCAGCTCCCGGAACTGCACCGACTGGAACCCGCTGGCCGGAGCCAGTGTCTGCCGGAACTGCAAGAAGTCCTGTGGAGTCATCGTCTCCAGCACGTCGATCTGGTGCACCAGCACGCGCTCGACGACGTGCATCCGCTGCAAAAGGTGCTGCGCCCACCACAGCCCCTCGATGGTCGACTCCGCCAGCATCGCGTCCCGGGCCGACGTCGCCTCGTGCAGGAGCTGCTTGAACCACAACTCGTAGACCTGGTGGATGGTGATGAACAGCAGCTCGTCGTGTGCCGGTGGTTCGGACTCCAGCTGCTGGGCGCCGAGGAGCTGCTCGAGCCGCAGGTACCCGCCGTAGGTCAGCCGAGCGCCCTCCTCACCGAAGTGCGCGGAGGTCTGGGTGGTCACAAGGGGAGGGTAGCGTTCGGGCGCATGAAATACCGCCGCGAGCTGAGGTACGACGCCGCGCCACGCGACGTGCACGAGATGCTCGCCGACCGTGCGTTCCGCGAGCAGGTCTGCGTTGCGATGGGCACCCGATCCCACGAGGTCGAGATCGACCGCGAGGGGACACAGATGTCGGTCCGGGTCGACATGGTGCAAGACACCGAGGGGATTCCCGAGGCCGCGAAGAAGCTGGTTGGCGACCGGACCCGCGTGCTGCAGACGGAGCGCTGGCACTCACTCGAGGCGGCGGACCTACTGGTGGAGCTGCCCGGGAAGCCGAGCAGTCTTCGCGGGACGCTCTCGCTGACCGCCGACGGGTCCACCACCGTCGAGGTCGTCGAGGGCGAGCTTCGGGTCGGCGTCCCCCTGATCGGTGGCAAGCTCGAGAAGATGATCGCCGGACTGTTCGACGAGGCGCTGGCCGTCGAAGCGCAGGTCGGTCGCACCTGGCTTGCCGACGGCGCCGGGTGAGGGGTCGCGGCTAGGAGTCCATCCGGCGCTGGGCCCGCTCGTTCGCCTGCTCCGCCAGGTCGTCGCTCTCGGGATCGTCCTCGGGATCGTCCTCGGCGTCACGACGGCGGATCCTCACCACCACGACCGCCATCACCACGAACGGGCCGACCGCCACCAGCAGCAGCAGGGCGGTCTCGATCGGGTGCATCGACCCGAGATGCAGGAGCACCGCTCAGTCCATGTGCGGGTAGCGGTAGTCCGTCGGCGGCGCGAAGGTCTCCTTGATCGAACGGGGAGAGACCCACCGGGCCAGGTTCGAGGGCGCCCCGGCCTTGTCGTTGGTGCCCGAGGCGCGGGACCCGCCGAACGGCTGCTGGCCGACGACCGCGCCGGTGGGCTTGTCGTTGATGTAGAAGTTCCCGGCGGCGAACCGCAGCGTCTCGCTGGCCCAGGCGATCGCGCGCCGGTCCCGCGCGATGATGGAGCCGGTGAGGGCGTAGGGCGCGAACGACTCCATCTGGGTGACCACGGACTCGAAGTCGCGGTCGTCGAAGACGTGCACGGTGAGGATCGGACCGAAGTACTCGGTGTTGAACATCTGGTCCGTGGGGTCGCCCCCCTCCACCACCGTCGGACGCACGAAGTACCCCGTCGAGTCGTCCACCTGGCCGCCGCTGAGGATGTCCAGGCTCTTGGACCGCTTCGCCCGGGAGATGGCCTTCTTGTGCTTGGCGAAGGCACGGTCGTCGATGACTGCCCCCATGAAGTTGCCGAAGTCGGTGACGTCCCCCGTCCGAAGCGTGTCGACCTCGGCCACGAAGGAGTCGCGCATCCGCTTCCAGACCGACCGGGAGACGTAGGCCCGGGACGCGGCCGAGCACTTCTGGCCCTGGTACTCGTAGGCCCCTCGCAGCAGCGCCACCCGAAGCACGTCGGGGTCGGCCGACTCGTGAGCGATGACGAAGTCCTTGCCTCCGGTCTCACCGACGATCCGCGGGTAGGACCGGTAACCGGCGATGTTCTGCCCGACCGTCGACCACAGGTGCTGGAAGGTCGGGGTGGAGCCGGTGAAGTGGATCCCGGCGAGCTCAGGGTGCTTCAGCGCGACGGCCGAGACATCGAGACCGTCGCCGGGCAGCATGTTGATCACACCCGGCGGCAGGCCGGCCTCCTCGAGCAGCTCCATCGTCAGGTGCGCGGCGAGCTGCTGGGTGGGTGAGGGCTTCCAGATGACGGTGTTGCCCATCAACGCCGGCGCGGTCGGCAGGTTCCCGGCGATCGCGGTGAAGTTGAACGGGGTGATCGCGTAGACGAAGCCCTCGAGCGGCCGGTGGTCCGAGCGGTTCCACACCCCGCGCGAGTTCGCGATCGGTTGCTCGGCGGCGATCTGCTTCGCGTAGTGGGCGTTGAACCGCCAGAAGTCGATCAGCTCGCACGCCGAGTCGATCTCCGCCTGCCAGGCCGTCTTCGACTGGCCGAGCATGGTGGCGGCGTTGATCCGCTGTCTCCACGGGCCGGCCAACAGGTCCGCGGCCTTCAGCAGCACCGAGGCCCGGTCATCGAGCGGCATCGACCGCCACTGCGGGGCCGCGTCCAGGGCAGCGGCGACGGCGGCCTTCGCATCAGCCTGCGTGGAGTTCTTCAGGACGCCGAGGACGTGCTGGTGGTCGTGCGGCTGCACGACCGGAGTCTCCGCGCCTCCACCCATCTTCTTCCTGCCGCCGATCGTCGCGGTGAGGGAGACCTGCTGCGCCTTCTGCGTCTTCAGCTCCATCTCGAGCGCGGCTCGCTCGGCGCTACCCGGGGCGTAGCCGAGGTTCGGTTCGTTGACCGGGGCTGGGACTTGGGTGATCGCGTCCATGAGCCGATCGTGTCAGACCCTGCGGGTCAGTCCCAAGTGGACCGGGAGGCGCCGCCCCGGCGTCGCCCGCGGGGGGCGCGCTGGCGGCTCTGGCTGGCGGCCTCGACCAGCTCCTCGAGCGCCGCCTCGATGCACTGGCCGAGCACGTCCACATCGGGGAGCGCGTCGAAGTCGGCATTGACCCCGAAGTAGACGCCGCCGTCGTAGGAGGTCACCCCGATGGCCAGCGCGTGCCCCGGGAGGAGTGGCTGGACGGGGTAGGTCTCCAGCATCCGTGCTCCGGCGGCGTACAACGGGAACTGCGGACCCGGCACGTTGGTGACCACCAGGTTGAAGCCGCGCCGCGGCTGCTCCGCTGCGACCCGGGCACCCAGTGCATGGAAGGTCGTCGGCGCGAAGCCGGCCAGGTCGGTGAGCCGGTCCGCCGCCACCGCCCGACCGGTGTCCTTGTGCGCCTTCAGGGCGTAGGAGACCTGGTGCAGGCGTACGACGGGGCTGGACTCACCGACCGGAAGGCTCAGCAGGTGACCGGTCACCGCGCTCCCGAGGGACGTGGGCTCGATCTCGTCGTCGATCACGCTCATCGGCACCATTGCCCTGATCTGCCGCCGCCCGGCCATGGACTCCGCGCGCGTCATCAGCCACACCCTCAGTGCACCGGTGATCGTGGCGAGGATGACGTCGTTGACGGTGCCGCCGTGCGCGGACCGGACGCGTCGGTAGTCCTCCAGCTCGGTGCGGACGGTGATGAAGCGACGCTGCTCGGACAGCACGGTGGTCAAGGGCGACTCGGGGGCAGCGCGCCGGTTGGCGAGGTAGCCCGCGACCGAGACCGCCTGCTGGGCGATGGACGCGCCGAGGCGGACCAGGCTGGTCGTGTTCTCCACCACGGTGGCGGCGGCCAGTCGCGGATGCAGCAGCGACTCGGTGACCGCGTCAGCGAGCAGGGCCGGCGGCTTCGGCTCGCGTCCAGGTCGCCAGGGGTCGTGCCCGGTGACCCGCGGCTCCTGCTCGACGTCGAGGATCACCTGGCCGAGGTCGACCGTCGAGACGCCGTCCACCAGCACCTGGTGGGACTTGGACAAGATCGCGAAGCGTCCGCCCTCCAGACCCTCGACGAGGTACATCTCCCACAGCGGCCTGCTGCGGTCCAGTCGCCGGGACATGATCCGGGCGGCCAGCTCACGAAGCTGCGCCATCGAGCCCGGACGCGGCAGGGCCGAGCGGCGTACGTGGAAGGTGAGGTCGAAGTCCTCGTCGTCGACCCAGACCGGGTTTGCGACCCGGCCCGGGACTCCCCGCAACCGCTGGCGGTACCGCGGCACGAACGCGACCCGGTCCGCCACCAGCGCGAGCAGGTTCTCGTGGTCGAACCCGCCTGGCCCCGGCTGGAACACCTCCAGCGTCGCGTTGTGCATCGGAGCACTCGCCGACTCCGTCGCCCACAGGGCCATGTCCTCGGCGCGCAGCCGCTCAGCCACGGTCCCCTCCTCGCACTTGGTCGACATGCGATTCTGGCAGACTGACGGGCCCCAGACTCCCGAGGTCCCTGGTCCCCAGGGTCTCGGTCCATCGTGCTGACAGGAGGCAGGCGACATGCGCAGGTACCCAGCGCCGCTGAGGGCTGTGGTGGCGGCGACGGCGACGGTCCTCGCGCTGGCGCTGACCGGGTGCGGCGCCAGCGACGAGCAGGACACGGCCCCTTCGGCCGGCTCCGGCTCGCCGACGGGCGAAAAGACCGATGACACCGGCGACCACCAGGGTCATCACGGGGACGACCACGGCAAGAGCGACCAGGGCGACGGCTCAGGTGGCGACCAAGGCAACCAGGGCGGCGACGGCCAGAGTGATGACCAGGGCAGCGACGCGGACGGGGAGGCGATCGAGGTCGAGATCAATGCCGACCAGGTCCAGCCGAACGGCAAGCGGGTGCAGGTCGAGGCCGGGCAGCAGGTCCAGATCGAGGTGGACTCCGATCGGGCCGGCGAGTTCCACGTGCACGCCTCCCCGGAGCAGTACCTCGAGTTCGACCAGGGGCGCTCGATGGTCCGCCTGACCGTGGACACCCCAGGGATCGTCGACGTCGAGGAGCATGAGTCAGGACTCGTGGTGCTCCAGCTCGAGGTCCGCTGACCGTGGTCTTCGCGCACGGTATCGGCGGCGCCAAGGACCTGCCGATCCCGGCCGAGTACGCGATCGCCGGAGCGTGTGCCGCGCTGGCGGTCTCGTTCCTGGTGCTCGCGCTCGCCTGGCGCAAGCCTCGCTACGACGCGGCGAGCTCCGGCCGGGTTGCGCCGCAGTGGCTGCGCACGCTGGTGGACGGGCCGGTGTTCCCGGCGGCGCTGCGTCTGGTCGGCCTGGTCTTCTTCGGCTACGTCGTGTGGGCAGCGGTGCTCGGTCCGGACCTGCTGGTCAATCCAACCTTCGGCGTGGTCTACGTGCTGGTGTGGGTTGGCCTGGTGCCCGCCTCGCTGCTGTTCGGGCCCGTCTACAAGGCGGTCAGCCCGGTGCGCACCATCAACCTGGCGTTCACCAGGCTCCTCGGAGGCGGCGACCCGGACCGAGGCGTCTTCGAGCTGCCACGCTGGGTCGGCTACTGGCCAGCCGCCCTGGGTCTGTTCGCGTTCGTGTGGCTCGAGCTGGTGTACCCCGACTCGACGTACCTCTCGCCGGTGCGGCTCTGGTTCGCGGTCTACATCGCGGTCCTGCTGGTCGGAAGCGCACTGTTCGGCTCGGAGTGGCTCGAACGGGCGGATCCGTTCGAGGCGTACTCGACGCTCGTCGGTCACCTCTCGGTGTTCGGCCGACGGGCGGACGGCACTTTGGTGCTGCGCAGCCCGTTGGCGAACCTCGACGGCGTGCCGGCCGCGCCCGGCCTGGTGGCGGTGGTAGCCGTGCTCTTCGGAAGCACCGCTTTCGACAGCTTCAAGGACTCCGGCAGCTGGCTCCTGTACACCCAGACCACCGGGGTCCACGTGCCGACGCTGAACACCGTGGTGATGCTCGGCTTCTGTGCGGCGGTGTTCGTCAGCTTCACGGTGGCCACCATGGCGACCGGGGTCCGCGGTTCGGCGTACGACGTGCGCCGCAGAGCCCTGCCTGACCTCTTCGCCCACTCGGTGGTGCCGATCATCGTCGGCTACATCGTCGCTCACTACCTGACCTACCTGGTGGAGACCGGGCAGCAGACGCTGATCCAGCTCAGCGATCCGATGAACACCGGGGCGAACCTGCTCGGCACCGCGGACTGGGAGCCGACGTACTGGCTCTCGACGCACCCAACGTTCCTGGCGGTGGTCAAGGTGCTGGCGGTCGTCGTCGGCCACGTGCTCGGCGTGATCGCCGCCCACGACCGGGCGATCAAGCTGCTGCCCAAGCGGCATCAGCTCACCGGCCAGCTGCCGCTCCTGTTCGTGATGGTCTGCTACACGATCAGTGGGCTCTACCTGCTCTTCGGCGCCTGAGCCGCGAGCGTCGCGCCCGCCGTGGCGCGTCGCCGAGCACGGCCGAGGCCAGGTCCTCGAGGGCGGCTCGCAACGGGGAGTCGCCGAGCTCGACCAGGCTGGTCCCGCCGACCACCGCCTGATCGGCCGCGACACGGTCGTAGGGCAAGAAGTGCACGCTCCGTGGGGTGACGAACCCGTCGATCATCGCGCGCACCTGCGACTCGCCCCATCCCAGGGCGGGACGGGCCCGGTTGACGCAGACCCGCAGCGTCCGTCCGGGCACCGCCTCGGCCAGCTCGACGAGGCCGCGCGCCAGCCGGGCCAGTCCGACCGGGTCCGCTGACCCGACCACGACCACCTCGTCGGCCTGCTCGATGCTGGCCAACGTCATGGCGTTGCGGCGCGGGGACATGCTCGCAAACGAGGCACCCGGGTCGGACTCGAGACTGAACCCGGTGTCCAGCACGACGTGGCCGGCAAGGCCACCGGCCAGCCGGAGCAGCTGGTCGAAGGCGCTGTCGCGCACCTCGCTCCATCGGTCGGCCCGGGGCAGACCGGTCAGGATCCGCAGGTGTGGGTCCAGCTGGCGAGCCAGCGACGCGAGCCCGGCCGTGTCGAGCCGACCGGCGTTGGCCAGCCGCGCGCAGGCCAGCAGGCCCGACGTCTCGTCCAGCACGCCCAGGTGCTGGGCGACAGCGCCGCCGTACCCGTCGATATCCATCAGCAGGCAGTCCTGTCCCCGCGAGGCCAGCTCGGCGGCAAGCCCGACCGCCACTGTCGTGCGGCCGGGGGCGCCGGCGGGCCCCCACACGGCGACCATCCGGCTCGACCCCGCGGCCGTGGTCTCCTGCGGTCCCGCGTCGTCGTCGGTCGTCGCGGCGAGCGGATTCCCACCGGCGGCCGAGACGATCACCTGCGCCAGCCCGTCCAGGGAGTCCGCCCCGACGACGACACCGAGTCCGAGTCGGCGGGCGCGGTCGACATGTGCCTCGCGCTGAGCAGAGCCGACAACCGCCACGACGCCGACTCCGGACCGCCGCAACAGATCGGTGCAGGTGGCATCGAGCCCGGACAGCTCCAGGTCGAGCAAGGCCACCTCGGCCTGTCCGGTCGTGGCGGAGGCGAGCAGATCGTCGAGGTCGACGCAACGCTTGAGCACCGCGACCGACCGCTCGTCGGAGAGCTCGCGGAGCGCCCGCGACTCCCAGCCGGCGCCACAGGCCGCGACCAGCACCGACACCGGACCCGCCACTGGACCCGCCACTGGACTCAGCCCCGCCTGGTGATCACGGTCGTGCCGCGCGCCGCCTGTGCCAACGCGGCGGCGAGCGAGCTCTCTTGGGACACGTCCAGGCCGACGATGATCTGCCGGTTCCCGGTGGGAGCGATGGTGCTGGCCGACATCGGAGCTGCCACCACGCGCACGCTCTCGAAGACTCGGACCGAGACCGCGCTGCGGGGAGAGGTGGCCGGGTCGGGGGTCACCCACACGTCCACCACCGAGCCTGCCTGCACGGTCTGCGGAACGGCGTCAGCAGCGACCGAGAGCGGCACCTCGATCACCGGGCCGGGGTCGGCCCGCCCCAGGGCGGCTCGAGGCAGCAGCTCCCCGGCGCCGACCGCCCGCTGCAAGGTGGTGGCGGAGACCGCGGTGCTGCTGGCCAGGTAGTGGTCGGCGTCCTCAGGGCTGCTGAACCGCACCTCGCGACCCACCAGGTCACCGGCCCCTATCGTCGACCCCGCGGTGAGGTCCTCGCGAGCCGACCACACCGAGACCGTGTCGTCGGCCCGGGCGAACAGCCGGGAGCCCGCGACCACGCAGATGGCGACGATGAGGACGCCGATGACCAGCCGGGGGTCACGCCACGTCGGCCTCGTCGAGCGTCGAGCGGCGGGGCTGGGATCGCTCACCCGGCCATCTTGCTGCGTTTTACGTTCGGACGACGCACTCGTCCACAGGCAACCGAGGCCAAGCGGCGTCAACTGCTGGCAAACGTCGTACAGAACTGACACAGTGGCTGCATGGCAGCCCCGGCCAGGTCCCCCCGCTTCCTGACCCTGAGCGACGTCGCCGAGATCTTGAACACCTCCACCGCCCAGGTGTCCGCGTTGGTGAGACGCCAAGAGCTCAAGGCCATGAAGATCGGTGGCCGCGGCCAGTGGCGGGTGGAGATCACGGCGCTCGAGGAGTACATCGACCGTGCCCACGCCGAGACCCAGCGGCTCCTGGAGGCCGACTCCGGCCTCGAGGTGCCCGGCGAGCCGCCCGAGGGCAGCGAAGCTAGCCGGTGATCGCCGCGAGCGCGTCGAACGGCACCAGGACCGAGTGCACAGGCGCAGACTCGGCGACTGCGACCTCCACGAAGTCCGCACCGGTGCGCACGGGCAACCCCCGGACCTGCGTGCCGTCGGTTCGCCACAGGACCGCGCCTGACCCGGACTCGGCCATCTCCCGGAGCGCCGATCGGATGCCGAGCCGCGACGTCACCGAACGCGCCGGCTCGCTGACTGCCCGGTGCGGCGCTCCGCGCACCTCGTCGACGGCGGCGAACCGGATCACCCACTGCTGACCCGAGGACTCCGCGGCGAGCAGCAGCCAGTCGCTTCCTGAGCGAACCACCTGACCGACCAGCCGTCCGACACCGAGCACGCGCAGCCCCAAGGTGGCGCCGACCGAGCCGTGCAGACGGGACGCGAGCGTCACCGACGCGTACTCGCCCTGGCTGCGATCGGCGAGCTCGGCGTCTCGCTCCGCCAGGTGCAGCCCCTCCGCCTGCGCCTCGAGGTCGGCGAAGAGGTCATCGAGGCTGTCCCACGTCACCCTGCGGAAATCTACCCAGCCTTCCGGACCTCGCTGGTGTCTCGAGAGTAAAACCTGCGGCCAAATCATTGACCTGACATCTAACTACACGTAGAACAAGCAAACGAGGCTAAACACTGTTAAACAAGAGGTAAGCAATGGACCACAGGGTCGTCAGTCGGCGGGCAGTGGCGGCGCGCTGCCGCGGTCTCGGTGTCCTGGCCGTGGTCTACGGCGCGGGAGCGCTGCTGTGGATGCTGGTCCGCAGGCCCTGCACCGACCTGGTGCGGAGGCTGGCCGAGGGAGGGCTCGCCTCGGTGGCAGGCCTCCCGCCCGCCGAAGCCCTGAGCGCCGGATGCGCATGGGTCGTGCTGACCTGTGCCTGCTGGCTGGTGGCGACCACCAGCCTGACGGTCGTGGCCACGGTGCTCACGGTGGGGCGAGCCGACCGGGTCGGCCCTGGGAGGCTGGAGCGCCTGGCTCGTCGGACCTGCCCACGCTTCGCGCACGGCACGGTTCGGCGCCTCGTCCTGGTCGGCTGCGGCCTGGCTTTGGGATCGGCCCTGGCACCGGTCCCGGGACCGACCGGGCCAGCGAGCGCCGACCGCCCGGACCCTGACCTCAGCGGGCTGGCCCTTCCTGACCGGACCCATGGGGTCACCTTGCAACCCGAGCGGCGCCAGCCCCGACCCCGGCAGGTCACCGTCCGGCCCGGTGAGTCCCTGTGGTCGATCGCGGCCGGCCTGGCCTCGCGGAACGCCGGCGACACACACATCGACAGCGCCTGGCGTGAGCTGTACCGCCACAACCATCGCGTCATCGGCCCCGACCCGGACCTGATCCACCCCGGGACCCGCCTGAACCTGCCCACGCCTCACCGACCCGCATGGAAGGAACGCCGATGACCTCCCCCCGGCCCACACACCGCCGCCCGCCCAGCCCTTTCAGCCAGTTCGCCACCGTGACCGAGCTGGGACCGCCGGCGGGCCAGGGCCCAGATGAGGTCGCTCGGATGTCGGTCCAGGGCACGCTGGCGCTCGACCTCGACACCTGTCGTGGGCTGCCGGCGACGCCCGAGCTACGCCCGTCGCTCGAGGTGGTCGAGGGGCGATCCATCGACGACATCTCACTGTGGTCGGCGCGCTTCGCCCAGGCGGTCGTCGAGGTCGTGGGCGGTGACCGGCCGGTGACCCAGCTGGTGCGCTGGACGACGAGCCGCGTCTACAACGACCTCACCCGTCGGGTGCGGATCGTGGCCCGGGCCTCGGCGGGCGACCCGCGGCTTCGAGTCATCCGACCCCAGGTCCGCAGCGTGCACGTCTTCTTGCCGACGCAGTCAGCCGCCGAGGTGAGCGTGCACGTCCGCCATGGACAACGAGCCCGCGCCATGGCCGCCCGGATGGAGCGGGATGACGGCCGGTGGCGCTGCACCGCCCTGCAGCTGGGTTGACGTCAGCGCAGGACCGGCAGCTCAGCCGCTGACCCGGGCCGTCTGACCGGTCGGCCCGCCGGGAGCACCGTGGCACTTCTTGTACTTCTTTCCCGACCCGCACGGGCACATCTGGTTGCGTCCGACACCGGCGAACTCGTCCTGGGCCCCGTCGCCGGCCGCACCGCGCACTTCAGCAGCGCCGGCCTCGTCGGGCGCCGAGTAGGCCAGGTTCTGCGGCCGTTTGGGGCGCTCCAGACCCGACGCCGAGATCTGCGGTGCCCGCGCGGCGGCGGACCCTCGGGAGGCGGCTGCCGCCTGGGCGACGGCGGGCCCGAAGCCCGGCACGTCCTCGACCGGCTGGCCGTTGCGTTCGCCCTCGGCGGTGCCGTCGGACTCGCCGGCCGCCGCCGGAGCGGTCTCCGGCTCGCCCTCGGCCTCCACCTGGACCTCCAGGTTGAACAGGTACCCGACCGACTCCTCCTTGATCCCGTCCATCATCGCCGCGAACATGTCGAAACCCTCACGCTGGTACTCGACCAACGGGTCGCGCTGGGAGTAGGCGCGTAGGCCGATCCCCTCGCGCAGGTAGTCCATCTCGTAGAGGTGCTCGCGCCACTTGCGGTCGAGCACCGAGAGCAGCACCCGTCGCTCCAGCTCGCGCATCACCTCGTCGCCGAACTGCTGCTCCCGGGCGTCGTAGGCCGCCTGGGCGTCGGCCTTGAGGTCGGCCACCAGCTCCTCGCGGGTCAGCGCGTCTCGGCCGCCTGCTTGGCTCTCTACCTCGGCCAGCTTCAAGGACACCGGGTACAGCGTCTTCAGAGCCGTCCACAGCGCCTCGAGGTCCCACTCCTCCGGGAACCCCTCGGTGGCGCCCACCACGTAACCCTCGACCACGTCGTCGATCATCGAGCGGACCTGCACGTGCAGGTCCGCTCCTTCGAGCACCGCGCGGCGCTCGCCGTAGATGACCTCACGCTGCCGGTTCATCACGTCGTCGTACTTCAAGACGTTCTTGCGGGAGTCGAAGTTCTGCGCCTCGACCTGCGCCTGCGCGGACGCGATCGCACCGGTGACCCGCTTGTTCTCGATCGGGACGTCGTCGGGGACCTTGAGCGTGGTGAGGACCCAGTCGACCCAGTCGGACTTGAACAGCCGCATCAGGTCGTCCTCGAGCGAGAGGTAGAACCGGGACTCACCCGGGTCCCCCTGCCGTCCGGAGCGTCCACGCAGCTGGTTGTCGATCCGCCGGGACTCGTGGCGCTCGGTGCCGACGACGTACAGGCCCCCCAGGTCGCGCACCTCGTCGTGCTCGGCGGAGACCTGTGCCTGGATCTGCTCCACCGCGCCCGCCCACGCGGCCTCGTACTCGTCGCTGTCCTCGAGGGGATCGAGCCCCTGCTTGCGAAGCTCCTGGTCGGCGAGGAACTCGACCGAGCCGCCCAGCATGATGTCCGTGCCGCGGCCGGCCATGTTCGTCGCCACGGTGACCGAACCCTTGTGGCCGGCCTGAGCGACGATCTTGGCCTCGTCCGCGTGCTGCTTGGCGTTGAGCACGGAGTGTGCGACGGCCTGCTTCCTGAGCAGCACCGAGAGCCGCTCGGACTTCTCCACCGAGGTGGTGCCGACCAGGATCGGCTGACCCCTGCGACTGCGCTCGGCGATGTCGTCGACGACCGCGTTGAACTTGGCCTCCTCGGTGCGGTACACCAGGTCGCCCTCGTCGGCTCGCACCATCGGCAGGTTGGTCGGGATGGGGACCACGCCCAAGCGGTAGATCTTGTCGAACTCCGACGCCTCGGTCATCGCGGTACCGGTCATGCCGGCGAGCTTGTCGTAGAGCCGGAAGTAGTTCTGCAGGGTGACCGTCGCGAGGGTCTGGTACTCCTCGCGGATCGTCACGTCCTCCTTGGCCTCGATGGCCTGGTGCAGACCCTCGTTGTAGCGGCGACCCGCGAGCATCCGACCGGTGTGCTCGTCGACGATCAGGACCTCGCCGTTCATCACGACGTACTCCTTGTCGTTGCGGAACAGCTCCTTGGCCTTGATCGAGTTGTTGAGGAAGGAGATCAGCGGCGTGTTCACCGAGTCGTAGAGGTTGTCGATGCCCAGGTGATCCTCGACCTTGGTGATCCCGGGCTCGAGCACCGAGACAGTGCGCTTCTTCTCGTCGACCTCGTAGTCGACCTCAGCGACCAGGTCGCGGGCGATCTTGGCGAACTCCGAGTACCACTTCACCTCGTCTTGGGTGGGACCGGAGATGATCAGCGGCGTCCGGGCCTCGTCGATGAGGATCGAGTCGACCTCGTCGACGATGGCGAAGTTGTGCCCGCGCTGGACGCAGTCCTCGAGGGCGTTGGCCATGTTGTCGCGCAGGTAGTCGAACCCGAACTCGTTGTTGGTGCCGTAGGTGACGTCGGCCGCATAGCTCTCGCGCCGCTGGTCGGGCCGCAGCTCGGGGACGACGATCCCCACGGTGAGCCCGAGGAAGTGGTAGACCCGCCCCATCCACTCCGCGTGGTACTTCGCCAGGTAGTCGTTGACGGTGACCACGTGCACCCCCTTGCCGGACAGGGCGTTGAGGTAGGTCGGCAGCGTGGCGACGAGCGTCTTGCCCTCACCGGTCTTCATCTCGGCGATGTTGCCGAGGTGAAGGGCGGCTCCGCCCATGATCTGCACGTCGAAGTGTCGCTGTCCGAGCACTCGTTTGGCCGCCTCGCGGACCGTCGCGAAAGCCTCCGGCATCAGGTCGTCGAGCGTCTCGCCCTCGTCGAGGCGCTTGCGGAAGAGCTCGGTCTGTCCTTGCAGCTCATCGTCGGACATCGCGACGAAGTCGTCCTCGATCGCGTTGACCGCACGCGAGACCGACTCCAGCTGCCGGATGATCTTGCCCTCGCCGATGCGGAGGATCTTGTCGAGGATGGCTGGCACGAGTGTCGACTCCTGTAGCTGTGCATGTGATTGGCGCCCGGCCGCTCGTGGGGCAGGGGGTCTGTCTCGCGCCCATGGTAACCGGCGGTTGGTCCCCGGTCAGGCTCCGGCGGCGTGCTCGACCTGCGAGCTCAGCGCGGCCGCGAGGTCGCCGCGTGGTTCCACCACGATGCTCGACAGACCGAGCCAGCGCGCCATCTCGGCCAGCTCCTCGGCCAGCTCTGCCGGAGTCTCGGGCGGTGCGCCCGGCTCGGCCCAGGCCGCCTTGACCTGCAGCGCGCTCCCACGGCGGTCGGCCTTCAGGTCGACCCGTGCCACCAGCGAGTCGCCGAGCAGGAACGGCAGCACATAGTAGCCGTGCACGCGTCGGGCCTCCGGAACGTAGATCTCGATCCGGTAGCGGAAACCGAACAGGTGCTCGGTGCGGGCTCGCTCCCAGACCACGGGGTCGAAAGGACTGAGCAGGGCCCGGGCGTGCACCGCGCGCGGCAGCTTCGCGTCGCGGTGGAGGTAGGCCGGTCGCGACCAGCCCTCGACGGTCACCGGCAGGAGCTCACCGGCGTCCACCAGCGCCGCTATGGCTGGCCGCACAGCAGTGTGGTGCATCCGGAAGTAGTCCTGCAGACAGCCCGCCGTGGCCACCCCGTGCGAGACCGCGGCACGTCGGACCAGCTCGATGTTCGCCTCTTCCTCGCTCGGGGTGGGCGCGTGGAGCACCTGCGGCGGGAGCACCCGCTCAGGCAGGTCGTAGCGCCGCTCGAATGCGCTGTTGCGGCCGGCGACCGCGAGCTCGCCCGCGGAGAACAGGTACTCCAGCGCCTTCTTGGTGTCCGACCAGTTCCAGCCCCAGTGGTCGCGGGACCTCGGCAGGCCGTCGTCGAGGTCACGAGCCGTGACGGGGCCGAGCTCACTGACGCGGGCGAGGACGTCGCTGGCCACCTCAGAGCGGTGCCGGATGGCCGACCACTCGTGTCCGCGCTCGCGGTAGCGCGCCATCCGGTGGCGCATGTGCGGCCACAGCTCGACCGGCATGAACGCCGCCACGTGCGCCCAGTACTCCACGATCCGGCGCGGGTTGCGCTCCGCGGCGCGGGTGAGCAGCGAGACGTCGTAGGGACCCATCCGCGAGTACAGCGGCATGTAGTGCGCGCGCTGCAGCACGTTGACCGAGTCGACCTGCAGCACGGCTGTGCGCGACAAGGCGCGGTTGAAGGTCCGCATCGTCGGCACGGTGTGTCGCGGGTCCCGGAACCCCTGGGCGGCCAGCGCGATCTTGCGGGCCTGGGATCGGGAGAGGGTCTGCGTCACGGAATGTCGAGCAGCTTCTCTCGTACGGCGTACATCACGGCCTCCATCCGGGAGTGCAGCTGCAGCTTCTCCAAGATGTTGCGCACATGGTTCTTCACGGTGTTCTCGCTGATGAACAACCGCTTGGCGATCTCCCGGTTGTTCAGCCCCTGAGCGACGAGCTTGAGCACCTCGAGCTCCCGGTCGGTCAGCCGCGGGCCCGGCACCTGCTGGCGGTCCGAACGGGACATCTGCTTGAACTCGTCGAGCAGCTTGATGGCCATCGACGGGCTGATCAGCGACTGTCCGTCGGCGACCACTCGGATCGCCTGGGCCACCTCCTCGATGGAGGAGTCCTTGAGCAGGTAGCCGGATGCACCGTTCTTCACGGCCTCGTAGAGGTCCGCCTCCTCATCGGAGACGGTGAGCATGATGATCTTCGCGGAGGGGGCGCTGTCCTTGATCGACAGGCACGCCTCGATCCCGGAGCGCTTCGGCATCCGAACGTCCATCAAGATGACGTCGGGCACCGCGGACGTCGCCAGGTCCGTGGCTGCCATCCCGTCTCCGGCCTCGCCGACCACGTCGATGTCGTCCTCGACGGCCAGAAGCATCGTCAGGCCACGGCGGAACAGCTCCTGGTCGTCTACGACGGCGACCCGAATCGGCTCACCACTGGATTTCGGGCGCTGCTGTGCTACTGCCACGCACCGATCATGGCATGACCAGCCTTTGGATCGACGCGTATCACCCGATGTCGAGCGAGATCACGCCGTAGTCGTAGCCACGCCGGCGATAGACCACCGAAGGACAGTCGCTGTCCTTGTCGACGAACAGGAAGAAGTCGTGGCCGACCAGCTCCATCTCGTAGAGCGCCTGGTCCAGCGTCATCGGCTCTGCGGGGTGGCGCTTCTCGCGGACCACCAGCGGCCCGTCGCCGACCACGGTGATCGGCCCGACGCGCCGCTCCGACGCGCCGTCGCCGGTGCCGTCCTCCAGGGTGCTGTCGGGTTGCGCGACCGAGCTTGCGAGGGCTTGCCCGACCGAGACCGGCGTGTGTCGACCCCGGTGCACCCGTCGCCGGTCCGCGGCTCGTCGCATCTGGCCGGCCATCTTGTCCAGCGCCATGTCCAGAGCCGCCATCTTGTCCTCGGCGGCCGCCTCGGCCCGGACGACGGGACCCTTGGAGAACGCGGTCAGCTCCACGCGGACTGCGCGGTCGTGCTGGCGAGGGTTGCGCTCCTTGTCGATCTCGACCTCGACCCGCATCACCCGGTGATCGTGCTTCTCCAGGCGGAGCAGCTTCTCCTCAACGTGTGCGCGGAACCGGTCCGAGACCTCGATGTGCCGGCTCTTGACCACGATGTCCACGGGCGACCTCCCGGATTGTTGGTGGGCAGGGCGGCGTACCCACCCGGCGACCTGAGGAAACGGAGCCCGCCCGGCCGACCTGGTCTTCGACCCCACATCCGCCTGCTGAGGTCCTCGCAGCTCCTGTGCCACTACTGACCTTCTCCCCCGGGCACGCCGTGTCTGACGACGGGCGGAGGGCAGGGCTTACCTCTAAGCCGCACCGTGATCGACGACGCGAAGGGGGTATCCCCCTACGCGCCGTCTTACGTGGACCGTTTCGCCTGCGACTGGCATCGGCTTGCCGGGTGTCCGAGCCCGAGCACCGGCTCGGCTGGATCCTCCCGACGCAACCACGGACCCGGACGGACTCCATGTCCAGACGCTAGTCGTCTTGACCTCGAAACGGTAGCGAAGCCTGGTATTGCCCAGGGGCCGTCGACGAGACGGGAAACCGCCTCCGGGTCGCTGCGATCGTGGCAATGCCGAGAACCGGGAGGGCGTGGGCCTCCAGCGCCCGCTGAGCCTCCCGCGCCGTGGCCCCGGTGGTGAGTACGTCGTCCGCCACCACATAGCCGGCGTCGGCCCAGCGGCTCCTCGTCCCCGCGACGAGTCGGGGTGGGCAGGCCATCGAACCGGTGAGGTTCTCCGCCCTCTGCTCGGCGCCCAGCCCGGCCTGGTCGGCGGTGACACCACGGCTCCGCAGCAGGCCGACCACCACGACGGGGTCGCCCCAGCGGCGCAGCATTCCGGCCGCCTGCCGGCTGACCCGCAGCATCGGGTCGTGTCCGCGGGCCCGCACCACCGAGGACCGCGAAGGCACCGGGACCAGCACGACCGCCCGGTCACCTGCCCGGCTCTCGCCCGGTTCGTCTGCGTGCACGAGCGCGTGCACCGCATGGGCCAGCACCTTGCCGAGCGGCCTGGCGAGGCTGAACTGGCTGTGCTCCTTGTGCGCGTTGATGAGCACCTGGAGTGCGCCGTCGTAGGCACCTGCAGCCATCGGTCGGGCGAGACCCGGCGGGCGCGGCGTCGGCCAAGTCACGCGCGCTGAGCTCGGCAGCTCGCGCTCGCACGGCTCGCACAGCACCCGGCCGGGGAGGCCGCAGACACCGCAGCTGCTGCCCAGGACCAGGTCCAGCCACGCATCCCGCACTGCTCCACGGTGCGGTGCCGGGACACGTGTGCCAACCCCAGGAACCTGGCCTGTGGACCGCCTCAGCCGACGTACGTGACCGAGGCCAGCCCCGGCTCGATCGCCGACCTGGACCATCCGTCGCCCTCGGACAGCTCGTAGATGCGACGTCGAGCCGTCTCGACGAGCACCGGAGTGCCGGGGGTGGGCGAGGCCACCAGCCGGACCGGCTGCTGGGGCAGGATCCCGGCGTCCGGGACCAGGTCACCGGTTGCCGTGGAGCCGTCGACCAGGGCCAGCGACACCTGCGAGCTGCCCTGCGTGGGCTGGGTCAGCACCATGACGCTGCCCGGAGTACGCCAGGCGACGTCCTGGATCTCCTTGACCGCGCTGCCTGCCAAGGGCAGCTGCTGCGCGGGGGTGACGCCTCGCACCGAGCCGTCGTCGCGGCGAACCACTCGGGCCACGACAAGCCGGTCACGACGTCCGCGCTCGACCACCGCCACCAGGCGGGTGCCGTCGCGAGACAGCTCGAACGCCTCGACGTCGCGGCCGGTGATCCCTGGAGCCGCCACCTTCGTGGTGTCCTCGGAGAGGACGCTGAGGGCGGCCCCGTCGGGGGTCTGGTCGAGCAGCCAGAGCTGGCCGTGGATGTCCCAGGCCGGCTGCAGCAGATCCTCGGCCCCCGACACGATCGGGCCGGCCGGGTCGCGCACCGCTGCGCCCGCCCGGTCACGTGGCGCGACCAGCACGCTGCTCCCGTCGCCGCTCACGCCCGCGACCCGCCGGGCAGGAAGGTCGAGCGCGACGGCGCGAGCGTCGAAGTCCTTGGCGCCGGTGACGCCCAGGAGCCGCTCACTACCGCCGTCCGAGACGGCCACCACGCGTGAGTCGCGGATGCCGAACAGGTCCGGCGAGGCCCAGGCGACGGAAGGGTCGAACTCCGGCCACGCCGTCACGTCGTGGTTCGTGCCCTGCCCCGGCAGCTGGAGCGGGGAGCCGTCCACGGTGACCTGGAACTTCCGCACCCCAGGTACCTGGCCCAGCGTCCAGCCGATCTGGGCGAGTGCCAGGTCCAGGGTCTCCGCATCCACCTCTGCGATGTTCTCGGTGAGCGGCACCTGGGCGAGTCCGTCGTCGGACACCAGCACAGAGAGGTCGTCGAGCTGGGTCCTGGCCGGGATGAACGTCCGGATCACCTCGCTCAGCGGGGGCTCCGGGCCCCTGAGCAGACCGCGCACCAGCAGCGTGGGGGCCTGTTCGCCGACCGGGACGTAGACCGGCTCCGGGACCAGGACCTGTGCCGACCGGTCGAAGAAGTGCAGGAAGTGCTGGGTGAAGCGGGTCTGGAAGTAGGCCTGCGCAATGATCAGCGAGTCGGGCGGGTTGCTGATCCGCCACTGCCCGCGCTCGCGGACCAGGCGCAGCCGGTGGCTGAGCCCGCGCCCCTCGCTGGTGTCGCCCAGCCACTCACCACGTGAGTCGAGCTTGGCTGTCTCGGACAGCTCCAGGCGAATCCTGGCACCCCGGCCCTCCAGGGCGTACACGCCATAGACGACCGTGGCCTTCTCGGGCACCCACTCCGTGCTCGCTTCGTCGGTCAGAAACTCCCGGGCCACCGCCGTGCTCAGCGGAGTTGCCTGCATCGCCTGGAGGAACCCGCCGACCACGTCGAGCGGCACGGCCCCACGACGAGGGCCCTCGGGGGTGTAGTCCACGGCCGCCTCGAGCTCGGCGCCGGGCTCCCTGCTGGGACCCGACTGGATCGGGCCCTCGCGGGGTAGTCCGCCGCAGCCGGCGAGCGCCAGCAGCATCACGCCGACCACGACGCGCAGCAGCGGGCCCTTCACTGGGCGCCCGCCGTCGTCTCGTCCACGCGCCCGTAGCGTGCGCCCACCGCACCGACCGCGGCGGCTCTCGTGTCCGGCGGCACCAGGGGGAGCGGGCTCCTGGAGATCCGGTCGCCTGCGCGCCGGGGCAGGGTCAGCCGGAACTGCGCGCCACCACCGGGCTCTCCCCAGGCCTGCAGCCAGCCGCCGTGCAGACGTGCGTCCTCCAGCGAGATCGACAATCCGAGGCCGGTGCCACCGGTCGCCCGCGCGCGGGCCGGGTCGGCCCGCCAGAACCGGTCGAAGACCATCGCGCTCTGTCCTGGCTGCAGCCCGCAGCCGTAGTCGCGCACGGCCAGGGCCGTCGAGTCCTCGTTGGCGTCCACCCAGACCACGACGTCGTGCCCGTCGGCGTAGTCGATCGCGTTGACGACCAGGTTGCGGACGATCCGCTCGACACGTCGCACGTCGACCTCCGCGACGCAGGGACGCTGGGGCGCACGCACCACGATCCGCGTGCCACGGCGCTCCGCCAGCGCGCGGGTGTTCTCCGCGACCCGGTGCGCGACCCCGGCCAGGTCCACGTCCTCGAGGTCCAGCGCTGCCGCGCCCGCGTCGAACCGGCTGATCTCGAGCAGGTCGGTCAGCAGCAGCTCGAACCGGTCCAGCTCCTTCTGCAGAAGCTCTGCGGAGCGTGCGGTGGCCGGGTCGAACCGCTCGCGCGCGTCGTGGAGTACGTCGCCTGCCATCCGCACCGTGGTCAGTGGCGTGCGCAGCTCGTGGGAGACGTCGGAGACGAAGCGCCGCTGCACTCGGGAGAGCTCCTCCAGCTGCCGGATCTGCTTCTGCAGGCTGGCCGCCATCTGGTTGAACGAGGTGCCCAGGCGGGCGATGTCGTCGTCCCCGCGCACGTGCATGCGCTCCTCGAGCCGTCCGGAGGCGAGCCGCTCGGCCACGAGGCGCGCTAGGCGCACCGGGGTCACCACCTGCCGGGTGACCAGCCAGGTGAGCCCGCCGATCAGTGCCAGGAGCAGGGCACCGGCGGTGAACAGCGCCTGCCGCACCAAGGAGAGCGTCTCCTGCTGGTCGCTCATCGGGAACAGGTAGTAGAGCGCGTAGGTGCCGCCGTCCGCCGGCAGGGTGATCTGCGATCCGGTCACGATCCCGGGCACCGTCGGCTGCCCGGTGTCGCGCTCGTAGCGGATCGCGGTGTAGGTCCACGAGGTTCCGGCCCGCTGCTCGACCGCCTCGCGCAACGGCTCGGGCACGCTGGCTGCGACCACGCCCGGCGACTTGCGCGTGCCACTGCCCGCGACGAGTCCGTCGGTGGTCCCCGCGACTGGCCCGGCGAGCACCACGTCGAAGCCCTGGACGTCACCTCGGGAGACGATCGTGGTCGCGAGCTGGGACAGCTGCGCGGCCGCGTCCGGGTCGGTCCCGCTGGTCCCGGAGAGCCGGTCCTGCGCCTCCGCCGCTCCCCTGGTCGCCTCGGCTACCGAGGCGCTGGTCTTGCTGTCCACCAGCCCCTCGGTGATCTGGCGCAGCAGGAACCAGCCGACCAAGGAGACGACGACTGCCGAGAGCACCAGGGTGCTGATCACCACCCGGGCCTGGATGGAGCGGCGCCACACGGTCGTGGCGCGTCGGAGGAGCCCGCGGGTGCTCACCGGGCCGGCATCCTCTTCGGGGCGTCGCCGTTCATGGCCTCAGGGTGTGCCGGCCTTGTAACCGACCCCGCGCACCGTCTGCACGATCTCGGGGTTCTCGGGGTCGTGCTCCACCTTCGAACGCAGCCGCTGCACGTGCACGTTCACCAGCCTGGTGTCCGCGGCGTGGCGGTAGCCCCAGACCTGTTCCAGCAGCACCTCGCGGGTGAAGACCTGCCACGGCTTGCGAGCCAGGCACACCAGCAGGTCGAACTCGAGCGGGGTCAACGAGACCTGGTGGTCCGCGCGGGTCACGGTGTGGCCCGCCACGTCGATCACCACGTCGCCGATGTTCAACGTCTCCGGGCCCGGCTCGTCGAACCGGCGTACCCTCGCGCGGATGCGGGCGACGAGCTCCTTCGGCTTGAACGGCTTGACCACGTAGTCGTCGGCCCCGGACTCGAGTCCGACGACCACGTCGACGGTGTCGTTCTTGGCGGTGAGCATCACGATGGGTACGCCGGACTCGGCGCGGATCTCGCGGCACACGTCGATGCCGTCCTTGCCTGGCAGCATCAGGTCGAGCAGGACCAGGTCGGGCCGGTAGTCGCGGAAGGCCGACATAGCCTGGTCGCCGGTGGGACAGACCCGGGACTCGAAGCCCTCGTTGCGCAAGACGATCCCGAGCATCTCAGACAGGGCCGGGTCGTCGTCGACGACCAGGACCTTCCCCCGGTTGTTGTCCAGCAAGGTCATCGCCTGGTTGCCCTGCCTCCCCTTGCCTGCCGCGCGCCTAGTAGCGGTAGTGCTCGGACTTGAAGGGGCCCTCAACGGGGACACCGAGGTAGGACGCCTGGTCGGGGGTGAGCTCGGTGAGCGAGACCCCGAGCGCCTTCAGGTGCAGCCGAGCGACCTCCTCGTCGAGGTGCTTGGGCAGCACGTAGACGCCGACCGGGTACTCCTCGGTCTTGGTGAACAGCTCGATCTGCGCGAGCACCTGGTTGGTGAAGGAGTTCGACATCACGAACGACGGATGGCCGGTCGCGTTGCCGAGGTTCATCAGCCGGCCCTCGGACAGAATGATCACCGAGCTGCCCGGCTTGCCGTCTCGAGCCGGGAAGGTGAACACGTCGACCTGCGGCTTGACCTGCTTGCGGGTGATCCCGTCGTACCGCTCCAGCCCGGCCATGTCGATCTCGTTGTCGAAGTGCCCGATGTTGCCGACGATCGCCTGGTGCTTCATCCGTGACATCTGGTCGGCGGTCACCACGAACTTGTTGCCGGTCGCGGTGATCACGATGTCCGCTGTCGACAAGACGTCCTCGAGCGTGGACACCTGGTAGCCGTCCATGGCGGCCTGCAGGGCGCAGATCGGGTCGATCTCGGTGATCACCACGCGGGCACCTTGACCGCGCAGCGCCTCCGCGCAGCCCTTGCCCACGTCGCCGTAGCCGCACACGACGGCGACCTTGCCGCCGATCAGCACGTCGGTCGCCCGGTTCAGCCCGTCGATCAGCGAGTGCCGGCAGCCGTACTTGTTGTCGAACTTCGACTTCGTGACGGAGTCGTTGACGTTGATCGCCGGAAAGAGCAGCGCCTGACCGCGGTGCATCTCGTAGAGGCGGTGCACGCCGGTGGTGGTCTCCTCGGTGACGCCCTTGATCGCGTTGGCGGTGTCGGTCCAGTCCCGTCCCTCGGCGAGGGTGCGGCGCAGCACGCCGAGGATGTAGGTGAACTCCTCGGGGTCGTCCTCGGTGGCCTCGGGGACGCTACCGGCCTTCTGGAACTCCACGCCCTTGTGCACCAGCAGCGTGGCGTCGCCGCCGTCGTCGAGGATGGTGTTGGGCTGCTGCCCGCCGGGCCAGGTCAGGATCTGCTCGGTGCACCACCAGTACTCCTCCAGCGTCTCGCCCTTCCAGGCGAACACCGGCACGCCCTTGGGGTCCTCGACGGTGCCGCCGGTCTCCGGGCGGCCGACGACGACCGCGGCGGCGGCGTGGTCCTGCGTGCTGAAGATGTTGCACGAGCACCACCGCACGTCCGCCCCGAGCAGCGTCAGCGTCTCGATCAGGACGGCCGTCTGGATCGTCATGTGCAGCGACCCGACGATCTTCAGCCCCTTCAGCGGCTGCGACGCGGCGAACTCCTCGCGGCAGGCGACGAGCCCGGGCATCTCCTGCTCGGCTAGCATCAGCTCCTTGCGACCCCACT
>CADCUJ010000072.1:23522-23948 GCA_902805855.1 uncultured Nocardioidaceae bacterium
TCCTCCAGCGTCTCGCCCTTCCAGGCGAACACCGGCACGCCCTGCAGGTCGTCGGGGGTCCAGTGCGGCCCGACGGCGACGGCCGCCGCTGCGTGGTCCTGGGTGCTGAAGATGTTGCAGCTGGCCCACCGCACCTCGGCGCCCAGGGCGACCAGGGTCTCGATCAGCACGGCAGTCTGGATGGTCATGTGCAAGGAGCCGGCGATCCGGGCCCCCTGCAGCGGCTTCGACTCCCCGTACTGCTCGCGCATCGCCATCAGGCCGGGCATCTCGTGCTCGGCCAGGTCGATTTCCTTGCGGCCGAACTCGGCCAGGGTCAGATCGGCAACCTTGTAATCCATGTCCGACAGCCTAGGCGGTGCGACGGGCCGTCGCCAACGAGGCGCTCCGAGCGGCAGGCAGCCGTCAGTGGGCCGGCGCGCCGGG
>CADCUJ010000073.1 GCA_902805855.1 uncultured Nocardioidaceae bacterium
CGGACTCTCGCACACTCGGACCAGGGCCTCGGCCAGGAGGTCGGGGACGAGCTCGACGGGCCAGCGCACCAGCTGCTCGCGGATGTGGGAGAGCAGCTCCGCATGCAGGTCGGGCGCCTCCGGGTCGGCGACCTCCAGCACCGCGTGGACCAGCGACCCGAAGGTTGCCCCGACCGGCAGCTCCGCCATCGGCGACGGGACACTGCCCTCGGGCTCGGGCGCCGTCGGCTGCTCGCCTGCGGCACCGCTCGTTCTCAGGTCCAAGGACGGCGTCGAGTCCTCGTCGTCCTTCGGCTGCTCCTCCGGCTCGCTGCCCACGGCAGCCGAAGGTCGCTCGTCGCGGGAGGTCGGCGAGCTCAACGAGGAATACGAGGTACGCCTCCATGCCGTGTCCACGGTGCGGCCGAACTCACGCACCGACAATCGACGTTCGTCCCTGTCCAGGTCCCCCGCAGGCAGCTGGGCGAGCGCGGCAGCCTCCCAGGCCGGCCCACCGAGCCGCTGCCACACGTTGAGGATGTCCGGGACTCGCGCCATGTCGAAGTCCTGCTGCTCGTCCGGCACCGCGGAGGCACCCGGCCGTCGACCGAGGAGCAGCCGGTGCAGCGGCGATGCCGGGGTGTTGCGGGCCGCCGGTGCCCACCAGGCGACGACCTGGGACTGGGCGCGGGTCATCGCGACGTAGAGCAGCCGCAGGGACTCCCCCGCGTCCTCGCTCATCGCCCGGGCGACGTGGTCGGCCCACTGCGGTCCTCCCCCGCCGACGTCGCGACAGCGCTGCCCGTCGTCGGCGTGGAAGCGAGGCACGTCCGGCGCTCGCAGGAAGCGGTCCCAGAGGGTCGGCAGGTAGACAACCGGGTACTGCAGACCCTTGCTGCCGTGGATGGTCACCAGCTGCACCGCGGCCGCGTCGCTGTCCAGCCGACGGGTCCGGTCACTGGCCACCTCGACCTTGTCATCGGCCATCTGGCTGCGCAGCCAGGTCAGCAGCCCGACCGGACCGAGGCGTTCCTCGGCGGCGACCTGGTGGAGGGACTGGCCCACCTGGCGCAGGTCGGTGAGCAGGCGCTCGCCACCGACGCGAGAGAGCACACGCGCCGGTAGCCCACCGGTAACGGCGACCTCGAGGACCGCGGCGACGCCCCGCGAGCCCAGCAGCTCGGCCCACTCCCGCATCGTCTCGGCCACCTGGTCGGTGAGCGCGTCCCCTGCGCTGTCGATGGTTTCGGGCGTGTGCCCGAGGAAGCAGGTCAGGGCCGCGCTGCGCACCCGCGAAGATCGATGCGGCTGCTCGAGGGCTTCGAGCAGCGTCAGCCACTCGGTCGCGGCCGGCGTAGCGAAGATGCTGCCGCTGCCGGCAACGACAGCCGGCACACCGATGTCCGCGAGCGCGACCTGGGTCGCCTGGAGGTCGGCGTTCCGGAACGCGAGCACGGCCACGTCACGCGGCTCGAGGTGGCGGCCCTCGAACCTCGCCCCCGATGTCAGCAGCCGCTTGATGTCCCGGGCGACGTCCTGGACCACGTGCGGGCGGATGTCGTCGACCCGCAGCTGGGCCTTGCGGCTCTTGCCGAGCAGGTCGTGGTGCACCGCCCGCAGCCGGAACGGGGCGCCGGCGCCGGTGAGCCGGGAGCCGCCGTGGTGCGCCTGCACCTCGCGCACCACGATCTCGCGGTCGCCGAGCTCGGCCCCGCGCAGCAGGACCTGCAAGGAGTCGACCAAGGCTCCATCGGAGCGCCAGTTCGTGCCCAGCGTCTTCCGCGTCGTCGCGGTCGCGGCGGCCTGGAGGTACGTCGTCACGTCGCCCCCACGGAAGGCGTAGATCGCCTGCTTCGGGTCGCCGATCAAGACCATCGTGGCGTGAGCGGTGAACGCCCGGTCGAGGACCTGCCACTGCACGGGGTCGGTGTCTTGGAACTCATCGACGAGCACCACTCTCCACCGCTGCCGCATCCGTTGCCGGGCGGGCGCGTCGCCCGAGGTCAGTGCGTCCGCCAGCTGGGAGAGCAGGTCGTCGTAGCTGAGCACGCCGAGCCGACGTTTCCGGTGCTCCAGCTCGTCGCGAACGTCCCTCGCGAACGCGACGCGCTGGCCGGGCAGCGTCGCCGGGTCGGCGTCGTGCGGCTCGAGCCGGGCCTGAGGGTCGGCCACCGCCTTCCGGCCCAGAGCCATTGCCGCCCCCCGCGAGAACGGGGGGTCTGCGTCGATGCCGGCGAAGCGACGCAGGTACAGGTCGTCGACCACCTCGGTGAGCAGGTCATCGAGGTCCTCGACCAGAGTTGCGTTGGCATCGGTGTCCCCGGCCACCCCCAGACTGCGCAGCACCAGCTGGCAGAACTGATGGGTGGTCGCGATCGTGGCCGCGTCGAAGGTGCCGAGCGCCTCGCGGATCCGCTGTCGACGGCGGGCCAGCTCGTCGGCGTCCGCGTCGAGCAGCAGGTCGATCAGGTCGCTGGGCTCGCGCGACGCCTCTGGGTTCGACAGCGCTCGCTCGGCCTCGACGAGCTGGAGCCGGACCCGTTCCCGCAGCTCCTGGCTGGCCGCGCGGCCGAAGGTGACCACGAGCATCTGCTCCAGCGTGGCGACCCCCTCGGCGACGTAGCGGGCGACGAGGGCGCCGATCGTCCACGTCTTGCCGGTCCCGGCGCTTGCCTCGAGCAGCGTGGTGCCGGTCACCGGAAGCGGCTCGCAGATGTCGAAGCTCGGCAGGTACACGCTCATCTGCTGCCCCCTCCACTCGCAGCTCGACCACTCGCACGCTCGTGCTCTCGCGCTTCGCTCACAAGCTGAACCGTTCACTCGCAGCTCGACCACTCGCACGCTCGTGCTCTCGCGCTTCGCTCACAAAGCACCCACCCTCTCCGCGCCTTCCAGCAACGGCCCCCAGAACCGCCAGGCATACTGGCCGAGCCGGTGCGGCTCGTCGTTCCACCGCTCGTCGGGCCTCGGCTCGCTCATCAGTACCTCCAGCGCAGCGCCTTCGCCGTACACCCGCTCGTGCGAGGCGTCGGCGTCCTCGCCCGGGATGCCGGTCGGGGAGAAGCGGTCTGTCCGCCAGGCCTTACGCGCCCTGAACACCGGATCGGCGTTCATCCCCCTGCGCAGCCGGGCACTCTCCTCGGCGTACGCGCACGCCGTCTTCACCGGCAGCGGCAGCGGCTCGCGCATCCCGCGGTCGTAGATGTCGACCAGCTCGCGCAGCCACCCGAGTGCTCGCTGGTCGAGCGGACCGGCAAGCGCCCGGGTGGCCCCGGCCCTCGCCTTCCCGATGGCGTGCGCGGTCCAGTGCTCGTCGGGATGACCGGCGCTGAGTGCGAGCAGGTCGAGCCACGACTTGACCCGGTGCTTGGCGGCGAGGTTGGAGTAGGTGACGGTGACCAGCTTGTTGCCGAACACCGACGGGACCGTGCCGGTGACGCGCCGACCGTTGCCGAGGTCGATGTCGACGTCGACGACGCGGGCCGTGCCTTCCCGGAGTGCGACGGCCTGCTCGTAGAGCGGCTTGACCAGCAGCACCACCTCCTCCAGGGTGCGGGCGCCGAGCCGGCCGGGCGGCAGCAGCCCGCGCAGCTGCTCGGCGGTCATGCTCGAGGTGGCATCCGCGCCGTTGAGCACAGCGTCGAGAAGCCGGTCGCCGATCGCCCACTTCTCCAGCGCATCGAGGTCGATGGGCACGGCGTCGAGCGTCTGCTCGGCCTCCAGGGGAGCCGACACGTCGAGGCGCAGACGAAGAAATGCACGGACCGGATGGGCGAAGAACGCCTGCAGCTCGGCCAGAGAGAGGTCGGCGTCCTCGCGCGCGGGCAGTGGCCCCGGGAGCAGCGGTCCCCCCGGTCGCCGATCGGTGCGCGCCGCCTCGGCGCCCGCGAGCGCCGAGCGGTCGAAGCTGAAGGCTGTGCCTGCGACGAGCTCGCCGGGCACCAGGTTGCGTGTATCGAACGGCTGAAGCGGATGCCGGATCAGCACCTTGTCCCTGACCGGACCGGCGCCGGTCCGGTCGAGCGCGTCGAGCAGCTCACCGAGCGGCACAGCGGGCGGACGCTCGGCACCGGTGTGCTCGTTGGCCCCGGTGTAGGTGATCACCAGCCTCTCCCGCGCGGCAAGCAGGGCGTCGAGCAGCAGCTGCCGGTCCTCGCTGCGGACGTCGCGCTCGCCGGTCATCGGGTTGCGAGCGAGTACGTCGTCGCCGTCCACCGAGCCGGTCCTGGGGAACACCCCGTCGTCCAGCCCCACCAGGCAGACCACTCGATGCGGGACCGATCGCATCGGGACCATCGTGCACACGGTCAGCGTGCCGGTGCGGAAGTTCGCTCTCGTCGGGCGACCGCCGAGCCGGTGGGCCAGGAGGTTCCGCACGTCGGCGAGCACCAGCCGCGTCGCGCCGCGGGCCGAGTCCACGCGCGCCGCATCCTCGGTCCGCGCAAGCTCCCGGTCGAACTGCGCGCTCTGCCACGCGTCGCGCGCGGGCACGCTGGCCAACCGGTGCACGGCTCGCGAGAGCGCCTGGACCCACTCCTCCACCGTCGAGGCCGAGTCCGTGGCGCGGACGAGGTCAGCGAGCCGGTCGACGTACTCGGCGAACCGTCCAGCCAGGTCGATGTCCCCGCTGGAGACGTTGTCGACGGGCAGGGCGGAGGCGAGGACGCGGTGCTCGTCCTCGGCCATCGCGACACCGAGGAGCACCCGGCTGAGCCCGGCCTCCCAGGTGTTGTCGCGCAGGTCCAGCCCAAACCCACCCCGGTGCGAGGCGTCGAGGCCCCAGCGGATCCCCGCCTGGTCCACCCAGGACGTCAGCTGGGCGAGGTCGTCGTCGGTGAAGCCGAAGCGACGCCGCACGGGACCTGCGGAAGCCAGGTCGAGCACCTCGGTCGCGGTCACCCGGCCACCGGCGATCGTGATCAGGGTCGAGGCGACGGCGAGCAACGGGTTCGTGCTGGACAGTGCCCGGTCCGCCAGTTTCACGCGCAGCCGGTGCGCCGGATGCCCGTCGTCCCCGGCGAGGCCGAAGCCCGCCTGGATCAACGGCGCGTAGGTCTCGACGTCCGGGCACATCACCAAGATGTCGCGCGGCTCGAGCGTCGGGTCGTCCTCGAGCAGCCCGACCAGGACCTCGCGCAGCACGTCGATCTGCCTGGTAGCCCCATGGCATGCGTGCACCTGCACCGACCGATCTCCCTCGCCCAGCGATCGGCTCGCGCGCGCCTCGACGTCCGGCTCGAGGTTGCCGCGCAAGTCCGCCTGCAGCCACGCCAACAAGGTGTCGGTGGTCTGGTCGGCGGTCCGGTCGCCGCCCCCGCCGGTCGCACCTGCCGTGACCGCCTCCGCCGCCACACTCAGCACCCGCTGGAGTTCCCGGGCATCACGCCCGAGCGAGGCGAGCAACGGATGCCGCACCGTCTCCACCGACCGGTCGTCCGCGCGCGGCACCGGCCCTGCACCGCTCGGCGTGGCCAGGTCGTCCCACAGTCTCGGCGACGCCTGCGGCAGCCACAGGTGCACTCCGCGCAGCTGACCGAGCGCGTCGAGCAGCTCCACCTCGGTCCGCGGCAGCCGGGTGTGCCCGAACAGGCTCAGCCGTGGCGGTAGGTCCAGCCCGGCCTCGTCGCCGGACCGCAACCGGGCCAGGGTCTCGGCGTGGCGCACGTCGGGTGGCACCTCTGCGACCAGTGCGACCAACCGCCGCCAGAGCTCCGCCTGCCACAGCAGGTCCTCGTCGAGCAGCCTGCCTGCCCCGTCGGTGTCACGTCCCTCTCGCCAGTCGGTGATCAGCTGCGGTCGCTGCACGGCGTAAGCCGCGAACAGGCCGGCCAGTCGCCGGGCCACGGAGTAGCGCCGGCTCCTCCGCAGCTCGCCCAGCTCGCCGGGGACGCCGAACCCCAGATGGGCCGAGAGCGTCGCGCACCACGGCTCGCCCATGGAGCCGTCGATGACGTCGAGGAGCGGCCACACCATCGTGTCCGGATCCCACGCGTCGTGGCGCTCCTTGCCGAGCAGCATCGCGACCAATGAGCCCGGGTTGAGGAAGCGGACACCCGCGCACACCCCGTCCCCGCCGCGGTCACCGACACCGAGCCGGTGCGAGAGCCGCTGGGTGAGCCACCTCTCGACCCCCCGGGCCGGCACCACGACGACCTCCTCGGCGAACGGGTCGTCGAGCGGTTCGGCCAGCAGCGAACCCAGCTCGTCCGCCAACAGGTCGGTGCGTTCCGCGCGGTGGATCCAGAGGGTCACGCTGCGCAGCATTCCACGAGCCGCCGACGCTCGGTGGAGCCTTCACCCGCCCTCAGGCCGGTGGACCGACCGGTCGGTCCGGCGCCCCTCGGCTCACTCCTCCCTGCCCGCCCACGACGGGGGTGGGGGCGGAGGCGCAGTCGGTGGCTGCGGGGGCGTCGGGTCGGATGCGACGGTGGGTCCGGCTCCGGCGGCCGCGGACGGCGCGGGGGCACCGGGTGCGGCAGGTGCACCAGGCGGCGGCGGCGCAGCGGCACCGGGGGGTGGCGGCGCGGCCGTCTGCAGCGTTAACGCGCCCAGCGCCCCGCGCGCGTCCATCTCGCGCAAGGCGGAGAGCACGCGGTCCCGGTCCTCCGGCGACGCGGGACGTCCGCTGGTCTCGAGGTAGCTGAGCACGCCGAGATCGCGGAGGTACCGGTCGGCGTCGCGACTCGGCCCGGAACTTCCCGGCCCGCCGAGTCCGGAGCTCGCCAGCTTGGTGTCCGCCTTCGACGCGAGGTCGTTCGCCGCGGCTTTCGCCTTGTCCATGAAACCCATGTGCATGCCTCCGACCGGTCCAGACGATCGCTGCCGAATGCCCGAAGCCTACGCGCGAGCCGATACCCGGCGATAGTGTTTCCGCAACACCGGGACCGCAGAAGTGCGGCCCTCGTCAGCAGAGGGGAACAAGCACGTGCCAATCCACGGATCACTGTTCGAAGATTTCAAGGAGAAGGCGTCCCAGGATCCTTTCACCTTGCAGAACAAGAAGCTGCTGAAGATCCAGATGGGCTACGGCCCGGTGTGGGCGAAGACCGGGACGATGGTCGGCTACCAGGGCGACGTACGGTTCGAGAACAAGGGGGCTGGTGGCCTCGGGAAGATGTTCAAGTCGGCGATGACCGGCGAGGGCGTCGACATGATGCAGTGCTCCGGACAGGGCGAGCTCTTCGTAGCGGAGCTGGCCTCGGAGGTCCAGGTCATGTACCTGGAGAACGACTCGATCTCGGTCAGCGGCAACAACGTGCTCGCCTTCTCCTCCTCGATCGAGTGGGACATCCACCGGATCCAGGCGCGCGGCGCGGCGATGACCGGCGGCCTCTACAACGTCTCGCTCCGCGGGACCGGGTACGTCGCGATCACCACCAAGGGCGACCCGGTCGCCCTGGACGTCGCTACCGCCCCGACCTTCGCCGACGCCCAGGCCGTGGTGATGTGGACCGCCGGGGTGAGCATGGATGTCCGGATCGACACCGGCGGGCTCAAGTCGATGGTCCGCGGCGGCACCGGCGAGACCTTCCAGATGGCGTTCGGCGGCAACGGGTACGTGCTGATCCAGCCCAGTGAGTCGGTGGTCCAGGGTGGGGCGCAGGCAAGCAGCGGGAGCAAGAGCAGCAGCGGTCTCGGCGGTCTCCTCGGCGGCTGAGGTCTAGCCCACCTCGGCAAGGTCCGCGTCACCGGGAAGACATCGTCGGTTGGCCGAGTTGTCGGTGCAGGCTGCTTGACTGATCGCCCTGCCCACCGGAGCGTGGCGCCGACCCGAGGAGAGATCGTGACGGAGTCCCTGGAGTCCGGACGCGGACCGCACGCCGAGGCGTCCCTGGCCGGCGGTGGTGGGCCGACCCAGGAGCCGGACTCCCGTCGCTGGTGGGCCCTGGCCGTGCTCGCCGCGGCCCAGCTGATGATCGTTCTCGACGCGTCGATCGTGAACATCGCGCTGCCCTCCGCGCAGGCGGACCTGGGCATCAGCAACGCCGACCGGCAGTGGGTGGTCACCGCGTACACCCTCGCCTTCGGTGCATTGCTGCTCCTCGGCGGCCGCATCGCCGACTACACCGGGCGCAGGCGCACCTTCCTGATCGGCCTGCTCGGCTTCGCGGCGGCATCGGCGATCGGCGGACTGGCGCCGAACCAGGAGCTGCTCTTCGCCGCCCGTGCCCTGCAAGGGGCGTTCGCTGCGCTGATGGCACCGGCCGCGCTCTCCTTGGTCACCGTGACGTTCGTCGAGCCCAGAGAACGCGCGAAGGCCTTCGGCGTGTTCGGCGCCCTGGCCGGCGGCGGCGCGGCGATCGGGCTGATCGTGGGCGGTGTGCTCACCGAGTACGCCTCGTGGCGGTGGTGCCTCGGGGTCAACGTGCCGGTCGCGCTCCTCGTCGCCGGTGCCGCACTCCCCCTGGTCAAGGAGAGCAAGGCACCCGGCGACACCCGGTACGACGTGCCCGGCGTCGTGCTGGCCACCGTCGGGCTGTTCGCGCTGGTCTACGGCTTCACCGAGGCCGCCAAGGCAGCCAACCCGGAGGACCCGCTGGACACAGCGGTGCAGGGCTGGACCGCAGCGTCCACCCTCACCTGGCTGGCGCTCGCCGTGGTCCTGCTCGTCGCGTTCGTAGCCTGGGAGCGCCGGGCGAGGAACCCCATGCTGCCGCTTCGAGTGGTGCTGGACCGCAACCGCGGCGGCTCCTACCTGGTGTTCCTGCTCGTGGGTGCCGGCCTGTTCGCGATGTTCTTGTTCCTCACCTACTACTTCCAGCTCAACCTCGGGTACAGCCCGCTACGAGCCGGCTTCGCGTTCTTGCCGTTCAGCCTCGGCATCATCTTGACCGCAGGGGTGGTCGCCCAGCTGTTGCCGAGGGTCGGCCCGCGGCCACTGATGGTGGGCGGCCTGATCCTGGGCACCACAGGAATGCTGATGCTCACCCAGATCGAGAACGACACCTCGTTCTGGGGATGGGTGTTTCCCTCCGAGGCCCTGATGAGCATCGGCATGGCCTGCGTGTTCATCCCCGCCTCGAGCACCGCCCTGGTCAACGTCGGCAGCCACGACGCCGGCATCGCCAGCGCCGTGCTGAACACCGCCCAACAGATCGGTGGCTCTCTGGGCACCGCACTGCTGAACACGCTGTTCGCGGGCGCTGTGACGAGCTACTTCGCGGAGAACCTGCGCAACCCCGCCGAGGCGGAGCAGCTGGCGCCGGCCGCCTTCATCAGCGGCTACCACGTGGCGTTCTTCTGGGGCGGGATGCTGCTGGCTGGGGCGTTGGTGGTCGCGGCCTTGCTGATCAACGCCCGCAAGGATGACGTGCCGGCCGAGCCGGGGCTGGCCGCCGCTGCCTGAGCTCGGCTCGACCACTCCACGCCGCTTTTCCCGTCCGTGGATGATGGAGCAGTGCTCGAAGCGGTGAAACGCCGGGCGGCGCAGCAGCTGACCCGGTTCACGCGAGAGGGCCGGCCGGCGCTGCTGTGGGCGCTGCGGCTCACCGTTGCGGCGACGTTGAGCTACATCGTGGCCGAGTCGCTGTTCCCCGGCACCCGTCCGCTGCTGGCGCCGCTCACGGCGCTGTTGGTCGTCCAGGTCACACCGGTGAGCCTGCTGGCCAGTGGCCTCGACCGTGTGATCAGCGTGGTAGCGGGCGTGTCGGTCGCGGTCGGCTTCGCCGCCGTCGTGCCACTGACCTGGTGGAGCCTCGGGCTGCTGATCGCGTTGTCGATCGTCATCGGACAGGCGCTGCGACTTCGGTCCAACCTGACCGAGGTCGCGATCAGCGCGATGCTGGTGCTCGGCGTCGGCTCGGCCGGGTCCGGGTCGGCTGCCTGGCAGCGGATCGCCGAGACCCTGGTCGGGGCGGCCGTCGGTATCGCGGCGAACCTGCTGTTCCCGCCCAAGGTCGCCAGTGCGGACGCCGGCACCGCGATCAGCAGGCTCGCCGAGTCGATGGGTCGGCTGCTGGCCAGTGCCGCCGACGATCTAGCGGCTGCCGAGCAGCCGGACAACGACCCGGACAGTGACCAGGACAGCGACCGGGACGGCGACGGCAGCCGGGACCGGGACATCGCCGCCCTGTCCCGCGACTGGCTGGACGAAGCCCGCCTGATCACCTACGACGTCCCCCGGGTCGGTGAGGCGCTGCTGCGCGCCGAGCAAGGGCGCAAGCTCAACGTGCGCGCCGTCGGCACGCCCGACGTGGGGCCGGGGCTTCGGCAGGGACTCGAGGCCGTCGAGCACTCCGCGGTCGCCATCCGGAGCCTGTTCCGTGCGGTAGCCGACGCCGTCAACGACGACGCATGGCCGGAGGACGAAGTGGGCGAGGCGGTGCAGGCAGGGCTTGCGCAGGTCTTCCGAGAGCTGTCGGCGGGCATCGCAGCGTTCGGCGAGCTCGTCCGCGCCGAGGCAGGCCCGGGCCCCCAAGGCGTCCTCGCCGAGGTCCATCGGGTCGAGGAGGCCCTCGACGGCCTGCTCGAGGCGCGGGCTCGGCTCAGCGACGCCTTGCTCTCGGACACGAGCCCGGTGATCTCAGAGCTGCACGCGGCGGTGCTCTCGACGGTCAAGCGCCTGCTGAGCGAGACGAACATCGAGGTCCGCCTCCGACGTCAGCTCCGGTTGCGGCCCACCGCCCGCCGACGCCGGCAGCCCTTCCGGCCGGTGCGCACGCGCCCTCGCTCGAACGACTAGCCTGCGCTGGTGAGCGAACCGCGCAGTATCAGCCAGACCGAGGCGCAGACACGCGCCGCCCTCATTGACGTCGTCCGCCACGACCTCGAGCTCGACTTCACCGACCTGGTCGAAGGTGACGCCCTGCGGGCAACGTCTCGGGTCGAGTTCCGCAGCCGCGAGGTGGGGGCGGACACGTTCATCGACTGCCTCGCCGCGGTGGAGGAGGCGACTCTGAACGGGCGGAGCCTGCAGACCGAGACGATGAGCGGCGGCCGGCTGGTGCTGGAGCGTCTCGAGGAGGACAACGAGCTTGTCGTCCGCTCTGTGCAGACCCGTACGTCGCAGGCGCAGGGCGTGCTCCGATCGGTCGATCCTGCCGACAAGCTGGTCTACGTCTGGACGAGCTTCGAGCCCGACGACGCCCGACGGGTCTTCGCCTGCTTCGACCAGCCCGACCTCAAGGCGGTGTTCGGCATCACGGCGGTGGTGCCCGACACCTGGACAGCCACCAGCAACAGCGGTGATCCCGACGTCACGGAGCTGGACGAGGGACGCCGGTTCTCCTTTGCGGACACGCCGCCGCTGTCGACGTACAACATCGTCGTCAACGCCGGGCCGATGGTGGAGCTGCGTCGAGAGGTCGACGGCCATGACCTCGGTCTGTTCGCGCGTCAGTCGCTCGCGTCGGTGCTCGAACGTGATGCTGACGAGCTCTTCGACCTCACCGCACGGGGGCTGGCGTTCTACGGCGAGCAGTTCGGGCTGGCGTTCCCGCAGCACCGCTACGACCAGGTGTTCCTGCCCGACCTCGGTGGCGCCATGGAGAACTACGGCTGCGTCACCTGGGACGACACGTTCCTCTACCGGACGCCCCCGTCGTACTCCGACCGCGAGCTGCGCGCACTGATCCTGCTGCACGAGATGGCACACATGTGGTTCGGCGACATGGTCACGATGCGCTGGTGGGACGACTTGTGGCTCAACGAGTCGTTCGCCGACTGGGCCTGTCACTGGGCGGCCACCAGCTGCACCGAGTTCACCAACGCCTGGGCGCGCCAGCTGGTCGGGGACAAGCAGCGCGCCTACGCCGCCGACCTGGCGCCGACCACGCACCCGATCCGTCAGCCGATTCCCGACGTCGAGGCGGTCGCAGCGTCGTTCGACGCGATCACCTATCCCAAGGGCGCATCGGTGCTCAAGCAGCTGGTGGAGCTGGTCGGCGAAGGGGTCTTCACCGCCGCACTGCAGAGGTACTTCGAGAAGCACGCCTGGTCGAACACCACGCTGGACGACCTGGTGGCCGAGGTTGAGGCAACCAGCGAACGTGACCTCGGCGGCTGGGTGCAGGGGTGGCTCGGGACGGCAGGCACCGACCGGCTCGTCGTCACGCGAACCGGCTCGGCGGCACAGATCCGGGTGGAACCACCGGCCACGCGCGGACCGCTGCTGCACAGGCTCGACGTAGGGGTGTACGCCGAAGAAGCCGATCGCCTCTCCCGGAAGGAGACGAGGTCGCTGGAGGTCGCTGGTGACACCGACCTCGCAGACGTCGATCCCGACGCCGTGCTCCTGGTCAACGACCGTGACCTCACCTACGCCTCAGTCCTACCCGACGATCACTCTCTGGCGGTGATGCTGACCGGGGGCGGCCGGCTGCCGGACGCGCTGAGCCGCTGCCTGGCGGTGACCACCGCCTGGGACCTGGTGGTCCGTGGCCAGATCGGCACCGAGCGGTTCCTGGCCTGCGCGCTCGACGTGCTGGGACACGAGACGGCACCCAGCGTGGTGGAACCGCTGCTGGACATCGCCACCAGCGCCGTCGAGGGATGGTCGCCGCCCGGACGGCGGGACGCACTGATGGACCAGGTGGCCACCCTCGCGACGCGGCTCGCCGAGCAGCCGGAGCACCGGCTGGCGGCGGTGCGCGCGCTCGCCTCGACGGCGACGACTCCGGAGCAGCTGGACACGCTGAGCGGTCTGGTGCGGGACGACCACGACCTGCGGTGGCGACACCTGACCCGGCTCGCCGAGCTCGGCCGGTACGACGCCGATGAGGTCGAGCGGCTCGAGCGCGAGGATCCCAACCCGGACGCCTGGCAGAACGCGCTCGCGGCCAAGGCGGCGCGCCCAACGGCTGAGGCAAAACAAGAGGCGTGGGACCGGGCATTCGGTGAGCCTCAGCTGGGCACCAGCGCACTCATCGCGATGGGCCCTGCCTTCTGGCGACCCGGGCAGGACGAGCTCCTGCGGCCCTTCGCCGAGGACTACCGCAGCCGCCTGCCGGCATTCGGCGAGCGCGGCATGCTGGCCGCGCTCGTGTGCACCGGGTCGCTGTTCCCGCGCGCCGGAGTCGACCTCGACTACCTCGACTCCCTGGAGGAGGCCACGAACCAGCCGGAGGTCGTCGAGCTGGTTCGCAAGCGTGTCCTCGAGCGCGCCGACGGCGTCCGCCGGATGCTCCGAGCACGTAGCCGGATCGAGAGCTGACGCTGGTGGCCTTGGAGGTGCTGGGAACGCCGCAGACGCCCACGTTCGGCCTGGACACGTTCGGTGACCGTGGGACCGACTCCGACGGCAACGTGGTGACCCACGCCGAGGCGGCACGCCAGGTCGTGGAGGAGGCAGTGCTCGCCGACGAGCTGGGGCTGGACTTCATCGGTGTCGGCGAGCACCATCGCGACGACTTCGCGATCTCCTCGCCGGACGTGGTGCTCGCGGCGATCGCCGCACGCACCAGGAGGATCCGACTGGGCACCAGCGTGACCGTGCTCAGCTCCGACGACCCGGTGCGGGTCTTCGAGCGGTTCGCCACCCTGGACGCGCTCTCGCACGGGCGTGCCGAGGTGACGCTCGGGCGCGGGTCGTTCACCGAGTCCTTCCCGCTGTTCGGCTTGCGGCTGGAGGACTACGAGGTGCTGTTCGCCGAGAAGCTCGACCTCTTCGCCGAGCTGCTCCGAGAGGAACCGGTGCACTGGACGGGCAGCACCCGGCTGCCGCTGGACGGGCAGCGCGCCTACCCACCGACCGAGTCCGGTCGGCTGACGGCGTGGATCGGCGTCGGCGGTACGCCCCAGTCAGTGGTCCGCGCCGCGTCGTACGGGCTGCCTCTGGTGGTCGCCGTGATCGGCGGGTCACCCGCCCGGTTCGCACCGCTGGTGGACCTGTACCACCAGGCGTTGGCCGAGTACGGTCACGAGACCCTCCCGGTGAGCATGCACAGCCCCGGCCACGTCGCCGCCACCGACGAGGAGGCCGTCGAGCAGCACTTCCGCCACCACGCCCGGCAGTTCACCCAGATCGGCCGAGAGCGCGGCTGGCCGCCGTTCACCCGCGAGGCGTACGACGCCATGCTGGCTCCCGAGGGTTCGCTGTTCGTCGGCTCGCCGCAGACGGTGGCGAACAAGATCGCTTGGGCGATGCGGACGCTTCGACTCTCCCGGTTCCAGCTGAAGTACACGGTCGGCACGCAGCCGAATGCCGACCGGATGTCGTCGTTGCGGCTGTACGCCGAGGAGGTCGTGCCACGGGTGCGCGAGCTGCTGGCTCAGCCTTCCTGACGCGCCCAAGGGGCCATGGGCGCACTCTCACGGGTACGCTCCCCCCGTGACGCTGCGATGAGGAAGAGCTGGTGGAAGGCGGCACCCGCCGCGGGTGTCGCAGGCGTCGCGGCCGTCGCCGCGCACGACCTGCTGCAGCGTCGGCACGCCATCTTGCGCAACTTCCCGGTCGTCGGTCACGCGCGGTTCTGGCTGGAGGCGATCGGGCCCGAGCTACGGCAGTACATCGTGGCCGGCAACGACGAGGAACGTCCGTTCAGCCGGGACCAGCGCCGCTGGGTGTACGCCTCGGCGAAGCTGGAGAACAACTACTTCGGCTTCGGCACCGACAACGACCTCGAGCACTCGACCGGCAACGTGATCGTGCACCACCGCACCTTCGGCCGTGCCCAGGCCACCCACGGTGCCGTGGGGCAGGAGGCGTGGCTGCCCTGCGCGAAGGTGATGGGCGCAGCGCGCGGTCGCAGGCATGCCTTCCGCCCCGACAGCATCGTGAACATCTCCGGGATGAGCTTCGGCTCTTTGTCCGGCAACGCGATCGAGGCGTTGAACAAGGGCGCGGCGATGGCGGGCTGCTTGCACAACACCGGCGAGGGAGCGGTTTCGCCGTACCACCGCAACGGCGGTGAGCTGACCTACCAGATCGGCACCGCGTACTTCGGCTGCCGCGACGCCGACGGAAGGTTCAGCATCGACCGGCTCAAGGCCCTGGTCGACTCCGCACCCATCCGGGCGCTGGAGGTGAAGCTGAGCCAGGGCGCCAAACCGGGACTCGGCGGCGTGTTGCCCGCTGCGAAGGTCTCGGCGGAGATCGCCGAGACGCGCGGCGTCCCGGTCGGCGAGGACTGCATCAGCCCCTCCCGTCATGCCGAGTTCAGCGACGTGGACAGCATGCTGGACTGGGTGGAGATGCTGGCGGCGGAGACCGGGCTCCCGGTCGGCATCAAGTCCGCGGTCGGCCACCTCGGGTTCTGGCACGAGCTGGCCGACCAGATGGCGGAGTCCGGTCGCGGCGTCGACTTCGTGACCATCGACGGGGGCGAGGGCGGCACGGGCGCGTCGCCGCTGATCTTCACCGACGCGGTGTCCCTGCCGCTGCGACTGGGCCTCGCCCGGGTGTTCCCGATCTTCGCCGAGCGCGGCCTGGCGCAGGACGTGGTGTTCATCGGGGCCGGCAAGCTGGGCCTCCCGGACAACGCAGTGGTGGCGATGGGGCTCGGTGCCGACATGGTCAACGTCGGCCGCGAGGCGATGCTGGCCGTCGGCTGCATCCAGGCGCAGAAGTGCCACACCGACACCTGCCCCACCGGCGTCGCGACGCAGAACAAGTGGCTGCAGCGGGGCCTGGACCCGGAGTCGAAGTCCTTCCGGGTCGCCAACTACGTCAAGACCCTGCGCCGCGACCTGCTGAAGGTCTCCGAGGCCGCTGGGGTCGAGCATCCGGCACTGATCGGACCGAGCATGATCGAGGTGCTCGACACCCTCTCCGAGGGCCGGACGCTCGACGAGATCTACCGGTACCAGTCCGGGTGGGGTGTCCCGTCCGGCGAGGACGAGCGGGCGCTGCTGGAGCTGATGAGCTCCCACGACGAGCCGGAGGTGGCGACCGAGGGGCCGCCGGAGGTGGCCGAGGACGGCCCGCGAGACGACCGGTTCGCGTCTCCGCAGGCCCAGTAGCAGCCGACTCGTCCCGGCAGGCATGCCCGCGGCTCGATCCGGGCACGGGAGCTGCATGCGAATCGCGATCACGGGAGCGACCGGGAACGTCGCGACGGCGTTGCTCCGCCGGCTCACGAGCACCGACGAGCACGACGTCGTCGGTCTGGCGCGTCGGATGCCCGAGCAGCAGCCACAGGCAGTGGCGCCGGGCACGGTGCGGTGGCTGGCGGCGGACCTCACCGACGACGCCTGCCTGCCGACCCTGCGTGAAGCCTTCACCGGCGCCGACGCGGTCGTCCACCTGGCCTGGGGCTTCCAGCCTTCACACGACGAGCGTTACCTGCACGAGCTAGGGGTCGGTGGCACCCGGCGGGTGCTGGACGCGGTGACTGCGGCGGAGGTGCCACATCTGGTGCACATGTCCTCGGTCGGCGCGTACTCCCCGAAGAAGGACGACCGTCCGGTCGACGAGACCTGGCCCACCGGCGGCGTGCCCAGCTCGCAGTACAGCCGGCACAAGGCCGCCGCCGAGCGGCTGCTGGACGCCCACGAGGCGCAGGGCCATGACCGGGTCGTCACCCGGATGCGTCCGGGGATCATCGGCCAGCGCAGCGCGGCCAGCTCGCTGCTGCGCTACGGCATTCCCACCCTGGTTCCCGCCAAGGTGGTCGACCTGGTGCCGGTGCTGCCGATGGACCGGCGGCTGTCGATTCCCATGGTGCACGCCGACGACGTGGCCGACGCCTTCGAGCGAGTGCTGGTCCGTCGCTCGGGCGGGGCGTTCAACCTGGCGGCGGAGCCACCGATGACCACGCAGCGGATCGCCGAGACTCTCGGCGCCCGCCCGGTGCACGTGCCGTCACCGGTGGTCCGGGCGGTGATGTCGGCGGCCTGGCACGCCCGCCTGCAGCAGGTGGACACCGGCTGGCTGGACATGGGCTTCGCGCTGCCGCTGCTCGACTCCACGCGGGCCCGCCGGGAGCTGGAGTGGTCACCCACCGTCGACGCGGTGTCCGTGCTGCGCGAGGTGCTCACCGGGATGCGGGAGACAGCCAGCGACCGCACTCCCCCGCTCCGCAGACGTACCGTCGTGGACGGTGTCCGGGCGCTGGCCAGCCGAGGGCCGGTCGGCCGCCGGTCCCGCCCCTGAGACGAGAGGCACGATCATGATCCGACGCGAGTTCGGTGTGCCATGAGCCGCGGCGGAGCGGAGTACCTCCTCACGGCCGGTGACTACACCGCGGTGATCACCCAGGTGGGCGCCGGCGTCCGGGTCCTCCGGCACGACGAGCGCGACCTGGTGATCGGCTACGGCGCGGAGCAGGTGCGCCCGCTTTTCCGGGGCGCGCTGCTGGCTCCCTGGCCGAACCGGGTGGTGGACGGGAGGTACCAGTTCGACGGTACGTCGCACCAGCTGGACATCACCGAGCCCGCGCGCGGCCACGCGCTGCACGGGCTGGTGCCCTGGGAGCGGTTCGACCTCCTCGACCGCGATGACGCGTCCATCCGGTTGGGCCACCGGGTGGTGCCCCGGACGGGGTGGCCGTTCGAGCTGGAGCTGAGCGTGGCCTACGACCTGGGGGCGGACGGGCTCGGGTGCTCGGTGAGCGCCCGCAACATCGGTGGGTCGCCGGCACCGTACGGCGTGGGGCCGCACCCGTACCTCCTCGCTGGGCCGGGACGGGTGGACGACTGGACGCTGGACCTGCCGGCCGGCCAGGTGCTTGCCGTGACGGAGGACCGGCTCGTCCCGACCGGCCTCGAGCCCGTGGATGACGGCCCCTTCGACTTCCGGGGCGGTCGCCGGATCGCGGCGACCGAGATCGACCACGCGTTCACCCGGCTGGAGCCGGACGCCTCGGGCAGCGTACGAGTCACCGTTCGCTCCGACGACGGCGCCGGCGTCGCGTGCGCGTGGGACCCAGGGGTGCTGCCGTGGGTGCAGGTGCACACCGCGGACCTGCCGGACCCCCAGGAGTCGCGGCGCGGTCTGGCCGTGGAGCCGATGACCTGTCCGCCGGACGCGTACAACTCCGGCACCGACCTGGTCCGGCTCGAGCCTGGGGACGAGCACGTGGCGTCCTGGACGATCTCCGCTACCTGACGGGCGGGCAGCCGGTTCGCTCTCGCATCCCGGCTTCCGATGCGGCCCCGGCGGTGTTGTTCTACCGTGGCGGCGCGACCGACCGGTGGGGGTGAGCGATGCTGACGGCAGCCGTGCTGCTGGGTGCGGCCGTGGCTCTCGGTCTGCTGGCCGCACTGACTGCGGTGCGGGGTCTGCGCGGCAGGCGTCGACTCGTCCGAGCAGTCGCGGCTGTGCTCGCGCTGGCCGTCGTGTCGGCCACTGTGGTCTACGGCTGGGCGGCGATCGCGGTCGACCGGTCGACCCTGGCGCGCACGGTGCTGTGGGGCTCGGCGGACACCGGGGACATCGAGCGGTTCGAGGAGCGGCCGATCCGCGCCGGGGCCCAGGCGCTGCGGTTGCCGCGCTGCCAAGGAGGCGACCCCGACTTGTCCGGCGACCGGGTGGACGGCCGCAGGTCGTCCCTGGCGGCGGTGCTGGAGGGCAGCGATACCGAGGCCTTCCTCGTGCTGAGAGACCGATGCGTCGCCTACCGCTGGTCGGCATCTCCCGGTGACCTCGCGCGCAGGCACACGTCGTTCTCGGTCGCCAAGTCGTTCCTGTCGGCACTGGTCGGGATCGCCCTGGCTCGTGGCGACCTCGGCGACCTCGACGACCCGATCACGACGTACCTTCCCGAGCTGGTCGACCGCGACCGCCGGTTCGAGCGGGTGACCCTGCGTCACCTGGTCTCAATGCGCTCCGGGCTCCGCTACGAGGAGGCGGGGCTGCCGTGGAGCGACGACGCGGTCACCTACTACTCCCCCGACCTGCGGGAGACCGCGCTGTCCGCGGAGGTCGCCGAGCCGCCCGGTGAGCGCTGGCACTACAACAACTACAACCCGCTGCTCGTGGGGATGGCGCTGGAGCGCGCGACCGGGATGCCGGTGTCGGACTACATGCAGCGGCATTTGTGGAAGCCGATGGGCGCGAGTTCGGCCGCGTCCTGGAGCGTGGACAGCCCGGCCAGTGGGCTGGAGAAGCTCGAGAGCGGGGTGAACGCCACACCGCTCGACTTCGCGCGGTTCGGCTATCTGTTCGCGCACGAGGGAGAGGTGCTCGGCGAGCAGGTGGTTCCGGCGGACTGGGTCCGGACCTCGACGCGGCCGCGCAGCGAGACGCCGCTCCCGGAGGACTTCGGCTACTGGTGGTGGCAGGACAGGGCGCGGCCGGGCCGGTTCCTGGCCCGCGGCAACCTCGGGCAGTTCGTGTACGTCGACCCGCGCAGCGACGTGGTCGTCGTACGGCTGGGCCAAGACTTCGGCACACCGGACTGGGTGCCCCTGCTGCGGCACGTCGCCGATGCCGTCGGCTCCCCTTGAGCCGCTTCGTCGGCACTCCGCCCGGGCCGGACCAGGCGAGCCAAAAGTAACGAAAAGGTCACGGCACGGTCTCGACCCTTTACCGCTCCGTGCGGGGCTGTGAGAGTGACCACGGCTTTTCTGCGCTGCTCGGGCGCCCCAGGCCCGAGGGCGCTTGACGTGAGCGGCTCTCGCCGCCAGAAGGGACACCCACCTTGCGCAAGCCAGCCGTCGGGCTGCTCAGCCTGACTCTTGCCGCCGGCCTCGGGACCGCCATCGGTTCCCCCGCCGTCTCGGCACCCGCCGCCGAACCACGCCCTGCGCCGCCTGCGGCACTCAAGGTGCAGGGCCACGAGAAGCCCAACCCCCTGGCTGACAAGCGGCGCGCCCTCAAGGAGGAGGCGCTCACCCAGGTTCTGAACGGCACCGCCACACCCCAGCGGCGTGGCCCGAGCACCGTGGTCAAAGTCGGCACCACCGACACCGCCGCGGTCGCGAACTCACGTGGCACGCAGACCGCGCCTGCCGAGAGCCAGGCCGAGTACGTCGAGCTGAGCCGAGAGACCACCGACCGGGTGTTCGTCGTCCTCGCCGAGTTCGGCAACCAGCGGCATCCGAAGTACCCCGACAAGGACCTGGAGCCCAGCATTCCCGGCCCGCAGCGCTTCAACGGTCCGTTGCACAACCAGATCCCGCGTCCGGACCGCAGTGAGGACAACTCGACGTACTGGGAGCCGAACTTCGGCCGCAGCTACTTCCGGAACATCTACTTCGGACAGAACAGCGCTCCGGGCTCCGGCGGCGACTACGAGTCGGTGCGGCAGTACTACGAGCGCCAGTCCTCCGGCCGCTACAGCATCTCCGGCTACGTGAGCCCCTGGACCAAGGTGCGGTTCAACGAGGCCCGCTACGGCCGCTCCAGCGACGACCCGACGACCAACGGTGACGACCCGAACGTGTGCGCGGACGTGGTGTGCTCCACCACGTGGAACCTCGTCAAGGACTCGGTCAACCGGTGGTACCTCGACCAGCGTGAGGCCGGCAAGAGCCGGGCCGAGATCCGTGCGCAGCTGAAGTCGTTCGACGTCTGGGACCGCTACGACCACGACGGTGACGGCGACTTCAACGAGGCCGACGGCTACCTCGACCACTTCCAGATGGTCCATGCCGGTGGCGACGAGGCCGACGGTGACCCGATCCAGGGTGAGGACGCGATCTGGTCGCACCGCTGGTACGTGCAGACGACGCCGATCGGCGGCGGTGGCCCGGCCGGAGCGCCGTTCGGCGGCACGGAGATCGGGGACACCGGAATCTGGGTGGGCGACTACACCACCCAGTCGGAGAACGGCGGGATGAGCACCATCGCCCACGAGTACGGGCACGACCTCGACCTGCCGGACCTCTACGACACCTCCGGTGGCGGCGAGAACAGCGTGAACTGGTGGTCGCTGATGGCCCAGAGCCGGGTCTCCGCGCGCGGCGACCAGGCGATCAGCACCCGCGCCGCCGACCTCGGGGCGTGGGACAAGCTCTTCCTGGGCTGGCTCGACTACGACGTCGCCCGGATGTTCCCCGGCGACCGGGCCAGGAAGTTCCACCTCGGCCCGCACGAGTACAACTCTGCCAAGGCCCAGGCCGCGGTGGTCGTGTTGCCCAAGCGCACCCGGACGCTCGACGCGGTACCCCCGTACGCCGGCGACTCCTCGTGGTGGAGCGACCAGGGCAACAACGTGAACAACACCATGGCTCGGCGGGTCAACCTCAACGCCGGCACCTCGACGTTGAGGATGCAGGCGCGGTGGGACATCGAGGACTGCGGTCCCGACCCGTGCGACTACGCCTACGTCGAGGTCGACGACGGCAGCGGTTGGGAGGCCATCCCCGGCAGCATCACCACGGCCGGTGAAGGCAACGGCATCGACGGCACCCAGACCCGCTGGACACCGGCGACGTTCGACCTGTCCGCGTACAGCGGGGACACGGTAGGGCTGCGGATGCGGTACCTGACCGACGGTGCCGTCAGCGGCAACGGCTCCCGGCACGCCGACGGGTTCTTCGCCGACCAGGTCCGTGTGGTCTCCGGTGGCGACACCCTGTTCACCTCCGGCGCGGAGAACCCGCCCGAGGGATGGACGCTCAACGGGTTCCATGCCGTCGACGAGACGTACCAGGTCGAGTCCGACAACTACTACATCGCGTCGCACCGCGACTACGTGTCCTTCGACCGGTATCTCCGGAGCGGGCCGTACAACTTCGGCTTCACCGACGAGCAGCCGAACCGGGTGGAGCACTTCCCGTACCAGGACGGGCTACTGCTCAACTACTGGGACACGTTCTACGAGGACAACAACACCAGTGAGCACCCCGGCGAGGGCATGATCTTGCCGGTCGACTCCCACCCACGCCCCATCGCCAATCTGGACGGGGAGTTCTGGCGTCCTCGGATTGCTGGGTACGACGCTCCGTTCACCCCCGAGAGGGCAGACTCCTTCACGCTGCACTACGGCAGCCAGGAGAAGGCCAGCTACATCAACGGTCGACCCGGACAGCCGATGTTCCGCGATGACCGGCGCTGGTGGTACCCGGAGACCCCGACGGCCAACGTCAAGGTGCCGAACGTCGGGGTCAGCATGAACGTGTTCAACATCGACGGCACGTCGCTGGACGTGCGGGTGTGGAACCGCCGTTGACCCCAAGACGCTGACGCTGAGCGGTTGAGGACACGACCGGCGGGCCGGGGCGATCCCGGCCCGCCGGTTCTGCTCTGCCCTGTTCTTTGGGTGCCCGAGGCAGCATGCTGGCGGCGTGAGATCACCGAGTAGCGCGCCATGAGCGACGACCCCGCCATCACCAACCCGGAGAGCTACCAGGTCATCTTCGAGAACGACCGCGTCCGGGTGCTGGAGTACCGCGACCAGCCCGGCCACCGGACCAAGCCGCACCGCCACCCCGACAGCGTGATGTACACGCTGAGCAGTTTCCGGCGGCGGATCGAGGCAGGCAACCGAACTGTCGACGTGGAGCTCTCCGCCGGCGAGGTGCGATGGGTCGGCGCACAGGAGCACGCCGGGGAGAACATCGGCGACACCGACAGCCACACCATCTTCGTGGAGCTCAAGGAGACGGCGCCGGAGGGGTCCAGCGGCCACCGGGCGCTCGGGCCCCATTAGCCGCTGCGACCGCCCGGGGACGGCTCGCGCCGGGAGCACGCCGCGGCTACCACGTACGGTTGAGGGGTGAGCGTCGTACCCACCTCGAGCATCACCCTCGACAACCGGTTCGCCCGCGAGCTGCCCGAGCTGGCCATCGCCTGGCAGGCCGAAGAGGTCGCGGACCCGCTACCGCTGGTGGTCAACGAATCTCTGGCCGAGGAGCTGGGGCTGGATCCCGCGTGGCTGCGAGGTCCGGACGGCACCGCACTCCTGGTCGGCAGCTCGGTTCCTGCCGGCGCCACTCCGGTGGCGCAGGCCTACGCCGGCCACCAGTTCGGCGGCTTCGTGCCGCGGCTCGGTGACGGCCGCGCTCTCCTGCTCGGCGAGATCTCAGACACCGAGGGCCGCGTGCGCGATCTGCACCTGAAGGGCTCCGGACGAACCCCCTTCGCCCGCGGCGGGGACGGCCTGGCCGCGGTCGGCCCGATGCTGCGCGAGTACGTCATCAGCGAGGCGATGCACGCCCTGGGCGTCCCCTCGACCCGTTCTCTCGCAGTGGTGGCCACCGGACGCCCGGTGCTTCGCGAGACCTCCTTGCCCGGAGCGCTGCTGTGCCGGGTGGCGAGCAGCCATCTGCGGGTGGGCAGCTTCCAGTACGCGCGCATCACCGGTGATGTGGACCTCCTACGCCGGCTGGCCGACCACGCGATCACGCGGCACCACCCCGCCGCGGCCGAGGCGGACCAGCCCTACCGGGCGATGTTCGAGGCGGTGGTG
>CADCUJ010000074.1 GCA_902805855.1 uncultured Nocardioidaceae bacterium
CCTCAACCCTGCCTGACCACCGAGCTCGACGGGGAAAACCCGCCGGGACGCTCCGACAACGGTAGGCGAGGGTGGGCCAGGTGATACCCAGAATGTCGAAGTCGGGGCTCAGGGGCGGCATGCGCTACTGTTTCCGGCGCATCGACGCACTTCGTCGAGCGAGATGACACGTCGGGCGATTGGCGCAGTGGTAGCGCGCTTCGTTCACACCGAAGAGGTCACTGGTTCGAACCCAGTATCGCCCACCACCTCGTGCTGTCCTGGCGCCGACCGTGACTTGTCTCGAGTCGGCGGCGAGCCGGCCTCATCTGGAAGGAGCCCGCGGTGTCCCAGGCCTGGGAGCGGTTCCGCGATGACCCCGACGTGGTAGCCGTGCGGGTGGACGGGGCCCTGAAGGACCTGTCCGCCGAGGTCGGCGACGGCCAGGACATCGAGCCGGTTGCCATCAGCTCGGCCGACGGGCGCGACATCCTCCGGCACTCGACCGCGCACGTCTTGGCGCAAGCGGTGCAGGAGCTCTACCCAGAGGCCAAGCTGGGCATCGGGCCCCCGATCGAGGACGGCTTCTACTACGACTTCGACGTCGCCGAGCCGTTCGTGCCCGCGGACCTCGACAAGATCGAGACGCGGATGCGCAGGATCATCAAGGAGGGCCAGAGGTTCTCCCGACGCCCGGTCTCCGAGGACGAGGCACGCATCGAGCTCCGAAGCGAGCCCTACAAGCTGGAGCTGATCGGCCTGAAGAGCGGGTCCGAGCCGCTCGAGCAGGCGGGCGAAGGTGCAGAGGTCGAGGTGGGTGCCGGCGAGCTCACCATCTACGACAACCTCAAGCGCGATGGTTCGGTGGCCTGGAAGGACCTGTGCCGCGGTCCGCACCTGCCGACCACCAAGCGCATCCCCGCCTTCAAGCTGACCCGGTCGGCGGCGGCGTACTGGCGTGGGGACGAGCGGCACAAACAGCTGCAGCGCATCTACGGCACGGCCTGGGAGTCGAAGGAGGCGCTCGCAGAGCACCTGCACCGCCTGGACGAAGCGCAGCGCCGCGACCACCGGCGGCTCGGCGCAGAGCTCGACCTGTACTCGTTCCCGGACGAGATCGGGTCCGGGCTTGCGGTCTTCCACCCCAAGGGCGGGGTGCTCCGCAAGGAGATGGAGGACTACTCCCGCAAGCGGCACATGGAGTCTGGCTACGCGTTCGTGAACACCCCGCACATCACCAAGGCGCAGCTGTTCGAGACCTCGGGTCATCTCCAGTGGTACGCCGAGGGGATGTATCCGCCGATGCACCTCGACGAGGTCGCCGACGACCGGGGCAACGTGACCAAGCCGGGCCAGGACTACTACCTGAAGCCGATGAACTGCCCGTACCACAACTTGATCTTCCGGGCGCGAGGCCGCTCCTACCGGGAGCTCCCCCTGCGGCTGTTCGAGTTCGGGTCGGTCTACCGCTACGAGAAGTCTGGCGTGGTCCACGGGCTGACCCGGGTCCGCGGGATGACCCAGGACGACGCGCACATCTACTGCACTACTGACCAGCTGCGCGAGGAGATCACCTCGCTGCTCACCTTCGTGCTGGACCTGCTGCGTGACTACGGTCTCGACGACTTCTACCTCGAACTGTCCACCCGCGACGAGGAGAAGTCCATCGGCAGCGACGAGGAGTGGGAGCGGGCGACCGAGGCGCTCCGCTCCGCCGCCGAGGCCAGCGGGCTCGACCTGGTCCTCGACCCCGGAGGAGCGGCCTTCTACGGGCCGAAGATCTCGGTGCAGGCGCGCGACGCGATCGGCCGGACCTGGCAGCTGTCCACCATCCAGGTGGACCTGTTGCTCCCCCAGCGGTTCGAGTTGGAGTACACCGCGGCCGACGGGTCCCGGCAGCGACCGGTGATGATCCATCGTGCGCTGTTCGGTTCCATCGAGCGGTTCCTCGGCGTGCTCGTCGAGCACTACGGGGGCGCGTTCCCGCCGTGGCTGGCGCCGGTGCAGGTGCAGGCGATCCCGGTGGCCGAACGACACAACGGGTACCTGGAGAAGGTGGCCGACCAGCTGCGGCAACGGGGGGTCCGGGTCGAGGTGGACGACTCCGACGAGCGGATGCAGAAGAAGATCCGCAACGCGCAGCTGCAGAAGGTCCCCTTCATGCTCATCGCGGGAGACCGCGACGTAGCGGAGTCGGCGGTGTCGATCCGGTACCGCGACGGTGAGCAGGACAACGGCGTGCCGGTCGACGACGCGGTCGCGCGCGTGGTCGATGCGGTCGATCGTCGGATCCAGGTATGACCGAGGCGATCCACCAGGACGGAGTCGGCGAGGAGGACCAGCTCGAGCGGCTCTGGACCCCGCACCGGATGGCCTACATCCGCGGCGAGAACAAGCCCGACGACCCAGCAGCCGGGCAGCAGTGCCCGTTCTGCCGGATCCCGACGCTCGAGGACCGAGAGGGCCTGGTCGTGCACCGCGGAGAGACCGCGTACGTCGTGCTCAACCTCTATCCCTACAGCCCGGGTCACCTGATGGTGTGTCCGTACCGGCACGTGGCCGACTACACCGACGTGACGCGCGACGAGGCGGTCGAGATCGCCGGACTCACCCAGACCGCGATGCGCACCACCCGGGCGGTCAGCAAGGCACACGGCTTCAACATCGGGATGAACCAGGGAACGGTCGCCGGGGCCGGTATCGCAGCGCACCTGCACCAGCACGTGGTACCTCGCTGGGGTGGGGACCAGAACTTCATGCCGATCATCGGCCGCACCAAGACGCTGCCGCAGCTGATGGCCGAGACCCGCGACCTGATCGCCGACGCCTGGCCCGCGTAGCCACCGCGACCGGCTAGCCTGCTGACGCCATGTTGAACCGATTCCGCGAGTTCTGGACCCGGCTGCTCTCGCCGATCGCGCACCTGCTCCTGCGCATGGGCGTCAGCCCGGACACGGTGACCCTTGTCGGCACGATCGGCGTCTGCGCCGGCGCCTTGGTCTTCTTCCCGCGAGGTGACCTGCTCGTCGGTGTGCTGGTGGTCACCGCGTTCGTCTTCTCCGACCTGATCGACGGCTACATGGCCCGGATGGCAGGCACCTCCTCGAAGTGGGGAGCCTTCTTGGACTCCACGCTCGACCGCCTCGGGGACGCCGCGATCTTCGGCGGGCTGGCGATGTACTACGTCGGTCCCGGGGACTCCGACGCGCTCGCCGCGCTGGCCATCTACTGCCTCGTGATGGGCTCGGTCACCTCCTACGCCCGTGCGCGCGCCGAGTCCCTCGGGATGCAGGCCAAGGGCGGCCTCGCCGAACGTGCGGACCGGCTGGTGGCGATCTTGGTGATGACCGCCTTCAGTGAGTTCTTCAACCTGCCGGTGCTGGTCCCGATCACCCTCGGCGTGCTCGCCCTGGCCAGCACGGTGACCGTCGTACAGCGGATCCTCGGGGTGCGCGACCAGGCCAGGGCATCTGTGTGAGCACAGGTTGAACCGGGGGCTGGAGCGTGCCGCGCGGACAGCCGCGGGCAACGCGACCGCGATCGGGTATGTCTCCGGCTGGCGACTGGTCCGGCTGCTCCCCGAGCCCGCGGCGCGTCGGCTCTTCGACCGGATCGCCGACCGCGCCCACCGTCGCGACGGTCGCAGTGTGCAGCGGCTGCGACAGAACCTGGCCCGGGTCCGCCCGGACGCGACCGAGCAGGAGCTCGAGGTGCTCACGCACGAGGCGGTCCGCTCCTACCTGCGCTACTGGTGCGAGTCGTTCCGGCTACCTTCCTGGCCGATCGAGGACCTGGTACGACGCACCCGGACCGTTCGAGAGCACATCCTCCGAGACGCCTACGCGCAGGGGAACGGCGTGGTGGTGTCGCTGCCCCACATGGCGAACTGGGACTGGGCCGGAGCCTGGGCCTGTGCCACGGGAATGCCACTCGCAACGGTCGCCGAGAGGCTCGAGCCGGAGCGGCTCTTCGACGAGTTCGTGAGCTACCGGCGCTCGCTCGGCATGGAGATCCTGCCGCTGACCCGGCGGCAGGCACACGCCGGCGCCCTGGCGACAGACGCCGCCGGGGTGTTCGGCCGGCTCGTCGAGTGGGTCTGCGGCGGAGGGCTGGTGTGCCTTCTCGCCGACCGTGACCTGTCCCGCAGCGGGGTCGAGGTGATGCTGTCCGGAGAGCGGGCACGGATGCCCAGCGGACCGGCCCTGCTCGCGCGTCGCACCGGAGCACCGCTGATCCCCGCAACGCTGGCCTACGTCGGTAACGACATGGAGATCACCATCCATCCTGCCGTGCCTCACCAGCAGGGCAGCGACGGGCTCGTCGCGATGATGCAAGGAGTCGCCGACGCGTTCTCCGGGGCCGTCCGGGCGCGTCCGCAGGACTGGCACATGATGCAGAAGGTGTTCGTGCCCGACCTGGGCAGCCAGTGAAACGGCTTCGCGTCGGACTGGTGTGTCCGTACTCCCTCGACGTCCCCGGCGGCGTGCAGAACCACGTGCGGGACCTGGCGGAGGCGCTGATCGGGCTGGGCCACTCCGTGTCCGTGCTGGCACCGAGCGAGGTGCCGGACGAAGAGGCCGGCCTGCCGTCGTACGTCGTGCCGGCCGGGGGTGCGGTCCCGGTGCCGTACAACGGCTCTATCGCGCGCGTGTCATTCGGCCCGGTCGTGGCGGGTCGGGTCCGGCGCTGGCTGCGCGAGGGCGACTTCGACGTGATCCACCTGCACGAGCCGGCCAGCCCGAGCCTTGCACTGCTCGCGTTGTGGGCGGCCGAGGGGCCGGTCGTGGCCACCTTCCACACCTCGCGACTGCGGTCCCGGGCGATGTCGGCCTCCGCCGCGATCCTGCGTCCCTCTCTGGAGAAGGTCACCGCTCGGATCGCGGTCTCCGAGTACGCACGTGACACCCTCGTCCAGCACCTCGGCGGAGAGCCGGTGGTGATCCCGAACGGGGTGTACGTCGACCGGATCGCGCACGCGGCTGCACGACCCGACTGGCGCGGGGCCTCGGCGACCATCGCCTTCGTGGGCCGGATCGACGAGCCGCGCAAGGGCTTCGCGGTGATGGCCCGCGCGCTCGAGGCGATCACCCGGCACCGAGACGGCGTCCGGCTGCTCGTCGTCGGCGGAGGGGACATCCAGCGAGCGCGGAGTGCGCTGCCGGACCGCCTGCGCGATCACGTCACGTTCCTGGGCAGGGCCGGCGACGAGGAGAAGGCCAGTGCGTTGAAGAGCGCGGACCTCTACGTCGCCCCGAACACCGGAGGAGAGAGCTTCGGCATCGTTCTGGTGGAGGCGATGGCTGCGGGCGCTCCCGTCCTGGCCAGCGACATCCCCGCGTTCCGCCGGGTGCTCGCAGACGGTCGCTACGGGACCCTGTTCGAGCCGGGAAGCCCATCGGACCTCGCCTCCCAGGCGTTGGCGCTGCTCGAGGACCAAGGCCGCCGGGAGAAGCTCGCGGAGGAAGCGAGGCGAGACGTGCGTCGTTACGACTGGTCTGTCCTCGCCGGCAAGATCGTCGAGGTCTACGAGACGGTGGTGCGGTGACCGAGTACCTGGTCGTCGCGGCGGTCATCGTCTCGCTGGTCGCCGTCGGGCTGTGGCTGTCGTGGACCGCCACCCGTCTGGACCGCGTGCACCACCGCATCGACGTCGCGCGCGCCACCCTCGACGGGCAGCTGCTGCGCCGCTCCGGAGCCACCTTGGAGCTGGCGACCGCAGGTGTGCTGGACCCTGCCCGGTCGCTCGTCCTCGCTGATGCCGCGCACGCGGCTCGCGCAGCCCGCAACGGTGAACCCGACGATGACCCCGACGGTGACCCCGACGATGACCCCGACGATGACCCCGACAAGGGCGAGTTCGAGGGGGACGACACGGAGCACGCGCAGTCCGACCTGTCGCAGGCGCTGCGTGCGGTCTTCGCGGATCCCGACGAGGTCGACCAGCTCACGCGGCACGAGGAGGCGGAGGAGCTGGTCCTCGAGCTGGCCGGTCACTGCCGCAAGGTGGTGCTGGCCCGTCGCTTCCACAACGACGCCGTCGCATCCGCCCGTGTCCTGCGCTCGCGACGCCGGGTCCGCTGGCTACGGCTCGCCGGGCACGCTGCCGCGCTGCGGACCGTCGACTTCGACGACCAGCCACCGTTCGGCTTCGGGGCTCGCGAGCCGTAGGATCGGTGCATCCGAAGCGGCATGGGCGCAGCGCCATGCCCGCCGACAGCAAGCGAGAAGGTACCAGTGAGCGAGCAGCACGAGACGCAGGCCGGAACCTCCGGGCAGGCGGAGACGCCGCGCGGTGCTCGTGGAACCCAGGGCGTCAAGCGTGGGATGGCGGAGATGCTCAAGGGCGGCGTGATCATGGACGTGGTCACCGCCGAGCAGGCCCGGATCGCCGAGGATGCAGGCGCGGTCGCGGTGATGGCGCTCGAGCGCGTCCCGGCCGACATCAGGGCCCAGGGCGGAGTCTCCCGGATGAGCGACCCGGACATGGTCGAGGGGATCATCGACGCGGTCTCCGTCCCCGTGATGGCCAAGGCCCGGATCGGGCACTTCGCCGAGGCCCAGGTGCTGCAGAGCCTGGGAGTCGACTACATCGACGAGTCGGAGGTGCTGACCCCGGCCGACTACGCCCACCACATCGACAAGCATCGGTTCACCGTGCCCTTCGTGTGCGGAGCCACGAACCTGGGCGAGGCCCTGCGCAGGATCTCCGAGGGCGCGGCGATGATCCGCTCCAAGGGCGAGGCCGGCACCGGTGACGTCTCGAACGCGGTGACGCACATGCGCGCCATCCGCGGCGAGATCCGACGGCTCCAGGCGCTGGCGGACGAAGAGCTGTTCACCGCCGCCAAAGCGCTGCAGGCACCGCACCAGCTGGTGGCCGAGGTCGCCGAGAGCGGCGAGCTGCCCGTCGTCCTCTTCACGGCCGGGGGAATCGCGACGCCCGCCGACGCGGCGATGATGATGCAGCTCGGTGCCGAGGGCGTGTTCGTCGGGTCCGGCATCTTCAAGTCGGGCAACCCCGCACAGCGTGCGGAGGCGATCGTGAAGGCGACGACCTTCTACGACGACCCGGACGTGGTGGCGAAGGTCTCCCGCGGACTGGGCGAGGCGATGGTCGGCATCAACGTCGACGAGGTCCCTGCCTCCCATCGGCTGGCCGAGCGCGGCTGGTAGCCCGGTGGCAGCTGGTGAGACCAAGATCGGGCCTGAGGAGCGGGTGCGGGACTTCACCCGGTCCTGCGTGCGGTCCGGGCTGCTGACCGACGAGCAGCTGCGCGAGGAGGTCGCGGAGGCGATCACTTCCGAGCTCCCCGACCGCGCCGGCTCGGCGGGGAATCTGGCGCACCAGTGGGTCGACGAGGTCCGTGAGGAGCTGGTCCGCGAGCAGGACGGCTGGCCGGAGGCCACCGACTACGACCGGTTGCAGAGCGCGTTCGCGGAGCTCGAGTCGCTCGACGTCGTGGTGCTCCAGGGTGTCGAGGACCACTGGGCCGCCAAGGCCGAGCTGCAGCGCCGAGACGCCGCCGGACAGCTCCCCGAAGGCATCGCCTGGTTCACACCGCCTGATGTCTGGCACGCCATCGACGAAGGCATGCTCGAGGTCAACCTGTGGCACGCCAGCACAGCCAATGTCGCCCCCGGCGAGGAGCTGCTCGACGCGACGCTGACCGTCTTCGACAAGCACGGCATCCCCGCCCACTTCGACGAGGGCCGGGTCGAGGTGACCGCGCGCTGGCAGCGACGCGTCGCCGGTCACCGGTAAGTGACCACAGGCCGTAGCCTGGAAGGGTGTCCCGGCCTCCCCGCATCGGTGTCCTCGCCCTCCAGGGCGACGTGCGCGAGCACCTGGGGATGCTGGAGCGGTCGGGGGCCCGCGCGTCGCCGGTGCGTCGACCGGCCGAGCTCGAGGCGGTGGACGGGGTCGTGGTTCCCGGTGGCGAGTCGACGACCATGCACAAGCTCGCGCGCACCTTCGACCTCTTCGAACCGTTGCAGCAGGCGGTTCGTGCCGGGCTGCCCGCGTTCGGAACCTGTGCGGGGATGATCATGCTCGCCGAGCAGGTGGAGAACCCCGCGCCCGGGCAGGAGACCATCGGGGGTCTGGACATCGTGGTCCGCCGCAACGCCTTCGGCCGCCAGGTCGACTCGTTCGAGGCAGATGTCGACGTGCTCGATCTGGCGACGCCCTTCCACGCCATGTTCATCCGGGCCCCCTGGGTGGACAAGTGTGGCGCCGGGGTGGAGGTCGTCGCCACCGTAGCCTCGGGTCAAGCGGTCGGTAGGATCGTGGCGGTCCGGCAGGACATGGTTCTCGCCACGTCGTTCCATCCCGAGATCACCGGTGACCACCGGATGCACGAGCTCTTCGTCGGCATGCTCGGCCGGTGACGCAGGAAGGAGGCTCGACCTCATGTCAGGCCACTCCAAGTGGGCGACGACCAAGCACAAGAAAGCAGTGGTCGACGCCCGCCGCGGGAAGCTGTTCGCCAAGCTGATCAAGAACGTCGAGGTGGCCGCCCGGATGGGCGGCGGGGACCCCGCGGGAAACCCGACGCTGTACGACGCGATCCAGAAGGCCAAGAAGTCCTCGGTCCCCAACGACAACATCGACCGTGCGGTCAAGCGCGGGTCCGGTGCCGAGGCCGGCGGCGCGGACTACCAGACGATCATGTACGAGGGCTACGGACCCAACGGCGTCGCGTTCCTGGTCGAGTGCCTGACCGACAACCGGAACCGCGCGGCGATGGAGGTGCGCACGGCGATGAACCGCAACGGCGGATCGCTGGCCGATCCCGGCTCGGTGTCCTACCTGTTCCAACGCAAGGGTGTGGTGCTCGTCTCGGCGGACGGCGACGCGGGCAACGCCCCGACGGAGGACGACGTGCTGCTCGCCGTGCTCGAGGCAGGTGCCGACGAGGTGACTGATCTCGGCGACTCGTTCGAGGTGATCAGCGAGGCCACCGACCTGGTGGCCGTGCGCACCGCGCTGCAGGCCGCGGGCCTCGACTACGACTCCGCCGAGGCGTCGTTCGTGCCGTCGATGACCGTGGAGGTCGATGCCGACGCGGTAGGCAAGGTGCTCCGGCTGGTGGAGTCGCTGGAGGACCTCGACGACGTGCAGAACGTGTTCACCAACTTCGACGCCCCCGACGAGGTCCTCGCCACCCTCGACGCCTAGCCATCGGCGGGTCCGTTCGGCGCGTCGCACCGTCTCAGCGACCCTGACCTGGGTAGGTTGAGGCCCGAACGTGTGTTCGGACGGAAGGCTCCTCGATGCGTGTCCTCGGGATCGACCCCGGACTCACCCGATGCGGGTTCGGCATGGTCGAGGGAGCCGTGGGACGGCCGCTCAGGCTGGTCGAGGTCGACGTGGTGCGCACCAGCACCGACGCATCGGTCGCGAGCCGGCTGTGCGTCATCGAGGCCGAGCTCGAGCGCTGGCTGGATCGTCTGGTCCCCGACGCGGTGGCCGTCGAGCGGGTGTTCAGCCAGCACAACGTGCGGACCGTGATGGGCACGGCCCAGGCCAGCGGGGTCGCGATGGTGGCGGCCGCGAGGCGCGGGGTGCCGGTCGCGCTGCACACGCCCAGCGAGGTCAAGGCGGCTGTGAGCGGGAACGGCCGGGCGGACAAGGCGCAGGTCGCGTTCATGGTCTCCCGACTTCTGCGGCTCTCCGAGCCGCCGCGACCGGCGGACGCCTCCGACGCGCTGGCCCTGGCGATCTGCCACATCTGGCGCGGCTCGGCGTCGGCCCGCGTGGAGGCGGCCATCGCGGCGAACGGCAGCGCTCGGTGATCGCCTTCGTGAACGGCGTCGTCGCGGCGTTGACGCTCGACTCGGCGGTCCTCGAGATCGGTGGTGTCGGACTCGAGCTCAGGTGCACACCGGGCACCCTCGCCGAGCTGCGCGTGGGCCAGCGCGCCACGCTGCCCACGAGCATGGTCGTCCGGGAGGAGTCGCTGACCTTGTTCGGCTTCCTCGACGACGAGGAGAAGTCCTTGTTCGAGCTGCTGCAGACCGCCAGTGGCGTCGGGCCGAAGCTGGCCCAGGCGATGCTCGCCGTGCACACTCCGACGGGACTGCTTCGTGCGCTGAGCGACGAGGACGTCAAGACCCTCACCACTGTTCCCGGCATCGGGCAGAAGGGTGCCCAGCGCATCATCCTCGAGCTCAAGGACCGGATAGGCACGGTGAGCGCAGCGGGCCCGTCCCAGCAGCGGCCAGCGTCCGCGGCAGGCGGGTGGCGGCAGCAGGTGCACTCCGGGCTGGTCGGCCTGGGTTGGAGCGGCAAGGAGGCCGACAAGGCAGTCGACGCCGTTGCCCCGCAGGCTGAGCTCGAGGGCGCAGCCGACGTCGCAGCCTTGCTCCGCGCGGCGCTACGGACACTGAGCAAGGCGTGAGCCGATGAGCGAAGAGGGCCGGGCAGTCGTCACCGCGGAGGCAGACGACGACGAGCGCGCCGTCGAGGCGGCACTGCGACCGCGCACGCTCGAGGAGGTCATCGGACAAGAGCGCGTCCGCGAGCAGCTGGCGCTGGTGCTGCAGGCGGCACGCGGGCGCGACCGCCCGCCGGACCATGTGCTGTTGTCCGGGCCACCGGGCCTGGGTAAGACCACCCTGGCGATGATCATCGCGGCCGAGATGTCGAGCCCGCTGCGGCTCACCTCCGGACCGGCGATCACGCACGCCGGCGACCTGGCCGCGATCTTGTCCGGGATGAACGAAGGAGACGTGCTGTTCGTCGACGAGCTCCATCGCATGTCCCGGCCCGCCGAGGAGATGCTCTACATGGCGATGGAGGACTTCCGGGTCGATGTCGTCATCGGCAAGGGGCCAGGAGCGACCGCGATCCCACTGGACATCCCCGTGTTCACCTTGGTCGGTGCCACGACGCGCGCCGGGTTGCTGCCCGGTCCGCTGCGGGACCGGTTCGGGTACACCGGGCACCTGGAGTTCTACGAGGCGGCTGAGCTCGAGCTCATCCTGCGGCGCTCCGCCGGCCTGCTCGACGTCGAGCTGACCGACGCCGGCGCCGTGGAGATCGCGTCGCGCTCCCGCGGGACCCCCCGGATCGCCAACCGGCTGCTGCGTCGGGTCCGCGACTACGCACAGGTGCGCGCGGACGGGGTCGTGACGCTCGATGCCGCCCACCGCGCACTCGACCTCTACGAGGTCGACGAGGCCGGGCTCGATCGGCTCGACCGCGCCGTCCTCGACGTGCTGTGTCGCCGGTTCGGCGGTGGCCCGGTCGGCGCCAGCACGCTGGCAGTCGCCGTCGGGGAGGAGCGGGAGACGGTGGAGGAGGTCGCCGAGCCCTTCCTCGTTCGCTCGGGCTACCTGGCTCGTACGCCGCGCGGGAGGGTGGCGACTGCGACCGCATGGCGTCATCTCGGCCTCTCCCCGCCGGCCGGATCACCCTTCGGAGAGGTGTCGGCGACGCGCAGCCAGCAACCGGACCTGTTCGACGAGTCCGAGGATCCGGGCGGGCAGTGAGCCACAGACTGCTTGGCGAGGGCCGTTAGACTGCAGCGGCGGTCCGACCTGTCGCGGCTTCTGCGCCGTGCCCGCAAACTGTCTCGAAGGAGCTTTCCGTGTCAGCCGAAACGCTGGGTGGGATCTTGCCCCTCGTCCTGATCGTGCTGGTGTTCTGGCTCCTGGTGATCCGTCCCGCTCGCAAGCGGCAGCAGGAGATGGGAAGGGTCCAGTCCAGTGTGCAGACCGGTTCGCAGGTCATGCTGAGCTCCGGGTTCTTCGGCACCGTCGTGGGGCTCGCCGACGAGACGGTCCAGGTGGAGCTCGCTCCCGGCACCGTGGTGAAGGTGGCTCGCCAGGCCGTCGTCCGTGTGCTGGACGACCTCGAGGGCGGTGACGACCCCGACCAGCAGCGCGGGACCCCGGCGACGAACGAGACCGACCCGACGCGTCGCACCGACGAGCAGGAGTAGCGGGAGGCCCGCGGGCTGCACCCCGGACACGAGGAGCAGATAGCAGTGGCGAGAAATGCGGCGCGCCCCGGGCGAACGCTGGTCATCTTCGGCATGGTCGTGCTGGTGATGTACGGCGTCATCGCCCTCGGCGGCGACTGGTCGCCGAAGCTCGGCCTGGACCTTCAGGGCGGCACCCGGATCACCCTGGAGGCGAACACCGAGTCCGGTGAGGAGGTCACCCCCGAGAAGCTCGAGGAGGCCGCCGGCATCATCGACAGCCGGGTCAACGGAAGCGGGGTCTCGGAGGCCGAGGTCGCCACCCAGGGACAGCGGAACATCATCGTGGAGATTCCCGGTGAGACCCGCAAGGACCTCGTCGACACCGTGCGCCAGACCGCGCAGCTGAGGTTCCGGTTGGTGGCCGCCACCGGACCGGGTCAGGCGCAGCCGCAGCCCCAGCCGGAACCCCAGTCGGAACCCCAGGCCGAGTCCGAGCAGCCGCCGCAGCAGCAGCAGCAAGGCGACTCGCCGGCTGCCTCGCCGGACGCAGACGGCCCATCCGGGCAGGGGAGCCCGGCACAGCCACGCCGGCGGGCGTTGTCCAGCGGGCTGCTCCAGGCAGCACAGTCACCTTCAGCGGACCAGCAGGCCAGTGACCAGCCCACTGTCCAGCCCAATGACCAGCAGGGCGACCAGCAGGGCGACCAGCAGGGTGGCGGGCAAGGGCAGACCGAGGAGCAGACGCCTGGCGGCGATGCGACCGAGCCTGTGCCGCTGCCTGTCGCGCCGGGGCAGCAGCAGGCCGGCGGGGAGGGCGCCCCGGTGGGCCAGCCGCTGGCTTGGGCACGCAACCCGGGACAGCAGTGGCTGCAACAGTTCAACAGCTTCACCTGTCCGCCTCCGGGTCAGGCGGCGGCCCCGGTGACCGACGTGACGGACCGGCCACTGATCACCTGCGACGAGCAGGGCGTGAAGTACCTGCTCTCCGCCGCCTTGATCCAGGGCACCCAGCTGAAAGACGCCTCCGCGGGAATCCCGCAGAACCAGCTGAACTGGGTGGTCAACCTCTCCTTCGACAGCACCGCGCGCACCACCTTCGCCGACCTCACCCAGCAGCTGGCCGGCACCGGCGAGCAGTTCGCGATCGTCCTGGACGGCGCGGTCATCTCCGCGCCGACGGTCACCTCGCCGATCCCGGGCGGCAACGCGCAGATCGAGGGTGACTTCGGCCAGGAGGAGGCGCTGGCCCTGGCGAACAGCCTCAAGTACGGAGCTCTGCCGCTGAAGTTCACCGCGCCCGTGGTGACCGAGGAGGGGCCGTCGCTGGCAGCCGACCAGCTGAGCGCAGGCGTCTGGGCCGGCGTCGCCGGGCTGGCAGTCGTGATGGTCTACTGCCTGTTCTACTACCGCGGGCTGGGCCTGGTGGTGCTCGCCTCGCTGGGCGTCGCAGCGGCGATCACCTACGGCGTCGTACTGGCGATGAGCCAGGCGATCGACTTCACCCTCACCCTTCCCGGCATCGCCGGGCTGATCGTCGCGGTGGGTATCACCGCCGACTCCTTCATCGTCTACTTCGAGCGGATCCGCGACGAGATGCGCGATGGCAAGTCGATGCGGGTCGCCGTGGAGACCGGCTGGGTTCGCGCCAGGACGACCTGTCTCGCGGCTGACGCCGTGTCCCTGCTCGCCGCCGTGGTGCTCTACATCTTCGCCATCGGTGTGGTGAAAGGCTTCGCGTTCGCACTCGGTGTGAGCACCGTGATCGACGTGCTGGTGTTCTTCCTGTTCACCAAGCCCATGGTGTCGTGGCTCGCTCACTTCCGGTTCTTCAATGCCGGCCACCGGCTCTCCGGCCTGGATGCGGAGAACCTGGGCATCGACCACCTGCCCGGTGTGGCCCGCACGCGTCCGGCAGGAGGTGGCGCCTGATGGGCAAGATGTCCCGGCTCGGCAACGCCCTGTACGAGGGCGACGTCTCGATCGACTTCATCGGCCGACGGCGCCTGTGGTACTCGTTCTCCGCGGTGATCCTGCTCATCGCCCTGGCCGGCCTGTTCTTCAAAGGCCTCAACATGGGCATCGAGTTCGAAGGCGGAGTGGAGTACCGCGTCGCGACCGCCGCCGGCGAGGCGGACCAGTCGGCCGTCGAAGAGATTCGCGACGCGGTCGTCGAGACCGGGATCCCGGCGGCGTCCGCACCCATCGTGACCACCTCGGGTGTCGACACGGTCCGGATCCAGACAGAGCCGCTGAACAACGACCAGTCCACGGTGGTGTCCGAGGCGATCCAGGAGGCGGTCGGCGCCCAGGAGGGCGAGATCAGCCAGTCCGCGATCGGACCCACCTGGGGTGAGCAGGTCGCCGACCGCGCCCTGATCGGGCTGGCAGTGTTCACCGTCTTGGTGATCTTGTTCATCTGGGCCTACTTCCGAGAGTGGAAGATGTCAGTGGGCGCCATGGTCGCGCTCGTGCACGACGTGGTGATCACCGTCGGTGTCTACGCGCTCTCCGGCTTCGAGGTCACCCCGGCCACGGTCACCGGTGTGCTCACCATCTTGGGGTTCTCCCTCTACGACACGGTTGTGGTCTTCGACAAGGTCCGGGAGAACACCAAGAACCTCAGTCGGACCCGGACCACCTACCGACAGGCGGCGAACCTTGCCGTCAACCAGACGCTGGTCCGCTCGATCAACACCTCGATCGTCGCGCTGCTGCCGGTCGGTGCCCTGCTGTACGCCGGCGTGGTGACCCTCGGCTCCGGTGCGCTGAAGGACCTTGCGCTCTCACTGTTCGTCGGGATGGCCGCCGGTGCCTACTCGTCGATCTTCATCGCGACTCCGCTGGTCGTACAGCTCAAGGAGCGCGAGCCCGCCGTCAAGCACGGCGACGCCCGCGCCAAGGCCCGCGCCAGGCACCACGCAGACCGGTTCCCCATGGTCCCGGTCTACACCGAGGACATGGGCGACCCGGAGGAGCCGGAGGTGGAGCCCGACCGGGAGCCGGAGCCGGTCGCCCGGGGTGCGACTGCCATCGGTCCCGCCCGGGCCCCGCGCTACACCGCCGGTGAGCGGCCCGCCTCGCGACCGGTGACGAGGTCCGCGTCGGCGAAGCGCGCGCAGCCCTCACGCAAGCCCCGTTCGCAGCGTGGGAAGAAGTGAGTACGTCGCCCACTTCAGGTCACGCCACGGAACTCGAGGCCACGCTGACAGCGTTGATCCGCGACGTGCCGGACTTCCCGAAGCCCGGCATCGTCTTCAAGGACATCACGCCGCTGCTCGCCGACCACGACGCGTTCTCCGCGGTGATCGAGGCGCTCGCTGCTCGGGGCCGCGACGCCGACGGCCGGGTCGTCGTGGACAAGGTGGTCGGGATGGAGGCCCGAGGCTTCATCCTCGCCGCTCCCGTCGCCCTCGCCCTGGGCGCCGGGTTCGTGCCGGTGCGCAAGGCCGGCAAGCTGCCCGGCGACTCGCACGTGGTCAGCTACCAGCTGGAGTACGGCGAGGCCAGCCTCGAGATGCACCGCGACGCCCTGGCCGCCGGCGACCGGGTGCTGCTGGTGGACGACGTGCTGGCCACCGGCGGAACGGTCGCCGCGACCGCCCAGCTCGTGGGGCAGGCGCAGGCGACGGTCACCGAGGTCGCCGTACTCCTGGAGCTGTCGTTCCTCCCCGGACGACGAAGCATCGGTGCCCTGCCGCTGACCGCGCTGATCAGCGTCTCCGAGTGAGATCACCGGGTCCGGCATAGACTTCTGGCATCGGCGAGAAGTCAGGAGTGCCGGTGGCTGAGGAGCGCGTGGGAGGCCTTTCCGCGCAGGAGCCTGCCCAAACGCCGGTCCAGACACCGGTCCAGACACCGGTCCAGACACCGGCCCAGACACCGGCCCGGACGACGGCCACAGAGGACCGGGTCGAGGCGGGAAGCGGTCCCGCCGGACGCACGATGCGCGCGCGGCTGGCGCGGATGGCGACCAAGAGCCAGCCCGGGAACCCGGTCCTCGAGCCACTGTTCCGGGTGGTCCGCGCGAACCACCCCAAGGCCGACCTGGCCCTGATCGAACGGGCCTACCTCGCCGCCGAGCAGGCCCACGGCACGCAGATGCGCAAGAGCGGTGACCCCTACATCACCCATCCGCTGGCGGTCACCACCATCCTCGCCGACATCGGGATGACCGAGCCCACCCTGTGCGCCGCGCTGCTGCACGACACGATCGAGGACACCGCCTACACCCTCGACGCGCTGCGCCGTGACTTCGGCGACGAGGTCGCGCAGCTGGTCGACGGGGTGACCAAGCTCGACAAGGTCAAGTACGGCGACTCGGCGCAGGCGGAGACGATCCGGAAGATGATCGTCGCGATGAGCCGCGACATCCGGGTTCTCGTCATCAAGCTCGCCGACCGGTTGCACAACATGCGCACCCTGAGGTATCTGCGCCAGGACACCCAGGAGCGCAAGGCTCGCGAGACCTTGGAGATCTTCGCTCCGCTGGCGCACCGGCTGGGCATGAACACCTTGAAGTGGGAGCTCGAGGACCTGGCCTTCGCCACCTTGCACCCGAAGGTGTACGACGAGATCGTCCGCCTGGTCGCGGAGCGGGCGCCGTCGCGCGACCAGTTCCTGACCCAGGTGATCGAGCAGGTCCAGAACGACCTCAAGGATGCTCGGATCAAGGCGCGCGTCACCGGTCGGCCCAAGCACTACTACTCGATCTACCAGAAGATGATCGTCCGGGGTCGTGAGTTCTCCGACATCTACGACCTGGTCGGGATTCGGGTGCTCGTCGAGTCCGACCGCGACTGCTACGCGGTGCTCGGCGTGCTGCACTCCAGGTGGAACCCGGTCCCCGGCCGGTTCAAGGACTTCGTGGCGATGCCGAAGTTCAACATGTACCAGTCCCTGCACACCACGGTGATCGGCCTGCAGGGGAAGCCGGTCGAGCTGCAGATCCGCACCTTCGCCATGCACCGCCGTGCGGAGTACGGCGTCGCCGCCCACTGGAAGTACAAGGAGAGCGTGCGTGCGGGGGGCGACGGGAGTGCGCCCCTGACGGCGGCGGGAGCGACGGAGACCGGGGTGGCGCAGGACATGGCCTGGGTCCGACAGCTGCTCGACTGGCAGCACGAGACCGAGGACCCCGGCGAGTTCCTCGAGTCCCTGCGTTTCGAGATCAACTCCGCCGAGGTCTACGTGTTCACCCCGCGCGGCGACGTGATCGCCCTGCCGACCGGTTCCTCGCCGGTCGACTTCGCCTACGCGATCCACACCGAGGTCGGTCACCACACCATCGGTGCCCGGGTCAACGGGCGGCTGGTCCCGCTCGAGTCCACGCTGGACAACGGGGACGTCGTCGAGGTGTTCACCTCCAAGGCCCCCACCGCTGGGCCGAGCCGCGACTGGCTGGGGTACGTCAAGTCGCCGCGGGCACGCAACAAGATCCGGCACTGGTTCACCAAGGAGCGACGCGAGGAGGCGATCGAGCAGGGCAAGGACCAGATCGCCCGGCTGATGCGGAAGGAGGGTCAGCCGCTCAAGCGGGTGCTGACCCACGAGTCGCTGAGCACCGTCGCCGAGGAGCTCAAGCTCGCCGACGTGAGCGCGCTGTACGCCGCGGTCGGCGAAGGCAACATCGGCGCTCAGACCGTCGTACGCCGGGTCATCGAGCAGCACGGCGGCGACGAGGGCGCGTCCGAGGACCTCGCCGAAGGGGTGCTGATCACCGACGACAAGTCGCGTGCGAAGCAGACCTCCGGGGGGGACGCCGGGGTCATCGTCAAGGGGACCTCGGACGTCCTGGTCAAGCTGGCCAAGTGCTGCACTCCGGTGCCAGGTGACCGGATCCTCGGCTTCGTGACCAGAGGGTCAGGCGTGTCGGTGCACCGGTTCGACTGCACCAACGCGGCAAGCCTGAAGGCGCAGCCAGAGCGGCTCGTCGACGTCGAGTGGGCGCCGACCGCGAAGTCGATGTTCCTGGTCAACATCCAGGTCGAGGCGCTGGACCGGGCCCGGCTGCTCTCGGACATCACCAAGGTGCTCTCCGACATGCACGTGAACATCCTGGCCGCGTCGCTGAGCACCACCAAGGACCGGATCGCCAAGAGCCGGTTCAGCTTCGAGATGGGTGACCCCAAGCACATGGGCCACGTGCTCAAGGCGGTCCGCTCCGTCGACGGCGTCTTCGACGCCTACCGGGTCACCCAGTAGTGACCGGCAGCTGACCGGGCTCAGCCGGAGAACTCCACGAGCGCCTTCTGCGCCTCCGCGAGCCAAGACGCCCGCGCCTCGATCGCGGCCGCGTGTTCCTCGGCCCGCCTGGTGTCCCCGGCGGCAAGCGCCTTCTCGTGCTTGGCCCGCAGGTCGGCGAGCGAGGACTCGAGCTGCGCGACGGTGCCGGCGGCACGGGCCCTGGCCTCGGGGTTCGAGCGGTGCCACTGGTTCTCCGCGACCTCCCTGATCGCCTGCTCGACCTTCCGGATCCGCCCCTCGAGCTCCTTCATCTGGTCTCGGGGCACCTTGCCGGCCTCGTCCCACCGCTCGGAGATCCCCCGGAACGCCTCCCGGGCGGCCTTGGCGTCCTTGATCGGCAGCAACGCCTCCGCCTCGGCCAGCAGCTGCTGTTTCTTCTCCGCGTTCGCGGTGAACTCCTTGTCACGTTCGGCGGCGGCGGCGTCGCGCGCCTTGAAGAACGTGTCCTGGGCTCCCCGGAACCGGCTCCACAGCTCGTCATCGACCCCCTTGGGAGCGGGTCCGGCCGCCTTCCAGCGGCGCATCAGCTCGCGGTACTTGGCTGCGGTGGGTCCCCACTCGGTCGACCCGGACAGCGCCTCGGCCTCCGCGGCGAGCTTCTGCTTGACCACCCGCGCGGACTCGCGCCGATCGTTGAGCTCGGCGAAGTGCGCCTTGCGGCGGCGGGTGTAGGTGGTCCGTGCCGAGGAGAACTGGCGCCACAGCGCGTCGTCGGCGCGCTTGTCGAGCCGGGGCAGAGCCTTCCAACGCTCCAGCAGGTCACGCAGCTGGGAGGCCCCGTTGCGCCAGTCATCGCCCTTCGCGATGCGCTCGGCTTCAGCGGCGAGCTCTTCCTTGTCGGTCCTTGCCTGCTCTATCTTCCTGGCGCGCTCCACCTTCCGGTGCTGCCGCTGCTCGGCGATGGTCAGGTTGAGCGCGTCGAGCCGACTGTTCAGGCCGGCCAAGTCGCCGACGGCTTGGGCGTCCGCGATCGTGGTGCGGACCTGCTTGACCGTCGCGTTCGCGTCGTCGGGGGCGAGCGTCCCCGCCCTGACCCGTTGCTCGAGCAGCTCGACCTCGAGGGCGAGCGCGTCGTAGCGGGACTTGTAGAAGTCGAGCGCCTCGACCGGGTCGCCGTCCGGCCACTGCCCCACGGCACGCTCGTCGTCGCCGGTGCGGACGAAGACGGTGCCGTCGGGTGCCACCCGACCCCAACGGTCGGTCACCTCGCTGCGGCCTCCCGAGCTGCTCACCGGGTCACCTTAGTCGACGGTCGCTGCGCCGGTAGGCTGCGCACGTGCTGATCGCAGGCTTTCCAGCGGGTCCGTGGGGGACCAACTGCTACGTGCTCGCCACCGCTCATGGCGAGGAGTGCGTCGTGGTCGATCCCGGCAAGGATGCGGCCGCGGGGGTGGCCGAGGTGGTCCGGGAGTACCGGCTGAAACCGGTCTCGGTGCTGGTGACGCACGGCCATGTCGACCACATGTGGTGCGTGGCACCGGTGGCGGGTACCTACGACGCAACCGCCTTCATCCACCCCGCGGACCGGCACCTGCTGACCGACCCGATGCAGGGGATCTCGCCGGAGAGCGCCGGGATGCTGCTCGGCGGGAAGTACGAGTTCACCGAGCCCGACGAGGTCCGCGAGCTCGATGACCAGCAGCGGCTCCAGCTCGCCGGGCTCGACATCGTGGTGGACCACACTCCTGGACACACCGCGGGATCGGTCACCTTCCGCACCCCGTACCAGGACTCGAGCGGCGCCGCGGCCCTGCGCACGGACGTCTCGGAGCTGATGTTCTCCGGCGACCTGCTCTTCGCCGGCTCGATCGGCCGGACCGACCTGCCCGGTGGCGACCACCCGACGATGCTGCGCAGCCTCGCCGACAAGGTACTCACCTTGCCCGACGACGTGGTGGTGCTTCCAGGGCACGGCGAGCAGACCAGCATCGGTCGGGAACGAGCCAGCAACCCGTACCTGCTCCAGCTGAGCAAGGCCTCGTGAGCTCTCCGAGGGCTTCACTGAGCGGATTCCCCGAGCTGTTGCCCGACCAGCACATCGTGGAACAGCACGTCGTGGACACCTTGCGTCATACCTTCGAGCTCCACGGGTTCGCCGGGATCGAGACCCGCGCCGTGGAACCGCTCGACCAGCTGCTGCGCAAGGGGGAGACCTCGAACGAGGTCTATGTGCTCAGGCGGCTCCAGGCAGAAGCCGGCGAGGCCGACGCCGGGATGGGCCTGCACTTCGACCTGACCGTCCCGTTCGCCCGCTACGTCCTGGACAACGCGGGCAAGCTGGAGTTCCCGTTCCGGCGCTACCAGATCCAGAAGGCATGGCGCGGCGAGCGGCCGCAGGAGGGCCGCTTCCGGGAGTTCACCCAGGCCGACATCGACGTGGTCGACCGCGACGAGCTGCCCTTCCACTTCGACGTCGAGGTCGCCCGGGTGATGGCCGAGGGCATCGCGGCATTGGGTGACCTGCTGCCGCCGATGCGGCTGCGGGTGAACAACCGCAAGCTGATCGAAGGCTTCTACCGGGGCATCGGCGCTCCGGACCCCTCGCGGGTGATCACCATCATCGACAAGCTCGACAAGCTCCCCGCCCAGGCGGTGGCAGACCTGCTGATCGAGGAGGGCGGCCTCACCGACGCACAGGCGAAGCAGTGTCTGCAGCTCGCCGAGATCGAGGCCGCCGACGTCGGCTTCGCCGACCAGGTCCGCTCCCTGGCCGTGACCGACCCACTGCTGGAGACCGGCATCGACGAGCTGGTCTCGGTGGTGGAGGGTTGCGCGAGCGTGAACAGCGACCGGTTCCAGGTGGTCGCCAGCCTCAGCCTGGCCCGGGGGCTGGACTACTACACGGGCACCGTGTTCGAGATCTACATGGACGGCTTCGAGAACCTCAAGTCCGTCGGCGGTGGTGGCCGCTACGACGCGCTCGCCTCCGACGGGAAAACCAGCTACCCCGGCGTCGGGATCTCGTTCGGAGTCTCGCGAACGCTGTTGCCCCTGATCGGTCGCGGACTGCTCCGCGGAAGCCGGAGCGTCCCGTCCGCCGTGCTCGTCGCCCTGGCCGACGAGGAGTCGCGCGACACGAGCAACGCCGTCGCCCAACGGCTCCGCGCGAACGGGGTCGCCGCCGAGGTCGCTGCGGCACCGCAGAGGTTCGGCAAGCAGATCAGGTACGCCGAGCGGCGGGGCATCCCGTTCGTGTGGTTTCCGGGGGCAGAGGGTGCTGCCGACCAGGTCAAGGACATCCGCAGCGGCGACCAGGTGGAGGCTGATCCCGGGAGCTGGACACCGCCGGGTGACGACCTGCGCCCCGCAGTACTCAAGGAGGACCCGTGATCCGGACCCACGACGCCGGCCGCCTGCGCGCGGACCACGTCGGACAGCGAGTGACCCTGGCGGGGTGGGTGGCCCGGCGCCGAGACCACGGCGGCGTCGCCTTCCTGGACCTACGGGAGGCCTCCGGCGTCGTGCAGGTGGTGGTGCGTGACGAAGCAGTGGCGCACAGCCTGCGCGCGGAGTCCTGCATCCGGGTCACCGGCGAGGTGGCGCTGCGTCCGGAGGGCAACCAGAACCCGAACCTTCCCAGCGGCGAGGTCGAGGTGATCGCGGCGAGCGAGGCGGGCGTGGCGGGCGTGGAGGTGCTCAGCCCCGCCGCGGTGCCACCGTTCCCCGTCGACGAGCACACCGAGGTGAGCGAGGAGGTTCGCCTCGCGCACCGCTACCTCGATCTCCGCCGTCCCGGGCCGGCAGCGGCCCTGCGGCTGCGCAGCCAGGTCAACCGCGCGGCGAGGGACGTGCTCGGTGACGCCGGGTTCGTCGAGGTGGAGACGCCCACGCTGACCCGCTCCACGCCCGAGGGCGCGCGCGACTTCCTGGTTCCGGCGCGGCTGCAGCCGGGCAGCTGGTACGCCCTGCCGCAGAGTCCCCAGCTGTTCAAGCAGCTGCTGATGGTCGCCGGCGTCGAGAGGTACTTCCAGATCGCCCGCTGCTACCGCGACGAGGACTTCCGGGCCGACCGGCAACCCGAGTTCACCCAGCTCGACATCGAGATGAGCTTCGTCGAGCAGGACGACGTGATCGCGGTCGCCGAGGACGTTCTCCGCGCGGTGTGGGGGCTGGTCGGCCACGAGGTCAAGACGCCGATCGACCAGATCACCTACGCCGAGGCGATGGCCCGCTACGGCACCGACAAGCCCGACCTCCGGATGGGTCTCGAGCTCGTGGAATGCACCGACTTCTTCGCCGACACGCCGTTTCGGGTTTTCAGCGCCGAGAACGCGCCGTACGTCGGCGCGGTGGTGATGCCGGGCGGTGCCGACCAGCCGCGCAGGCAGCTCGACGCGTGGCAGGACTGGGCCAGACAGCGCGGGGCGAAGGGGCTCGCCTACGTGCTCGTCGGTGCGGACGGCGAGCTCGGTGGCCCGGTCGCGAAGAACCTGTCGGAGGCCGAACGCGCCGGGATCGCGGCTCATGTCGGTGCCAGCCCGGGGGACTGCGTGTTCTTCGGTGCCGGGCTGCCCAAGCCGGCCCGAGCGCTGCTCGGCGCCGCCCGGCTCGAGATCGGCCGTCGGTGCGGCCTCATCGACGACTCGGCGTGGAGCTTCGTGTGGGTGGTCGACGCGCCGCTGTTCGAGCCGGCCGACGAGGCAACCGCTGCCGGAGACGTCGCGGTGGGCAGTGGCGCCTGGACCGCGGTGCACCACGCCTTCACCGCGCCCAGACCGGAGAGCGCGGAGAGCTTCGACACCGACCCCGGGTCGGCGCTCGCCTACGCCTACGACATCGTGTGCAACGGCAACGAGATCGGCGGCGGGTCGATCCGTATCCACCGCCGCGACGTGCAGGAGCGGGTGTTCGCGGTGATGGGCCTGTCCCAGCAGGACGCCCAGGAGAAGTTTGGCTTCCTTCTTGACGCCTTCTCCTACGGCGCACCACCGCACGGCGGAATCGCCTTCGGCTGGGACAGGCTGTGCGCCCTGCTGTCT
>CADCUJ010000075.1 GCA_902805855.1 uncultured Nocardioidaceae bacterium
TGTACACGCACGCGACGAGACGTCTGAACCTCGACAGCGAGGTCCGCGACGCGCTGGCCGCCGGCGACTTCACCGTCTACTACCAGCCGATCGTCGCGGCGACCACGGGCTCAGTACGTTCCGTCGAGGCGCTGGTGCGATGGGCACATCCCCACCGTGGCGTCCTACCCCCTTCGGAGTTCCTGCCGGCACTTGAGCGAACCGGTCAGATCGTGCAGCTGGGTCGGTGGGTGCTGAGGACCGCATGCCAGCAGGTCGTCCGGTGGCGAGCAGATTGGCCGGACCTCTGCGTCGCGGTGAACGTCGCGCACCAGGAGCTGCTGGCCACGGGCTTCACCGACTACGTCAGCGGTGTCCTAGAGGAGACGGGCCTCCCGGCATCGGCTCTGCACCTGGAGATCACCGAGACCGTGCTGGCATCCGAGGAGAAGGTTGCGCGGACCCTGGAGCCGCTGGCGGTCCAAGGGGTCCAGTTCTCCATCGACGACTTCGGCACCGGACACTCGTCGCTGAGCCGGCTTCGGCGGCTAAGAGTGAGCCGACTCAAAATTGAACGGTCGTTCATCGCCGAGATCGCCGAAGGCGAGTTCGAGAGCGCTCCACTGCTGACCTCGATCATCGCGCTCGCTCACAGCATCGGACACGTGGTCGTCGCCGAGGGCGTCGAGACGACCCAGCAGGCCGCCTTCCTGAGGGTTCACGGTTGCGACGAGCTACAGGGCTACCTGTTCGGCCCACCCGCGGGACCGGATCAGGTGAGCAGGGCACTGCTGGGCGCCGCCACCCCGGTCACTACGGACGACGAGCCACTGATCAGCGCCTTCCCACGGCTCATCGCCGTCATCTTGGACGACGCGGAATCCCTCGAAGCCGCCGTGCCGGCTCTGCTGCATGAGCTCGCCGGTCTGTCCGGCCTCGAGTGCTGCTTCATCACCGAGATGGATGCGGAGACCGACGAGCAGGTCATCAGGTACGTGCACAACGAGTCGGCAAACGCATCGAGCTTCGCTCCGGGAACGGCGCGGCAGTGGTCGGACACCTTGTGTAGGCGGATGCTGGAGGACGACATCTACTGGACGGACCAGGTGCCCGAGCGTTACGGCGACGGTTTCGTCTCTGGAGGCCTGGGCATTCGCACCTACGTCACGATTCCCGTCAGGGACGACCAGGGGCGCCTGAGCGGGACGCTCTGCGCAGCCAGCAGTGAACGGCATGTCGTCGACCCGCATGTCATCCAGCTCATGCGCCTGTTCGGACAGGCGCTCGCAAGACGACTCGCAAACCTGCCCGACACCCACTCCTTGCCGACGGACACTCGAACCGGAACCCGGTCCCCAGCACGAGGCTGACCGCCGGTTCGGCTGCCAGGCGGGCCCTGGGGGCCTCGGTCACCAGCGACCGGCCGGCAGTGACGCAGGAGGTGGCGGAGGATGCGGGATTCGAACCCGCGAGGGCTGTTAACCCAACCCGCTTTCCAAGCGAGCGCCATAGGCCACTAGGCGAATCCTCCGCCGGAGAGGTTACCCGGGCGGCTACGGGGGTGCGAAACCATGCGGCCACACCGGCATCCGGGACGCCACAGCCGGCTAGGGCCACCACCTCGGCTCGTCTAGACTGACAGCAGCCCCCCGTGCGGCGATATCTTGCCCAACTCCCCCAGGGCCGGAAGGCAGCAAGGGTCAGCGAGCTCTTTCGGGTGCGCGGGGGGCCTTCTGCTGGCCGGATTTCGAGACGCTCGCTTCGCTCGCTCCTCAACCACCGGCCGGGCTCGCTTGGCTCGCTCCTCAACCAGCGGCCGGGCTCGCTCCTCAACCACCGGCCGGGCTCGCTCCTCAACCAGCGGCCGCGCTCGCTTGGCCCGCTGCCCACCACACAGCGGCTGGCTACCGGCTGAGGGTGCGGGTGGTTAGGGTTCACGTCGTGGAAGCACCCCTCGCGCTCTACCGCCGCTACCGGCCGGAGACGTTCGCCGAGGTGATCGGACAAGACCACGTCACCTCGCCGCTGCGGTCCGCGCTGGCCAACAACCGGGTGCACCACGCCTACTTGTTCTCGGGTCCTCGCGGCTGCGGGAAGACCACCAGCGCGCGGATCCTCGCCCGGGCGTTGAACTGCGCGGAGGCACCGGTCGCCGAGCCCTGCGGGGTCTGCCAGTCCTGCCGAGACCTGGCCCGCAGCGGGCCGGGCTCGATCGACGTCATCGAGATCGACGCTGCCAGCCATGGCGGGGTCGACGACGCCCGGGACCTGCGCGAGCGGGCCTTCTTCGCGCCGGTGAGCAGCCGTTACAAGGTCTACATCATCGATGAGGCCCATATGGTGACCGCGCAAGGCTTCAACGCGCTGCTCAAGCTCGTCGAGGAGCCGCCGCCGCACCTGAAGTTCATCTTCGCCACCACCGAGCCGGACAAGGTGATCGGCACCATCCGCTCGCGCACCCACCACTACCCGTTCCGGCTGATCCCGCCGCGGGTGCTCTCGGAGTACCTCAGGCAGCTGTGCGAGCTCGAGAAGGTCTCTGTCGAGCCGGCAGCGCTGCCTCTGGTGGTCCGTGCCGGAGCCGGGTCAGCGCGGGACGCCTTGTCGGTCCTCGACCAGCTGATCGGTGGAGCCGGCGAGGACGGGGTCACCTACCGCCTGGCCACCGCCCTGCTCGGCTACACCCCCGACACCCTGCTCGACGAGGTCGTCGACGCGTTCGCCGCGCAGGACGGGGGTGGTGTCTTCGGGGTGGTGGACAAGGTGATCGAGACCGGCCAGGATCCGCGCCGGTTCACCGAGGACCTGCTGCGCCGGCTCCGTGACCTGGTGATCATCTCCGCCGTCCCGGACGCACCCGCTACCGGGCTGATCGACGTGCCGCAGGACCAGGGCGAGCGGCTGGTTGCGCAGGCGGCGCGGTTCGGCCGCTCGGACCTGAGCCGAGCCGCGGACACCGTGGCGACCGGTCTCACCGAGATGCGTGGGGCCACCGCGCCACGCATGCTGCTGGAGCTGGTCTGCGCGCGCGTGCTCCTGCCCGGGGCCGACGACTCCGTCGCAGGCGTGCTGGCGCGCCTGGATCGTCTCGAGCGCCGGATGTCGATCGAGGGCGGCTCCCCTTCGCCGCCGCAGGCGCCCCCGCCGCAGGCGACCCCGGCCCCTTCGCCGCTGCAGGCGGCGCCCCCGCCGCCCGTGACGCAGGAACGGTCCTTCCTGTCCGAAGAGCCCCGGGACCTGGCGCCCACAGCCGCTTCGACCCCACCGGCGGAGCCCTCCGGACCCGAGCCCGTCGCCGACGACAAGACAGCCACCGCCGAGCCCGTGCCGGCGGCAGCGGCACCCGCCGCAGGTTCCGGGTCGGGCGGCTTGACGCTGGTCGACGTACGCCGGCTGTGGCCGGACCTGCTGGAGTCGGTGAAGCTGAAACGTCGCTACACCTGGATCCTGCTCAGCCAGAACGCACAGATCGCAGCCGTCGACGACAAGACACTGACGGTGGCGCTGGTCAACGCGGGGGCCCGGAACTCCTTCCTCAGCGGCGGCAGCGAGGAGATCCTGCGTCAGTCCGCGATCGACGTGATCGGCCAGGACTGGCGTATCGAGGCGATCGTCGACCCCTCGGCTCGACCAGGCTCCCATCCCGCACCTCCGGCGGATCCCCGCGCGGTGCCTGCCGCCGAAGCACCCGGACCCCGGGAGCCTGCCGATCGGTCGCGCCCGGGCGAACAGCCCACCGCAGGCGACGGCCGACCGCCCGGCGCCACCGGGAACGAGGCCGATGACGAGGCCGATCGCGACGACCCTGATGCCGACGACCATTCTCTCGGCGGTGCCCAGCTGCTCGAGCGGGAGCTCGGAGCCCGCATCATCGAAGAGATCAAGCACGACTGAACCGTCCAGCCCCCAGAGGAAGAGATTTCGATGAGTGAGCAGCAGAACCCGTTCGGTGAGAGCGGCCTCGACATGAACGCCTTGCTGCAGCAGGCCCAGATGATGCAGCAGCAGATGGTGCAGGCGCAGGAGGAGCTGGCGCAGGCGACCGTGGACGGGACCGTCGGTGACGGCCTGGTGACGGTCACCGTGAACGGCACCGGCGAGCTGGTCAAGGTCGGCATCAGGAAGGGGTCCTTCGACCCCGACGAGACCGAGGACCTCGAGGACCTGATCGTTGCTGCCTACCGCGACGCAAAGGCGCAGGCCGACGCACTCGCCGCCGAGAAGCTCGGGCCGCTCGCGGGTGACCCGGGTGGTGGGGAGAGCGGTCCTGCTCCCGGCCAGCTCGGGTTCTGAGCCGTCGTCCTCGAGATTGCGAACACACCTTGTACGAAGGCGTCGTCCAGGACCTGATCGACGAGCTGGGGCGGCTGCCCGGCGTCGGCCCGAAGAGCGCTCAGCGGATCGCCTTCCATCTGCTGCAGGCCGACCCGGTCGACGTACGTCGCCTCGCGGAGGTCCTGGTCGAGGTCAAGGACCGGGTCCGGTTCTGCAGCCTGTGCGGCAACGTCGCCGAGGACGAGCTGTGCCGGATCTGCAGGGACACCCGGCGGGACCCGTCGGTGATCTGTGTCGTCGAGGAGTCCAAGGACGTGGTGGCCATCGAGCGCACGCGTGAGTTCCGGGGGCGCTACCACGTGCTCGGCGGGGCAATATCGCCGATCGAGGGGATCGGCCCGGACGAGCTGCGGATCCGCGAGCTGATGACCCGGCTGGCCGACGGCGCGGTGACCGAGATCATTCTGGCTACCGATCCGAACCTGGAGGGAGAGGCCACAGCGACGTACCTCACACGGCTGCTCAGGCCGATGGGGTTGCGCGTGACCCGACTTGCGAGTGGACTGCCGGTAGGCGGCGACCTCGAGTACGCCGATGAGGTCACCTTGGGACGGGCTTTCGAGGGGAGGCGGGCGGTCGAATGAGTGAGGGAAGCGTGGACGTGACGTCCGAGCAGGAGCAGGCGGTCGCGGACAGCGACCTGGAGGACTTCGCCCAGCAGATCGCCGACCAGGTGCAGAGCTTCCTGCTCGCCCTGCAGGCGATCGCCGCCGGCGAGACGACCGGTGGGCGTGCGGTCTCCCTGCTCCTGCTCGAGGTCAGCCAGGTCCTGCTGGCCGGGGGCCGTCTCGGCGTGCATGCCGACTTCACCCCGGTCGAGAAGTACGAGCCGGACGCCGGGCCCGAGCCGGATCTGGACCAGATGCGGCACCGACTGGCCGTCCTGCTCGAAGGCGTGGACGCCTACACCGAGGTGTTCGACCCCTATGTCGACCCGCCCGAGCTCGTATCCTCGCTGCTGTCCGACGACCTGACGAGCATCGCCAGCGCCCTCGCGCACGGTCTGCGGCACTTCCGGGCCGGACGCACCAACGAGGCCCTGTGGTGGTGGCAGTTCTCCTATGTCGCGTCCTGGGGCAACGAAGGCAGCGGAGTCCTCCGGGCACTGCAGTCCGTGGTCGCCCACGACCGGCTCGATGCCGAGTTCGAGGGTGAGCAGGCGCAGGTGGCGGCCGCCGACGAGATCTTGGAGTCTGCGACCTGAGCCCGTCGGTGGCCGACACGAGACAGGACGGTCCGGTGGGCCACCCGCCGGTAGACTCGGCGCCTGACCGACCGAGACCCCGAGCGCATCGAGGAGAGCCGTGGGCATTGTCGTGCAGAAGTACGGCGGCTCCTCGGTTGCCGATGCCGAGGGGATCAAGCGGGTGGCGCAACGCATCGTCGAGGCTCGCAAGGACGGCAACGACGTCGTCGTCGTGGTCTCCGCCATGGGCGACAGCACCGACGAGCTGATCGACCTCGCCGAGCGGGTCTCTCCCCTGCCGGCGCCGCGAGAGCTCGACATGCTGCTCACCGCGGGCGAGCGGATCTCGATGGCTCTGCTCGCGATGGCCATCGGGAACCTCGGTCAGGAGGCGCGCTCGTTCACCGGAAGCCAGGCCGGGGTGATCACCGACGGCTCCCACGGCAAGGCCAAGATCATCGACGTCACCCCCGGGCGGATCGAACAGGCCCTGGGCACCGGGGCCGTCGCCATCGTCGCCGGCTTCCAAGGCGTCAGCCAGGACACCAAGGACATCACCACCCTGGGACGCGGAGGGTCCGACACCACCGCGGTCGCACTGGCCGCCGCGCTGAAGGCGGACGTCTGCGAGATCTACAGCGACGTCGACGGCGTGTTCACTGCGGACCCGCGGATCGTGCCGACCGCGCGCAAGCAGAGCCGGATCTCCTACGAGGAGATGCTGGAGATGGCGGCGTGCGGGGCGAAGATCCTGCACCTGCGGTGCGTGGAGTACGCCCGCCGCTACGACATGCCCATCCACGTACGGTCCTCGTTCAGCCACCACAGCGGCACCTGGATCGCAGACCACGAGGCAGAGGCGGAGGACATGGAGAAGGCAATCATCGCCGGCGTCGCGCACGACCGGAGCGAGGCGAAGATCACCGTCGTCGGAGTTCCGGACCGGGTCGGCGAGGCCGCACGCATCTTCGAGGCGCTGTCGGACGCCCAGATCAACCTCGACATGATCGTGCAGAACGTCTCCGCGGCCGCCACGAACCTGACCGACATCTCCTTCACCCTGCCACGCTCCGACGGTCAGACGGCGATGAGCGCGTTGTCGCGCATCCAGGAGGTCGTCGGCTACGACTCGCTGCTCTACGACGACCAGATCGGGAAGGTCTCGCTGATCGGCGCCGGGATGCGCTCCCACCCGGGTGTGACCGCGAAGTTCTTCGCCGCGCTCGCAGCAGCCGGGGTGAACATCGAGATGATCTCGACCTCGGAGATCCGCATCTCCGTGATCGTCGACGAGCCCCAGGTCGACGACGCGGTCAGCGCGACCCACCGCGCTTTCGACCTCGAGGCTGCCGAGGTGGAAGCCGTGGTCTACGGAGGGACCGGACGATGAGCACCACATCGAAGCCAACGCTGGCCGTGGTCGGCGCGACCGGTGCTGTCGGCACCGTCATGCTCGGCATCTTGTCCCAGCGACACGACGTCTGGGGCGAGATCCGGTTGATCGCCTCCGCCCGTTCGGCGGGCCGGCGCCTGCGGGTCCGTGGAGAGGACCTCACTGTCGTCGCGTTGTCCGAGGAGGCGTTCGACGGCGTCGACGTGGCCATGTTCGACGTACCGGACGAGGTTGCCGCGCAGTGGGCTCCGGTCGCTGTGGCCAAGGGTGCCGTCGTGGTCGACAACTCCAGCGCTTTCCGGATGGACTCCGAGGTGCCCCTCGTCGTCCCCGAGGTGAACGCAGCTTCCGCACGCCACCGGCCACGCGGGATCATCGCCAACCCCAACTGCACCACGTTGACGATGATGGACGCGCTCGGAGCGCTGCACGCGCGATGGGGGCTTCGTGAGCTGGTGGTGGCCTCCTACCAGGCAGCCTCGGGGGCGGGCCAGGCGGGCGCCGACCGGCTCTACGACGAGCTCGAGGTCGTCGCCGGTGACCGGACACTCGGCACCGTCGCCGGCGACGTACGCCGGGCGGTCGCAGACAAGCTCGGTGACGAAGGATCTCCCTTCCCCGCGCCGCTGGCGCTCAACGTGGTGCCCTGGGCCGGATCGGTGAAGGAGGACGGCTGGAGCAGCGAGGAGCTCAAGGTCCGCAACGAGTCGCGCAAGATCCTGGGTCTCGCGGACCTCAAGGTGTCCGCCACCTGCGTGCGGGTACCCGTGGTCACCACTCACTCGATCGCGGTGCACGCCACCTTCGAGGGGCCGGTGAGCGTGGACGAGGCCAGAACGACGCTGGTCCAGGCGCCCACCGTGGTCGTCCTCGACGACCCGGAGCGCGGGGAGTTCCCCACGCCGGTGGACGTGGTCGGCGCAGACCCGACGTTCGTCGGCCGGATCCGGCAGGCCAGCGACTTCCCGAACACCCTCGACCTCTTCGTCTGTGGCGACAACCTCCGCAAGGGTGCGGCGCTGAACACCGCTCAGATCGCCGAGCTGGTGGCGCAGGAGCTGTCCGGAGCCTGACCCGGAGGAAGGGTCAGCGCACGTCGACGGCGGGGCGAGTCCTGCTCGCTCGACCCGCGAGCAGGGTCCTCGTCGAAACGTGAGGTCACCCAGTGGGAGAGCCAGAACGCTGCCGCGCTGACGATCGGCACGACCAGGAACATCAGCGGCGAGAAGATCACGTCGATCAGCACCACGAGCACCCACGACCAGGATGATTCCGACCGCGAGCAGGCTGGTGCTGCCCGGGTCGCTCGCTCGCCTGCTGGTGGCAGTGCTGGCGACGATGGTGCTGCTGGGCGCCGTACTGCTGCGCGTTTCGCCGCCGCGGTCTCCGGCTGCGGTGGAACGGCTGCGATGGGCCTGGTGGCGCGGGTGCCTGCTCGGGTGTCGGCGCCGGCTCGGAGCGGGGTGTTGCTGGCTGGCCGGGGTGGTTCCGGCCGCTCGCGGGTGGCCTGCTCCTGCGGCTTCTTGCGCCGCCTCAGGTTCGACAGGCTCAACGAGGGAAGCTCGAGGGGTGGGCTCCTCCTTGTCCTCGCCGTCGGGGTTGCCAACCATGGCAGCAGAGTCTGCAGATGGCGGGAAAGCGGGGGCGCGCCCAAGGGGGCCGAGCCACCGCAGGTCGCGGCGTTGCTGGAGGACGTGCTCGGTCGGGCTGACAGGATTTGAACCTGCGGCCTCGTCGTCCCGAACGACGCGCGCTACCAAACTGCGCCACAGCCCGAAGGAGACGCGAGTCTACCTGAGCGTCACGAGGCACTCGAAGCGGGATTGTCCGCGTTGCGGAGCCTGGCGGTGAGGGTGAGCAAGGTGGCCTCCGGGCGGCAACAGAACCGCACCGGTGCGAACGGGCTGGTGCCCAGGCCGGCGGACACATGCAGCCATGCGGCGTGCTCCGCCCCAGCCCGGGCACCGGCCGGATGACGATGCAACCCTCGGGCCCGGGCTGTGTCCAGGTCGCAGTTGGTCACCAGCGCACCCTTGCCCGGCAGCCGCAGCTGGCCTCCGTGGGTGTGACCCGCGAAGATCAGGTCGCAGCCGTCGCGCGCGAACCGGTCGAGCACCCGAAGGTACGGCGCGTGGGTGACACCGATCCGTACGTCGGTCGCCGGGTCCGGCCCGCCCTCGACGGCGGCGAGGTCGTCGTAGGCCAGGTGCGGATCGTCCACCCCGGCGAACCCGAGCCTGGTTCCCTTCACCTCCATCGAGCTTCGCCGGTTGTCCAGGTCGCGCCAGCCGCGTGCCTCGAACGCGTCGCGCAGGGAGCGCCAGGGCAGCCTGGGCGTGTGGGTGTTTCGCTGGCCGCTGTCGGGCAACAGGTACCTGACCGGGTTCCGGAGGGATGGTGCGAAGTAGTCGTTGGAGCCCATCACGAACACACCCGGCACCTCGAGCAGGGGGTCGAGCGCATCCAGGACGACCGGCACCGACTGCTGGTGTGCCAGGTTGTCCCCGGTGTTGACCACCACGTCGGGGCGCAGGTCGGCGAGCGCTCGCACCCATTGCTGTTTTCCGGTCTGCCGCGGCGTCATGTGCAGGTCCGAGACGTGCAGCACGCGCAGCGGGGCGCAGCCTGGGGGGAGGACGGCGAGCTCGACCCGACGCAGCGTGTAGGCACGGACCTCCACCCCCGCGGCATACACCATCCCGGCGGCCGTCGCAGCCGCCGCCGCTCGGACACCACGGCCGAGGGCGTCGGCTCGGGAGTCAGCTGGAGGGCGCATCCGACCAGGCTGCCACAATGGCGCGATGAGCCAGCTGAAGCAGCGTCTGCGGGCCGACCTGACCAGCGCGATGAAGGCGCGAGACGAACTGCGCTCCTCGACCCTCCGGATGGTGCTGACCGCTGTCACGAACGCCGAGGTGGCGGGGAAGCAGTCCCGGGAGCTGAGCGACGAGGACATCGTCTCCGTGCTCAGCAGTGAGGCGAAGAAGCGGCGAGAGGCGGCGGAGGCCTTCGACGGTGCGGGACGCGAGGAGATGGCCGCCAAGGAGCGAGCCGAGGCGACGGTGCTGGCCGACTACCTGCCGGAACAGCTGAGCGAGCAGGAGATCGCCGACCTGGTCGGCTCGACCATCACGAAGCTAGGGGTCGCGGACGACGGGATGCGTGCCCTGGGCAAGGTGATGGGCGCGCTCCAGCCGCAGGTCAAAGGGCGTGCCGACGGAGCAGTGGTGGCTGCGGAGGTACGCCGCCAGCTCGGCTGAGCGTCGCGTCGAGTGCTCTGCGGTCAGGACGGTCAGTCGTCCCCGCCGCCGCCGTTGCCGCCGCCGTTGCCGCTGTCGTCCCCGCCGCCGTTGCCGCTGTTGCCGCCACCGCTGTTGCCGCCGCCGGTACCGCCGCCGGTACCGCCGCCGGTACCGCTGTTCCCGCCGCCGCCGTCGTCGTTGCCGCCGCCGGTGTTGCCGCCGTCGGTACCTCCGCCGCGGGCGTTGGCAGGTGGCTCGCCGCCGCCCTCGTCCTGGGTCCCGCCGGCATCGGCGGCATCGTCAGCGCCACCAGCACCCTCCGGCTGCGGCTCGGCCTGCTGCTGGGGAGCCGGCTCTGGCGCCGGCTCTGGCGCCGGCTCTGGCGCCGGCTCTGGCGCCGGCTCTGGCGCCGGCTGTGGCGCCGGCTCGGGTGCGGGCTCGGGACTCGGCGGGGGGTCCGGCGGCGGCACGTAGGGGCTGCCGTCGGAGACGTAGATCGTGACGGTGCTTCCGGAACCGAGCTGAGTGCCGGACCCGGGACTCAGGTAGGCGACGGTGCCGTAGGCGTTGCTCGAGTCGACCAGGGGCCCGACGGTGGGGAAGAACCCGCGCTGGCGAAGGATCTCCGCTGCCTGCTGCGGGCTGAACCCGTAGAGGGTGGGGACGGTCACGAGCCTGCCCTCGATCTCCTGCGGGTCGGGCGCGGTGAACTCCTTGTCGGCCAGGAACTGCTCGACGCGCTTCATCGCACTGGCCCACTGCGGTCCGGCCAGGGTGCTCCCAGCGGCACTCTCGAAGGTGATGAAGTTCCCACCGACGTACCTGCCGTCGAGACGCTGCGGTGCGCCCAGCTGGTTCGCCCCGGCGATCATCGAGGCAGCCGCCATGTTCGGCGTGTAGCCGACGAACCAGACCGCCTTGTTGTCGGTCGTGGTCCCGGTCTTCCCGGCCGACTCCTGCTTCAGCGCGAGGCCGGCGCTGTAGCCGAAGCCGCCCGGCTCCTGGACGCCGCGCAGGATGTCGTTGACCGCGTCCGCGACGTCTTCGGGCAGGACCTGCTCACACCGCTCGTCGTAGGTCTGTACCACCTCGCCGTCGCTGTCGAGGATCTCGGTGACCGGGCGGCTGTCGCAGTGCAGCCCGCGCGCGGCGAACGTCGCGTAGGCGCCGGCCATCTCCAGCGGGCTGACATCGGCGACGCCGAGGGTGAACGAAGGCACCATCTGGGTCGCCGGGTCGTCCAGACCGATGCCCATGTCCTGAGCGAGCTTGTAGGGCTCGCAGAGACCGGTTCGCAGCTCGAGCTGGGCAAAGAAGGTGTTCACCGACTCCTGCGTCCCGGTGTAGAGGTTGTAGGTGCCGGCACCCGTGGAGTTCTGTGGGTCCCAGACCTCGGAGCTCTGCAGGTAGCCGTCGCAGTCGCGGTAGCGGCTGTTCGAGATGGCTACCTGCTGGGGTGAGGAGATCTGCGTCGTCAGCGGGATGCCCTGCTCGATGGCAGCGGCGAGTACGAATGCCTTGAACGTGGAACCGGGCTGGAACCCGTTGGAGTCGCCGTACTCACTGTTGACGACGTAGTTGAGGAAGGTCTCCCCGCGTGCCTTGTTGCGTCCCATCGGCCGGGACTGGGAGACCGCGCGCACCGCGCCGGACCCTGGTTCGACCATGGCCAGCGCGCCGATCGCCTGGTCCGTCGGGTTGACGGCATCGCTGGTGGCGGCGTCGGCAGCGCGCTGCATGCGCTGGTCGATGGTGGTCTTGATGGTCAGCCCGCCGGAGAGCAGCAGCCGTCGCCGGGCGTCCTCGGTCCTGCCCAGGGACTCGTCGGCGAGGAGGTACTCCCACGCGTAGTTGCAGAAGAAGGGCGCGACCGAGGAGACGCAGCCGTTGCGTGCTGGCGTGACGTCGAGGCCGAGGTCAGCTCGCTTCGCCTTGCGTGCCTCCGAGCGCGAGATCGCGTTCAGCTCGGCCATCCGGGCGATCACCACGTCGCGCCGCTCGCGGCCGGCGACCGGGTCGTTGGTGGGGTCGTACCCCGTCGGGTTCTTCACCAGGCCGGCGAGCAGGGCGGCCTGCTGCAGGTTCAGCTGCGAAGCCGGTCGCGAGAAGTAGTGGCGGGCGGCCGCCTCGATGCCGTAGGCACCGTCGCCGAAGTAGGCGATGTTGAGGTAGCGCTCCAGGATCCAGTCCTTGTCGTACCTCTCCTCGAACGCGATGGCATAACGCAGCTCGTTCAGCTTGCGTTCGTAGGTGTCCGCGGTGGCGGACTCGAGCTGTGCTCTGTTCTTCGCCTGGTTGACCAGGGTCATCTTGACCATCTGTTGGGTGATCGACGAGCCGCCCTGGACCACACCGTCGCTGGCCTGGTTGGTGACGAAGGCACGCAGCGTCCCCTTGAGGTCGAGCGCGCCGTGCTCGTAGAAGCGGTAGTCCTCGATCGCGACGATCGCCTTGCGCATGATGGGGGCGACCTTGGTCAGCGAGACGTTGACCCGGTTCTGGTCGTAGAAGGTGGCCAGTACGTGGCCCCTGCTGTCGAGCATCCGGGTGCGCTCGGCAAGCGGCTCGGCCTCGAGGTCGGCCGGCAAATTGTCCATGCTCTCCGACACCGAGCGGGCACCGAGCCCTGCCACCCCGGCAAACGGGATCATCAGGCCAGCGGCGAGGACGCCCATCACAGCGGCAACGGCGACCAGGACCCCGAGATGGGACAGGATGCTCGAGAAGCCGAGTCGGTCGTCTCTGGGTCTGGCCATGGTGCCCAGGGTACGGGAGCCGTTGAAGCGGCTTCCGGTACCGCACGGTGACCCCTGCTGTCCGGCCTTTCCCCAGGTCAGCCGTCGTTCGAGCAGACGTCGAGGGCGATCCGGCTACCCCGGCGACCACGCGCAGATGGCCCGATCGGACTACCGCCGGGCCCGGACGCCGTCGCCGGGGGCGGTGCTAGCCACGATCTGGGCGAATTGCCCCGTCTGTGGGGATTGCCTTTGCCGAACGGAGCGGCGTGCTAGTCATATAGAACTATGCGAAGTCCATCCTGATGTGTCTGTTTCGCGGCATAACACTTCTTTACCTTCGATGTAGGGATTGACACGGGTAGCCCGCCAACTGGGAGGACGGGCACGGTCCCTTGAGGAGTTCACATGTGGAACGAAGACTGGGCGACCAAGGCGATGTGCAACCAAGCCCGCCCCGACGAGCTGTTCGTCCGAGGGGCCGCGCAGAACCGCGCAAAGCAGCTCTGCTCCGGATGTCCGGTGCGCACCGAGTGCCTGGCCGAGGCGCTCGACAACGAGATCGAGTGGGGGGTCTGGGGCGGGATGACCGAGCGTGAGCGTCGGGCCCTGCTGCGCAAGCGGCCCAACGTCACCTCGTGGCGCCGTCTGCTCGAGACCGCTCAGGCCGACCACGTGGCCACGGTCAGCGCCGCCGCTGTCGAGACTGCCTAGCCCGCGAGCAGCCCGCCCACCACACGCAGCCCCTCCAGGTCGTGCACGTCGGTGGACAGCGCGGGCATGACTGCCGTGGGCACCTCCGGGTGAGTCGCCGCGAAGCGCTGGCGCAGATGGGTCTCGCGGCCCACGATGCGCACGCGGTCCGCGTGCAGGCGAAGCAACCCGGCGGTGACCTCACTGGCGTCGTCACGCTCGTCGAGCTCCTCGAGCCTCTCGGCGGCGGCCATCGCCCGGTCGCCCGAGAGGTTGCCCGCCGGCGGCCGGCTCGCCCGGTTCACGATCAGCCCGGCCAGCGGCATGTTCTCCTCCTCGAGGCGTTCGACGAAGTACGCCGCCTCGCGCAGTGCGTCCGGCTCAGGGGCCGCGACGACCAGGAACGCCGTCTCGTCGGCCTGAAGTAGCTCGAAGGTCCTCTCCGCCCGCTGGCGGAAGCCGCCGAACAGCGTGTCAAAGGCTGCGATGAACGTCTGCACGTCGCGCAGCATCTGCGCTCCGACGATCTTGGCGAGGGTGTTCGTGACGGCGCCGAAACCGGCGGTCATCAGGCGAGCCGGTCCTCTGGCAGGCGCCAGCATCAACCGGATGAATCGCCCGTCGAGGAAGCTCGAGAGGCGCTCGGGTGCGTCGAGGAAGTCCAGCGCCGAACGTGAAGGCGGGGTGTCGACGACTATCAGGTCCCACTGCCCGGTCTCCAGGGCCTCGTGGCGGAGCTGGCCGAGCTTCTCCATCGCCATGTACTCCTGCGTCCCGGCGAAGGAGCTCGACAGCGCCTGGTAGAAGGGGTTGGCCAGGATCTGAGCCGCCTTCTCCGGGCTCGCCTGGCTCTCGACGACCTCGTCGAAGGTTCGTTTCATGTCGAGCATCATCGCGTCCAGGCGCGGCTCGTCGGCGTCCCCGACGTCCTCGGCGGCCTTGCCCTTGTCCTTGCCGGTTCGTCCAGTGGTACGTCCGGTCGTGCCTGCGCTGCTCTGCCAGCGAAGACCGGGCACCGGTCTCGGGATGTTGTCCAGTGCTTCGATCCCCATCGACTGCGCCAGTCGACGGGCTGGGTCGATGGTCAGCACGACGGCCTTGCGTCCCCGCTCCGCGGCGCGTAGTGCCAGGGCTGCCGAGGTGGTCGTCTTGCCGACGCCGCCGGAACCGCAGCAGACGATGATCCGCGTCGCCGGGTCGTCCAGCAGGCCGTCGACATCGAGCTCGGGGTTCGGACCCTGCTTGGCGACGAGCGGTCCGAACCGACCGCCGGAGCGGGCACTCATGCCATGCCCTGCTCGCAGAACGCCGCTGCCAGCTCGTAGAGGCCGCCGAGGTCGACGCCGCCCGACAGCCGGGGCAACTCGTAGGTGGGCACTCCGAGGTCGTTGATGTGTCGCCGTTGCTCGTCCTCGAGCTCGCGCCGCTCGGAGTGCTCGCGGGCCTCGTCCAGCAACGCGTCGACCAGCGTCCGAGTGGAGCGGACTCCCGCCGCCGCCAGGCCGCGCTCGATCAGCTCGCGGGGGAGGTCCCCGGCGATCGCCTTGTCTCGCGCCTCCTCGTCGAGCGCATGGGGACGGACCCGGTTCACGATCACCGCTCCGACCGGAAGCCGCGCCGCCCGAAGCTGCTCGATGCCGTCTGCGGTCTCCTGCACCGGCATGTCCTCGAGCACCGTGACCAGGTGGACCGCCGTCTGCTTCGAGCGCAGCAGGGTCATCACCGTGTCGGCCTGCTTGCGGACCGGTCCTGCCTTGGCGAGACCCGCAAGCTCGCTGTTGACGTTCAGGAACTGTCCGATCCGACCGGTCGGGGGTGCGTCCAAGACGATGGCGTCGTACTCCCGCGCCTTCTTGTGGCGCCGGTTGCGGTGAGCCGCCTCGTACAGCTTGCCGGTGAGCAGCACGTCCCGCACGCCAGGGGCGATGGTCGTGGCGAAGTCGATCACCCCGAACCGCTCGAGTGCGCGGCCGGCTCGACCGAGGCGGTAGTACATCGCCAGGTACTCCAGGAGCGCCGACTCGACATCGATCGCGAGCGCGTGCACACTTCCGCCGCCGGTGGACCCGGTGCCCAGCCCACTCGCGATCCGACGCTCTTCGTAGGGCAGCGGGGGTACGTCGAACAGCTGGGCGATGCCCTGTCGCTCCTCGACCTCGCACAGCAGCACGTGCTTGGCGTTGCTGGCCAGCGCAAGTGCCAGGCTCGCGGCCGCAGTGGTCTTGCCGGTGCCGCCCTTGCCGGTCACGACGTGCAGTCGCACGCCGGGCCAGTCGGCGCCGTTCCGAGATCGTGCTCCCACGTCACGAGCCTAGCCCGGTGGCCGGCGGGACCGGTGACTAGGATCGCTGCGAGTGGCTCGACCGGCGGCGCGGGCGTCGACGAGGGATGGGCCGCGGAGGAGGTCGTGGTGGACAAGGTCGTTGCGGGCGCCGCCGAGGCGGTTGCCGACATCGAGAGTGGGTCGACACTCGCCGTGGGTGGCTTCGGGCTGTGCGGCATACCGTCGGTGCTGATCGAGGCGCTGCTGGACCAGGGAGCCGCGGATCTCGAGGCGGTCTCGAACAACTGCGGCGTGGACGAGTGGGGACTGGGCCGACTGCTGGCGAACAAGCGGATCCGGCGAATGGTCTCCTCCTACGTGGGAGAGAACAAGGAGTTCGCCCGGCAGTACCTCGCCGGCGAGCTGGAGGTGGAGCTGACACCGCAGGGGACCCTGGCCGAGCGGATGCGGGCCGGCGGGTCCGGGATCCCGGCGTTCTTCACCGCGACCGGTGTCGGCACGCAGGTCGCCGAGGGTGGCCTGCCGTGGCGCTACGACGAGGCCGGCAACGTCGTGGTGGCCTCGCCGGCCAAGGAAGTCAGGTCCTTCGACACTGCCGAAGGTGCCAAGGACTTCGTCCTGGAGCCGGCCATCGTCGCCGACTTCGCGCTGGTCCGGGCCTGGAAGGGAGACCGGCACGGAAACCTCGTCTACCGGGACTCCGCACGCAACTTCAACCCGCTGGCGGCGATGTGCGGGCGGACCACGATCGCGGAGGTGGAGCACTTGGTGGAGCCGGGCGAGATCGAGGCGAACCACGTGCACACCCCCGGGGTCTTCGTGCAGCGGGTGGTTGCGCTCAGTCCCGAGCAGGCGGCGGACAAGCGGATCGAGAAGCGGACCGTGCGGCCGAATCCGGGCGCCGACGTCGAGGTGAAGGCGGGCGACCTCTGATGAGCTGGTCTCGTGAGCAGATGGCTGCCAGGGCGGCCTCGGAGCTGACCGACGGGTCGTACGTGAACCTCGGCATCGGGCTGCCGACACTGGTGCCCAACTACGTCGCCGACGACGTGGAGCTGGTGCTGCAGTCTGAGAACGGGATCCTCGGGGTGGGCGCCTACCCCCTCGAGGGTGAGGAGGACCCGGACCTGATCAACGCAGGCAAGGAGACGGTGACTCTGCGGCCAGGTGCCAGCTTCTTCGACTCCGCGACGTCGTTCGGGATGATCCGCGGCGGCAAGATCGACGCCGCGATCCTGGGCGCGATGCAGGTCTCCGCCAGCGGTGACATCGCGAACTGGATGATCCCCGGGAAGATGGTCAAGGGGATGGGCGGAGCGATGGACCTCGTCCACGGCGCGAAGCGGGTGATCGTGCTGATGGAGCACGTGGCCCGCGACGGGTCGTTCAAGATCGTGAACGAGTGCTCGCTGCCCTACACCGGGCTGGGCGTCGTACAACGGGTGATCACCGACCTCGCCGTGATTGACGTGGTCGACCCCGACACCGGTGAGCCGGCTGCACCGGGTACGAAGGGCAAGCGGGTGCTGAAGCTTGCCGAGCTCGCCCCCGGGGTCACCGAGGACGAGGTCCGCGAGAAGACCGAGCCGGCCCTGCACTGATGCTCCAACCTGGGGACCTGCACTGAGTCCCCGCTCTGGGGGCTGTGTGACGAGAACACGGTCCCGGGGCGTGGTCGAGCCTGGTTTCGTCACGCAGCGCGCGACGGACCGGCTCTGCACTGAGACGTCACAGATCCGGGTGCTTGGCGGCGAGGCGGTAGGAGCCGGAGTGGAAGACCAGCGGGTCGCCGCCGGGAGCGTCGTAGGACTCGATCTCACCGATCAGCAGGACGTGGTCACCGGCCTCGACCTGCTGCGTGGTGCGGCAGACGAAGTGCGCCACCGTGCCCGCGAGGATCGGCGGGTGCCGGCTGTCGTCGCTGCCCGGGTTGGCCACCTGGTCGCGCGGCACCAGCGCGACGCCGTCGAACTTGTCGGTGCCCGAGGCCGAGAACTGCCGGGAGAGGTGATGCTGGTCGTGGGCGAGCACGTTGACCGCAAAGTGCGTCGCCTCGCGGAACGCCGGGAGGGAAGGTGAGCTCTTCGCCGCGGCCCACAGCACCAGTGGTGGGTTCAGAGACACCGACGTGAACGAGTTCGCGGTCATCGCCCAGCGCCGGCCAGCCTCGTCCTCGGTGGTGACCACGGTGACCCCGGTCGCATACTGACCCAGTGCGCCGCGCAGAGCGCGCAGGTCGAAGCGTGCGGTCTCGGCGGCGACCTCGTCGTCGAGGAAGCGCTCCGTCGCGGCCGGGTCGAACCACCACTGGCTGAACAGGCGGGGGTCGTCGAAGCCGGCCACGAAGCGAGCGGCGACACCAGGGTGGTCGGCGGCCGCCTCGATGGCCAAGCGGTGGTGGGCGCTCATCGGCTGCAGCCAGGAGTTCGTCCACTCGGTGACCCATTGCGCCCAGCCACGCCAGAAGTTGTCGAAGGTGCGCTGCATCCAGGTTGCGTCGAAGGCCCCGTCGTGCCCGCTGATCGACTCCAGGTAGAACGAGGCGCACTTGATCGCGGTGTTCGAACCCTGGCTGGTCACCGGGTCGTTGAGCACGACGACGTCGGCAAGCCCGAGCACCTGCCTGCCGGAGGGCAGCACACCGACCGGCCGACGTACCACCGGCGTGATCGCTCCGCGCAGCGCGGCGTGGTCGTCGGTGAGCCGCGCCTCGCAGACCCGGTCTGCCTCGGCCGGAAAGTGCTCGGCCAGCACCGTACGCAGTCGGTCCAGGTGCTCCTCGTTCGAGGCGACGTCGTCCCAGCAGTCAAGTGGACCACCCGGGACGCCCTCGACCACGTAGATGTCACAGGGACCGGCCACGGTCAGACCAGGACTCGTGTAGCACTCGCCCACGCCGTCGACGCAGTGGTAGCGCATCGTCGGCGCATCCGGGTCCGCCCGCACACCGCGCAGGTACGTCAGCGCGGCGACCCGCTGCGGGTGTGAGTACGGCGAGTGCGTGGCATCGGTCTCGAACAGGGCGGCCAGCCCACCGCGTCCGGTGCTCACCACCACGAGGTCGTGCTCGTCGGCGAGCCGCTCGACGTCGTCGACGGTCGCCGAGCCGACCACCAGCCTCCCGCCGAGCCGCTCGACCGCTTCCAGCAGCGCAGGCACCTTGACCCGCTGGTCGATCGAGTACGCCGGCAGCGGCAGCGCGCACGTGAACGCCGCCGACGACCCGTCGCGCCATGCGCAGTCGAAGGTCAGCCGCTGGACCCCGGTCGCACGTGGCAGCAGGTCGGTGATGCCCAGAGCCGTCTCGACCTCGAGCGCGGACTCGAAGGTGATCTGGCTCGACATCACGTGTCCGTCGCGGATCTGCTCCGCGGACCGGTCGGTGACCAGGGTCACCTGGCAACCCCGCTGCAGCAGGCCGAGAGCGAGCGTCGTACCCGCCGGACCGGCCCCGACCACGGCGACCCGTCTCCGAGCGCTGTGGCCGCCGTTCACAGTGCCAGCGCCTCGGCGGAGACCGCGGCAAGGACGATCGGCCACGAGGCAGAGAGCGGGTCGATGAGCCCGAAGTGCTCGAGGTCGGCCAGCTCGCACATGGTCACGTAGCTGTGCCGCGCGTCGAGGCCGCGGGAGATCTCGACCGGGACGATCTCGTCGAGCAGCCCGTGGATCACCACCACGTCGCAGGCGGGCCGGGTCCCCAGGCGCGCCGCGGGGTCCACGGCGTCGTACCGCCCGGGACGCTGCTCCGGCGAGCCGCCGAGCAGCTCCTGCACGGCGTCGGCGCCGAGATGTTGCGCCGCAGCGGCCCGGAGGTCGGCGACCGGCGCGAGGCCGACGACCCGGTCCAGCGGATACGGCTCGTTGGCCAGCCACAGGGCGAGCTGCCCTCCTGCGGAGTGGCCCAGCACGGTGGTCCGCACGGTGGAGACGTCGAGCTCGTCGAGCAGGCCGGGGAGGGACTCCACCGCGGCACCGACGTCCTCGAACGTCGTGGGCCAGCCGCCGGCCAGTGCCCCGGCGCCGCCGACCCGGCGGTACTCCGGAGTCGCCACGACGAAGCCCTCGCCGGCCAGGGCCTCGGCCAGCGGCCGGGTGTGCTTGCGGTCGTACTCGACCTTCCAGAAGCCGCCGTGCACCAAGATGACCAGGGGAGCGTCCGTCCCCTGACCCGCCGCCGCGGACCCGTCGGACGGTGGGGGCAGGTGGATGTCGATGACGGCCTCGGCGTGGTTGCCGTATCGCAGCACCGCGTCCGGCAGGCTCGCCGGACGCGTCATCACGCTCGCCGGGTCCTCGGGCTGCACGTGGATCAACCTACCGACCTGGTGTGAGCAGGCCTGCGGTTAGGCTCGCGAGCATGGCAGACAGTGATGGGACCACGACCCGGACCCGGTGGGAGTACATGACGGCACCGGTCCTCGTGCACGCGACCAAGCAGATCCTCGACAACTTCGGCGCCGACGGCTGGGAGCTGGTGCAGATGGTGCCCGGCATGAACCCGGAGAACCTGGTCGCCTACTTCAAGCGGCCGCGATGAGCGCCTCGACCGGTTCCCCCGAGCAGCGGCTGGTCGACCTGGGGCTGGAGATCCCCGAGGTGGCTGCACCGGTGGCCGCGTACGTGCCGACGGTCAGGTCCGGCAACCAGGTCTTCGTGTCCGGTCAGCTGCCCTGGCGCGACGGCCGGCTCCTGGCCACGGGCAAGGTCGGCGACGGCGTCGACGAGTCGCAGGCGGCTGCCTGTGCCCGTGAGTGCGCTCTGAACGCGGTGGCTGCGCTCAAGGCCGAGGTCGGTGACCTCTCGAAGGTGCGGCGCATCGTCAAACTGGTCGTGTTCGTCGCCTCGACGCCGGACTTCACCGGACAGCCGGCCGTGGCCAACGGCGCCTCGGAGCTGTTCGGCGAGGTGTTCGCCGACGCCGGCCGGCACGCCCGGTCCGCGGTCGGTGTCAGCGTCCTGCCCCTCGACACGCCGGTCGAGGTCGAGCTGGTCGCCGAGGTCTGAACGGGTGCACGCGGCTCGACGCCTGCCCGAGCACCTGGCAGCGCACGCGCAAGACTTCGCGGAGGGCGGGCGCACACCGGCGGAGCCGCGGGACGCCTCGACGGTCGTGCTGCTCCGCGGTGGCGCGTCCAGTGGTCCGGGGTCCCTGGAGGTGTACCTGCAACGGCGACACCTGGACATGGCGTTCGCGGCCGGGATGTTCGTGTTCCCCGGAGGTGGCGTGGACCGCCGCGACTTCGACCCCGACATCGACTGGGTCGGCCCCCCGCCCGCGAGGTGGGCGTCGGTCATGGGCACCGATGAGGCGCTGGCCAGGGCTCTGGTGTGCGCGGCGGTGCGTGAGACATTCGAGGAGTCCGGCGTCCTCCTCGCAGGCGAGGAGGCGGATCGCGTCGTCGCGGACACGACCGGCCCGGAGTGGGAGGAGGACCGCCGCCGGCTCGAGACGGGTGAGCTCTCCTTCGTCGACTTCCTGCGACGACGCGGGCTGAAGTTGCGCACCGATCTGCTCCGGGTCTGGGGTTCCTGGCTGACCCCGGCCTTCGAGCCGCGTCGCTACCGCGCCTGGTTCTTCGTGGCCGAGGTACCGGCCGGGCAGCGGACGCGGGAGGCCTCCACCGAGTCGCAGGGCGGCACCTGGCTCTCGGTGCACGACGCGCTGGTCGCGGTGGACGACGGCGAGATCTCGATGCTCCCGCCGACGTACTGCACCTGCATGGAGCTCTACGACTGCGGTGTCCCACTGGATGCGTTCGCCACGGCGGAGGAACGCGACATGGTGCCGGTTGAGCCTGGCGTGGACTACGACGCCGAGGGGGCCTTCCTCACCATTCCCGACCGGCTGGCGGCGCTCGCTGAGTCCATCGGCCGGCGGACGCACCGGTGACCGCCTCCCCGCAGACGTGGTCCGGCGGTCACTTCGGTGAGCGGGCCGTGTGCGTGCTGGCCCCCAACCCGGGCGCGATGACCCTGGACGGGACGAACACCTGGGTGCTGCGGGAGCCCGGCGCCCGGCGCAGCATCGTGGTCGATCCGGGCCCGCTGGTCGACTCACACCTCGAGGCAGTCGCGGCCGAGGCACGCGAGGTGGGCGTCGTACTGCTGACTCACGGGCACGCCGACCACGCCGAGGCGGCGGCGAGGTTCGCGGACCGGATGGGCTGCGGGGTGCGGGCGCTCGACCCCGCGCATCGGCTGGGATCCGAGGGCCTCGGTGACAACGACGTGGTTGCCGTCGACGGCCTGGAGGTGCACGTGGTGGCGACTCCGGGGCACACCGCCGACTCGTTGTCCTTCCTGCTTCCCGCCGAGCGAGCAGTCCTCACCGGGGACACCGTGCTAGGGCGTGGTACCACGGTCGTGGCGCACCCGGACGGCCGGCTCGGCGCCTACCTGGGCTCACTGCGCAGGCTGCACGCCCTGGCGCAGGCTCAAGAGGTCACCGCGATCTGGCCGGGTCATGGGCCGGTCGTCGAGGAGGCCGTGGCCACCCTCGAGCACTACCTCGCGCACCGACAGCAGCGGCTGGAACAGGTCCGGGAGGCCGCGCGTGACCTGACAGCGCAACAGGGTGCCCGGTCCGTGGCTCCGGCGGACCTGGCCCGTGCCGTGGTCGAGCGGGTGTACGCAGACGTGGACCCGGTGCTGTGGGGCGCGGCGGAGCTGTCCGTCCGTGCCCAGCTCGCCTACCTGCAACCCCCGGAGAACGGTTCCCGGGTCAGCGGGAGCGGCGGGTGAGGCGCTCGAGGTCCATGATCACCACCGAGCGCGGCTCCAGACGCAGCCAGCCGCGCGACGCGAAGTCGGCCAACGCCTTGTTCACCGTCTCGCGAGACGCTCCGACGAGCTGGGCGAGCTCCTCCTGGGTGAGGTCGTGGTGCACGTGCACGCCGTCGTCGGCGGTGCGCCCGAACCGGTCGGCGAGGTCGAGCAGTGCCTTGGCGACCCGGCCGGGTACGTCGGAGAACACCAGGTCGGCGTTCACGTCGTTGGCCTTGCGCAGTCGTCCGGCGACCTT
>CADCUJ010000076.1 GCA_902805855.1 uncultured Nocardioidaceae bacterium
AAAAAGGCCGAGGACCTCGGCGCCCATACCCAGGACCTCTACGAGGCGATCGAGCGCGGCGAGTACCCCGAGTGGGAGCTCAACGTCCAGATCATGTCCGACGACGAGCACGCCGAGCTCGACTGGGATCCGCTCGACGACACCAAGGTGTGGCCGGAGGACGAGTTCCCGCTCCAGCCGGTCGGGCGCATGCAGCTCAACCGCAACGTGCAGGACGTCTTCGCCGAGAACGAGCAGATCGCCTTCGGCACCGGCGTCCTCGTCGACGGCCTCGACTTCTCCGACGACAAGATGCTGGTCGGCCGGACCTTCTCCTACAGCGACACCCAGCGCTACCGGGTGGGGCCGAACTACCTCCAGCTGCCCGTCAACTCGCCGAAGAGCGCCACCGTCGCGACCAACCAGCGTGGTGGCCAGATGTCGTACGGCGTCGACCTGGGTGAGGCTCAGAACCCGCACGTGAACTACGAGCCGTCGATCACCGGTGGCCTGCGCGAGGCGGACTACCCCACTCACGACGAGCAGGGCCCGGAGCTCACCGGGAGGCTGACTCGCAAGCGGATTCCGCGCTCCAACGACTACATGCAGGCGGGTCAGCGGTTCCGGCTGATGCAGGACTGGGAGCGCGACGACCTGGTGGACAACTTCGTCACGCTCATCTCAGAGGCGGCGCGTGAGGTCCAGGAGCGGATGGTGTGGCACTTCCTCATGGTCGAGGACGAGCTGGGCCTTCGCGTGGGCGACGGGCTCGGGATCACCCCGGACGACGTGCGGCACCTCGAGCCGCTGCCGACCCAGACCCTCAACGACGAGGAGCTGGAGCGGCTGAGCAACCTCGGCAAGAACGGTCCGCGCAACGTCGACGGGCTGACGATGACCCACTGCGTCCCCAACGAGCACGTCGTCGTGGAGCGCTGAGCCGCAGCACTGCTTTGGCCGGACCGCCCCGACGTCCAGACCGTCGGGGCGGCGCCGGCCTTCACCGGGTGCAGTGATTCGGCAGTTTGTCAGCCGAGCCGTCACTACCGCCCTACCCTGAGACAGGGCGTCGACAGCCTGTCGGCTCGCACCGGATCAGGGGACTCGCAGTGGTTGGAAAGCTGCTCAACACGCAGTCGGTGAGCCGGGCGCGACGCCTGGCCCCGGTCGTCGTGCTCCTCGCCGACCTCGGGCTCGGCTCTGCCGCGTGGCTGACGGACACTCGCGCACGCGACACGTACCTGGTCCTGCTGCTCTGGCCCACCCTCACTGCCGCCGTCCTGATGCCTCGACGGTTCGTCATGGCGCAGGTCGCCGTGGTCGCCGCGATCACCGTCGCCGCCCCGTCTGCGCTGGGGATGGGCGCGATGGTGCGCATGCTGGCGCTCACGGTATCGGTCGCCGCGGCTGCCTACCTCGTGACCGAGATGCGCGGGAGACTCCACCACACCCGTGAGCAGCTCGCAGCGCAGCTCGACGAGAGCCGTCGGGTCTCCGCCTCCGACCCGCTCACCGGTCTGGCCAACCGACGTGGGTTGGAGGAGCGGCTCCCTGGGATGTGGAACGCGGCCACCCGGCGTAAAGAGGCGCTCAGCGTGCTGCTGCTGCATGGCGACCAGCTGGAGGCTATCGACGTGCAGCACGGGCACGTCGCTGCCGACGAGGCGTTGACGGAGCTGGGCGGCTTCGTACGCTCCCTGGTCCGCACCGAGGACATCGTCGCGCGGCTCGGTGGCCGAGAGCTCGTCGTGGTCACCTCCGACGCGTCGACCGCCGGACCGGCCGACATCGGTGAGCGGCTGCGGCGCGCGGTGGAGGACGCGAGCCTGGGTCACCCGATCACGGTCACCGTCGGGGCGGTGCGGTACTCACCGACGGACCTCGACGACCCTCTGCCTACCTTCGCGGGGCTGCTCGAGGACGCCGGCGAGGCCCTCGACGCGGCGAGGCGGGCCGGGACCAACCGGGTGGTGGGGCTCTCGTCGCCACCGTTCCTGATCCCACCACCGCGCTCGGCTGCGAGCTGACCCGTACCATCGAAAGCATGTGCGGCATCGCGGCGGTCCACGACTTCCGTGAGGATCCCACCGGTGAGCGCACCGCCGAGGCGAGCGCGCTCGGTGAGTCGATGCTCTCCCGCCTGCACCACCGGGGGCCCGACGGCACCGGGAGCCGACAGGTGGGTCCGACGTGGCTGGGTCATACCAGGCTCTCCATCGTCGACCTCGACGGCGGGCAGCAGCCGATGCCGGACGCACACAGGCATCGCTGGGTGGTCGCCAACGGCGAGATCTACAACCACGACGAGCTGCGCCAGCAGCTGGGTGGGCGCTTCCACACGACCTCCGACTCAGAGGTGGTGCTCAACGTGCTGGGCGAGCGCGGCACCGCAGGCATCCACGACATGCGTGGGATGTATGCGTTCTGCGTCGCCGACGAGGACGGCGAAGTGGTGCTCGGACGCGACCCACTCGGGGTCAAGCCGTTGTACTGGGCACGCCACGACGACCGCCTGCTGATCGCCTCCGAGCTGGCCGCCTTTCCCGACGAGGTGCGCCACCGGGTCGAGGAGTTCCCTCCCGGTCATCACTGGACGCGACAGGGAGGCCTACGGCCCTTCGTGGACCTACGTTTCAACCCGCTCGGCGGCGACGCGAGTCCCAAGCCGGTCTTCCGGAGCCGGGAGAAGGCCCGCGCAGCCATCCGAGAGGCCCTCGTCCGCTCGGTGCGCGACCGGATGATGGCCGACGTGCCCGTCGGGGTCTTCCTCTCCGGCGGCCTCGACTCGAGCCTGGTGGCCGCGATCTTGGCCACGGAGGCGCCGCAAGGTGTCACCGTCCGATCCTTCGCAGCAGGTACGGCGGGCAGCTCGGACCTGATCGCTGCCAGGCTGGTCGCCGAGCACCTCGGACTCGAGCACCACGAGCGCGTCTACACCGACGACGAGGTGATCGAGGTGCTGCCGGAGGTGGTGCGTTCCACTGAGTCCTACGAGCCCACCCTGGTGCGCAGCGCCGTCCCGAACTACCTGCTCGCCGAGCTTGCGGCCCGGCACCTGAAGGTGGTGCTGACCGGCGAGGGAGCCGACGAGCTGTTCGCCGGCTACCACCACCTTCGCGAGCTCGACCACGAGGCGCTGCGCGATGCCCTGACCAGCGGAGTGGAGACCCTGCACCACCTCAACCTTCAGCGCTGTGACCGCGTCACCATGGCCCACGGCTTGGAGGCGCGGGTGCCGTTCTTGTCCCGCGAGATGCTCGCAGTCGCGCAGCGGGTCCCGATCGAGTGGAAGCTGCTGGGCGAGGACGGGCAGGAGAAGACTCTGCTGCGCGAGGCCTTCCACGGTTGGCTGCCGGACGAGGTCCTGTGGCGGCGCAAGGAGCAGTTCGGGGAGGGATCGGGGACCACCGACGTGATGGCGCGCCAGGCCGCCGCGCTGGTTCCCGACGAGGACTGGGAGTCGGTGCGGATCGAGGGGCTACCCCCGGCGCGCACCCGCGAGGAGCTCGGTTACCAGCGGATCTTCGACGCGCACCTGCGTGGTATCCGCGCCGACCAGGTGCTCGGGCGCTTCGCCACTCCCTGACCCGGCGAGCGCTCGGGTGGGGCCGGCAGTCGAGCGGGACTCCGACTCTAGGACGAGCGGGAGGCCTGGGTGGAGGAGCCCTCACCGGCCAGCACGAGTCGGTGCAACACGTCGAACTCCGGCGGCCCGCCCTCCGCGGTGTCGGCCACCCGGATCAGCGTCAGCTCGCGACACGTCCACTCCGGGCCGGAGTAGTCCTCGAGCCGCTCGATGAGCCGTTTCAGGTAGGGCTCGGTCGTCGCCGGGTTGATCCTGCCCAGGCGCATGCGGGTGCGCGGCAGTCGGCGGTCCACCAGGAAGCCGAGACGTTTGACCGCGCGCACGACGAGGTCGGTGACCTCGTTCAGCTGGTCCACGTCGCCAGCGAGCATGGCCCAGGCGGAGTCGTCCCCCATCGGGTCCAGGGCCGTGCCGGAGCGAAACTGCAGCCGCATCGGTGGTTGTCGGGCGACCTCGCTCTCGAGGGTCGAACGCAGTGCCTGCGAGTCGGTCAGTGACACCTTCCCGAAGTTCGCCAACCGCAGGTAGAACAGCCTGGACGGCAGGGCGTCGAGCTGTTCGGCGCTCCCTCGCACCGACGCGACGACGTCGGCGAGGTCCTGTTGGACCTCACTGGGAGGCACCACCGCCGCCTGCAGCCGCATGCGTGCATTGTTGCACCGAGGAGCGGGTGCGTGGCCGACACGCCCGCGTCAGTGGCCGATCACCAAGTCCTGGCCGATCGCTTCGGACTGGACGACCTGGCCCTTTCCGGCCGCCTTCGCGATGTACATCGCCGAGTCAGCCTGCCTCAGCAGCTGCTCGGCCGTGGTCGCGGAGCTGTGCGGCATCACTCGCAGGTGGCTCCTCGCCGTGCTCTCCAAGGTGCCGTGGTGGTGCGCCACCCCGACACTGACCGTGGTGCGCACCCAGCGGTCCGCAGCGCCTTCCGGACCGTCACGCTCCATGAGCTGACATGGTTCCTGGACCGCGGTGACGATCCGCTCGGCGACCTGCTGAGCCGTCTGCCGCACTCCGGTGGGGTCCTCCAGCAGGACCGCGAACTCGTCCCCGCCGAGCCTGGCTACGGTGTCGCCCGGACGAACACACTCGACCAGGCGCTCGGCCACGACGCGTAGGAGGCCGTCGCCGGCGTGATGTCCGAGCTCGTCGTTGATCCGCTTGAAGTCATCGAGGTCGCAGTAGAGCAGGCTCACCGAGACCCGTCGCTGCGCAAGTGCATGGTCGAGCCGGTCGGCGAACAGAGCCCGGTTGGCCAGCCCGGTCAGCGGGTCGTGCAGCGCCTGGTGCTGAAGCTGGTCCCGCGCCACCTGGAGCTCGCGCAGGAGCCGGTAGTTCTCGTGCATCGCCACGAACTGTCGGGCAAGCACCAGAACCACGAGCACGACACCCAAGATGAGGTCGAACAGCGGCATGCTGGCCGAGGTGGCGAGGTCATGGCAGATCGCTGCGCTCGCGGCCAGCAGAGGAAGGTAGGGCAGCACCAAGCGCAGTCGGGTCGGCCCCACCGCCGGGTGCTCGTCCGGTTTCAAGGTCGCCCCGGTCGAGCCGTCCTGGGCGACGTGGCCCGTACGACGGTCGACAGTCGTCGCGCCGGCCGCGATGAGCAGGAAGCCGAACACCCAGCCGGAGGTGATCAGGTCGCCGGAGCTGTAGCTGCCGGTCGCCACCAGGTAGACGTAGGCGCTGTCAGCCACCGCGAGCCCGCCCACACCGCCGGCGACAAGCAGCAGCGTCGCGCGCCGGCCGGCGCCATCACGGCCCAGGATGGAGAAGACCACCGTGGCCACGACGACGTCACCGATCGGATAGGCCAGGGAGAGGGTGAGGGGTAGCCAGCCGTCACCTCCACCGACGGCAACCTTCCCCAAGGTCGTCGACCAGGACAGGGTCAGCAAGGAGGCGGCGACGATCGCTCCGTCGAGCAGGTCTCGGCCCTGGGTCGAAGCCCGGTCGGACACCCGTCGCCAGAACAGCAGCGCCGGCGCGGCGAGCAACGGGAAGACCAAGAAGCCGACGTCTGCCAGCGAGGGGAAGGGAACCTCCACCCCGAGCACTACCTCGTAGTAGCTCCATACCGTCTGGCCGAACATCCAGCCGCCGGTGGCCGACCCGAGAAGGACCCAGGTGAGGCGCTCATGGCCGCTGGTTCGCCGAGCCGCCAGGGCGCAGGCAGCGGTGGCAGCGACCGCAGCCGCGAGCTGGCCGCCGTTGCTGACCACCAGCATCGACTGACCGTCCAGACCGGGGATGCTGAGCGCCAGCACGAAGGCCACGCCGAGCATCGCGGCGACGCCACCGCGCATCCACGCGGTCATCGGGCCCACAGCTCCCCGTCGCCGGTGCCACCGGTGGTCTGGCCGCTCGCGACCAGCCCTTCGTGGACGCGCCGCTCCCCGGCTCTGAGCACCGGAGCGAGGCGTTCGAGGGCAATGGGCCGCGCGAACAGGAAACCCTGACCCGCATCGCACCCGAGTCCGGACAGCCACCGGGCGGCCTCGTCCTCCTCGATCCCCTCGGCGATGGTGCGCAGGCCGAGCGTCTTGGCCAAGGTGATGATCGCGCCGGTCAGGCGCTGCTCCTGGGCGGACTCGTGCAGCAGCGCCACGAACGAGCGGTCGACCTTGAGGGTGTCGACGGGAAAGCGCTGCAGATAGGCAAGCGATGCGAACCGGGTCCCGAAGTCGTCGACGGCAAGATGCACGCCCATCGCCCGAATCTCGGTGAGCCGTTCGGCCACGTCGAGCTCGTCCTCGACCAGGGCTGTCTCGGTGAGCTCGAGCGTAAGTGCGTCCCCGGGTAGTCCGGTCTCCTCGAGGACGGTGCTCAGCTGCTGTTGCAGCCTGCCGTCGACGAGCTGACGAGCGGACACGTTGATGCTCAGGGCCAGGTCGGCGTGACGTGGCATCTCCCGGCGCAGTCGAGCGATGTCTCGACACGCCCGGGCGAGCACGAACAACCCCACGGACTGGATCTGCCCGGTGCTCTCGGCCAGCACGATGAACTCGGCCGGGGACACCTCGCCGTACGCCGGGTGCCGCCAGCGCGCCAGGGCTTCGACGCCGCGCGCCCGCCCGTCGTGGAAGGAGAAGTAGGGCTGGTAGGCCACATAGATCTCGTCGCGTTCCACGGCGTGCTCCAAAGCCTCCATCAGCCGCAGTCGGCGCAGGTTCGCCGCACGAAGGCTGTCCTCGAAGAACGCGACCGTGCGGCCACTCCGCGTCGCGGCGACCATGGCCGCGGCGGCGTCGGACATCAGCTCCTCGACACTGGCGTCGCAGCCGGCAGGGCAGTGCCGCACTCCGATGCTTGCGCGGACCGTGAGCTCGCGCTCCCCGCTGCCGGACGAGGAGCGGAGCTCTCGGGCAAGCTCGTCGGTGATCTGCTGAGCATCGGCCCTACCGGGAACTTCGGGCACCAACACTGCGAACTCGTCGTCGGAGAGCCTTGCCAGCAAGCTCTCGTCGGGAGTGTGGGCGGTCAGTCGCTCGGCGACCGTCATCAGCAGCTCGTCGGCCGCCTCCGGCCCGAGGGAGACGCTGACGGGCCGGAAGTCGTCGAGGCCTACCACGAGCACGGCGAACCCGGTCGCCGACCGAAGCTCTGCCTGAGCCGCTCTGGTGCCCAGGTGATCACCGAGCCGCTGCTGGAACAGCGCCCGGTTGGCGAATCCGGTGAGCGGGTCGCGGTAGGCGTGCGCGGTGAGCCGTGCCTGCAAGCGCTCACGCTCGGTGATGTCTCGCAGGAACAAGCTGAAGCAGGCACCACCCTGCTCGTCGTCGGTGCGCCACAGGGTCAGCTCGACCGGAAGCTCGGTGCCGTCACGTCGCGTCGCGGAGACCTGGAGGACCCGCCCTGCGCCGAGGGCCTCCTCGAGCGCGCCCTCCTCCGGCCCGGCCAGGTGGGCGGATGCGAACCATGCCGGGACGATGGTGTCCACCAGTCTCCGGCCGAGAATGTCTCGCCGCGTCCAGCCGAAGACCGTCTCGGCGGCGCGGTTCCAGTCGATGATCGCACCCTGCGCGTCGATGGCAACGTAGGCGTCCATCGCGGTGTCGATGATCGCCCGGGCACGTTGGTCGCTTCGCGACAACCTGAGTGCTGCCCGGCGCTGCTCGGTGACGTCGGTGAGGACTCCGCTCCACAGCGCTGGCCGTCCGAGCTCGTCGGCGAGGAGTCGCGCGTCGTCGCGGAACCAGCGAAGCCGGCCGTCCCGGGTGGTCAGCCGGTACTCGCTGACGTCCCGTCCACCGGGCAGGGTCTGACTCGCCGACGCGGCCCTCGCCTCCACGCCGTAGTCGTCGGGATGCAGGGCCCGGGCGAACAGCGTGGGGTCGGCCGTCCACTCCTGCGCCGTCCAGCCCAGCAGGTCCTCGACCTGAGGGCTGACGTAGAGCCAGCGACCCTCGAACCCGACCTCCGCGACGTACAAGATCCCGGGGACCTGGTCCAGCAGGCTCCAGAACACCCGCTGGTCGGAGGTCTCCGGGTGCGCCCGGTGGGCAGCCGTCACGGCCTCGTGGCCGGTCGGTGTTCGACTCACCATGTCAGCGTAGGGATGGAATCGCGACTAAATGCCAGAATCAGGCATTTGCCTCAGCCGTAGGCCCGCGTAGTTCATCGGGCGTTGGGTAAACCGACAGCGAGGACGGACCTGCCCCGCGGGCGCCCAGCGAGCTGTGACGGAGACGCGATGAACCTGGGAACCATCCAGCACCTGTACACCCACGCCGGGCCCTTCGTGACGGTGCACATGGATGTCAGTCGCGACACCGAAGTCGCGCCGCAACAGCTCGAGTCCCGGTGGACGACCGCCTCACACGAGCTCGAGAGCGTCGGCGTGGACCGGGCGCTCATCGACCAGCTCGGCGAGCGCGTGCACCAGGTCCCCGGCGTCCCCGGCGAGGCTCGGCGGACCCTGGTCGCCGTCGACACGATCGTCTTCGACGACGTGCGGGCAGGCCACAGCATCTGGCCGGAGGTCACCTCGCTCAGCCCGCTGCCCGACCTGGCCGGGTGGCTGCATCAGGTCGACGGCCAGCTCTCCTTCGTCCTGGTGACCGCGGACCGCGAGGGCGCCGACATCGACTTCTACCGCGCCTCCTCCAAGCCGGATCCCGAGCACGAGGAGGTGCACGGCCAGAACCTGCACATCACCAAGGTCCCGCAGGGCGACTGGGCCCAGAAGGAGTTCCAGCAGACGGCCGAGAACGTGTGGCGGAAGAACGCGCGCGACGTGGCGGACGCCGTACGACACGTGACCTCCGCCCACCGGCCCCGCATCGTGCTCGTCGCCGGCGACGTTCGCGCGCGTACGGAGATCGCCTCGGCGCTCGACGGCTTGTCGTCCGAGATCACCCAGCTGGACGCCGGGGGCCGCGCAGCCGGCAGCTCGACCGAGGCGTTGTGGGCACAGGTGCAGGAGGTGCTGGCCAGCCTGGAGGCCCACGACGAGCAGGAGATCAGCGATCGCCTGCAGGAGGCTACGAACCGCGGCAGCGGCGCCACCCTCGGCCTCGACGACACGTTGGACGCGCTGGTGCAGGGCAAGGTGGAGCGGCTGGTCCTCGACCTGCAGGCCGCCCGGGAGATCGGTGTGCGGCCGGCCAAGCATCCGGGCCTGGCGCTGCCGGCTTCGGCCGGCGAGGCGGATGAGCTTCCGGCCGACGAGGTCCTGGTCGCCGCTGGCGCCGCGACCGACGCGCAGCTCTCGGTGCTTCCCGCCGCACAGACCAAGGGCGGAGGCATCGCCGCGCTGCTGCGCTGGGACAGCTGAGATGACCGACGAACGGCCGGGGGCACAGGCCTGGGTGGCCGGTCGGTCCACGCTGGCAGAGCTTCGGTCCGCAGCGCAGGAGTGTCGCGGGTGTGAGCTGTACCGAGACGCAACCCAGGCGGTGGTCGGTGACGGTCCGGTCGACGCGATGCTCATGGTGATCGGCGAACAGCCCGGCGACCAGGAGGACCTTGCCGGTGAGCCCTTCGTAGGTCCGGCGGGACGGCTGCTCGACAACGCCTTGGGCAAGGCCGGCATCGATCCTGCGTCGGTGTTCCGGACCAACGTCGTCAAGCACTTCCGCTTCTCGGGGACTCGTGGCAAGCAGCGCATCCACAAGTCGCCGAGCCGGGTGCACGTGGCCGCCTGCGGCCCCTGGCTGGTCGCGGAGCTCGACCTGGTCCGGCCCCAAGGAGTCGTGCTGCTCGGAGGAACCGCCGGGAAGGCCGTCTACGGCCCAGGCTTCCGGGTGGGCGAGACCCGAGGGACCCTGCAGCAGTGGCCGAGCGAGTCGTCCGCCGCACCCGCCCACTCCGACCCTGCCGTCATCGGAGCCGACTACCAGCCTCCGCAGTGGGTGCTGCCCACCACGCACCCTTCAGCGGTGCTGCGCTCCCGGCAGCGAGAGGAGGATCTGGCCCAGCTGGTCTCCGACCTGTCCGTCGCGGCTGCGGCCCTGGACCCAGGCGGGAACTGACGAGACCGCTGCCAGGTCCGGCTAGGGCCGGTCGTCGTCATCGACCACGTGGACTGCGGCCTCCTCGGCGCTCGCGGCAGCACCACTGATGCCCACGTCCTCGGCGACCAGGTCCTTCTCGGTGTCGGGGTGCGCTCCTTCGTCTTCGGCGACCAACCGCCCGGCACGAGCGTCGCCGACCTCACCGGAGACGTTCTCGGTCTCCGTCGCGGCCTCCTGGTAGGGGTCCGGTTCCGGCACCTCCTGCGCGATCCGCTGGTCGAGCGTCTCGCCGAGCTGCTCCTCGAGCGGCGTGTTGCCGAAACCCTCTCCGGCCGACCACTTCTCCGGCGGTGAGTATCCCTCGTCCAGCGGCTCGTCGAGACCTCGGTCAGAGACCAGGCTGTCGCCTGCGCCTTGCGGCTGGTCCTCGTCGTCGACGCTGTAGCCGTGGTAGCTCTCCTGCTGGTTCTCCCCGACGTTCTCGGCTGCGCTCCCGGCTGGGTTCTCGCTCATGGCAGCCACTTGCCCAACCCGGTGCGCGACAAACCCGAGGCTGTCGTTCGGCGCGGCCGAGAGCTCATGGCAAGAGCCCGCGGCCGGGTCACGGGGCCGCGGCCTCCTCCGGTTTGCGGCCTCGCTCGCCCGAGTCGGTGAGCCGCGCCTCCTCGATCGCCCGCGCCTCGAGATCGGCGCGCCGACGGTCGTCCGGTGTGCTGACCAGCTCAGCCGCGCCGCCCTCCAGACGACCGAGCGCCCGGCGGGCGAAGATCTGCTGCTCGGTGGTCGTGCGTTGGGACCTGCCGCGACCGACGAAGCTGACCGACCAGTGCAGCAACGCGGTCACCCGGCTCTTGAAGCCCGTGAGGTAGACGATGTGGACTCCCAGCCAGAGCAGCCAGGCGATCAGCCCGCTCAGCCGCAGCCGGCCGATCATCGCCACCGCGTCGAAGCGAGAGATGATCGCCATGTTGCCCTTGTCGAAGTACTTGAAAGGTCCCTGCGGCGCCCGGTGTCGTTGCCGGTTCCGGATCTCCTTGGCAGCGTACTTCGCCCCCTGGATCGCGACCTGAGCTACTCCGGGAAGGTGATCGAGGTCGACCATGTCACCGACCACGAACACTTCGGGGTGTCCGGGCAGGGTGAGGTCGGAGTTGACGGCGATCCTGCCGGAGCGGTCCAGCTCAGCACCGGTCTGCTCCGCAAGCGTCTTGGTGAGCGCGCTCGCTTGGACCCCGGCTGCCCACACCTTGGTGACGGCGTCGATCCGGCGGCGGCTGCCGTCCTTGTCCTTGACCTCGAGACCACGCTCATCGACGTCGACGACCATCGCGCCGAGCTGGACGTCGACGCCGAGCTTCTCCAGCTCCCGCTGTGTCTTGCGGCCCAGCTTCGCCCCGAACGGAGGGAGCACCTGCCCCGCGGCGTCGACCAGCACCACCCGCGCCTCACGCGTGTTGATCCGCCGAAAGTCCTTCTGCAGGGTGCGGTGGGCCAGCTCGGCGATCTGGCCGGCCATCTCGACCCCGGTCGGCCCTGCACCGACCACCACGAAGGTGAGCAACCGGTCGATCTCCGCCTCGGTCTCCGCAATCTCCGCAAGCTCGAAGGCACCGAAGATCCGGCCGCGGAGCTCGAGCGCATCGTCGATGCTCTTCATCCCGGGCGCGAACTCGGCGAACTGGTCGTTGCCGAAGTAGGACTGGCCGGCGCCCGCAGCGACGATCAGCGAGTCGTACGGCGTGACACTCTGGCGGCCGAGGACGTGGGAGTGGACCCGGCGGGCCTCGAGATCGATGTCGGTCACCTCGCCGAGGATCACCCGCGTGTTGCGCTGGGAGGCGAGCACTTCTCGGGTGGGCGGCGCGATCTCACCCTCGGACAGGATCCCGGTGGCCACCTGGTAGAGCAGCGGCTGGAAGAGGTGGTGGGTGGTCTTGGCGACCATGGTCACCTCGACCTCGGCGTTGCGCAGCGCCTTGGCTGCGAACAGCCCGCCGAAGCCCGAGCCGATCACGACGACCCTGTGACGCGCAGTGGGCTGCTCACCCGCGCGGTTCCTGGCGCTCATGGCTGCACTCTCCTCTTCCTTCCGACCCGCCCCGTCCGGTTCCCTGTTTGCACCCTCATAAGCAACAACACCGCAGCCGCCTGTTCTCTGCCCGATTGTGGACAGGTACCTGACTCACCCCTACCTCACCAGCAAGCGGGCAGGATGGACCCGTGGACCACTTCGACCTCGCGATCATCGGCAGCGGATCCGGCAACTCGATCCTGAGCGAAGAGTTCGCCGACCTCCGGGTGGCTCTGATGGAGAAGGGCACCTTCGGTGGCACCTGCCTCAACGTCGGCTGTATCCCCACCAAGATGTTCGTCTACCCTGCCGACCTCGCCTACGGCGTAGCCGTAGCCCACCAGCTCGGCGTGGACGCCTCACTCGACAAGGTGCACTGGGCCGCAATCCGTGACCGGATCTTCCAGCGGATCGACCCGATCTCGGTGGCCGGCCGACACTGGCGCGCCGAGCAGAACCCGAACGTGACGCTCTTCGACGCTCACGCCCGGTTCACCGCTCCGAAGACGATCGACACCGGGACCGGCGAGACGATCACCGCCGACCAGATCGTGATCGCGGCCGGCAGCCGGGCAGTCATCCCGCCCATCCCGGGCCTCAGCATGGCGGCGGGCCGGGAGGGACCGAACACTCACGCCGAGCGCCAACACCTGCCACGCGTACACACCAGCGACACGATCATGCGCATCGACGAGCTACCCGACCGGCTGGTGATCATCGGCGGCGGCTTCGTCGCCGCCGAGTTCGCCCACATCTTCGGATCGTTCGGGAGCCGCGTCACCGTGCTCAACCGGTCCAGCGCCCTGTTGCGCGCGGAGGACCACGACATCTCCGCCCGGTTCACCGAGCAGGCCGGGCAACGATGGGACGTTCGGCTGGACACCGCCGTCACCCGGGTCGAGGAGCGGGACGACGGACTACGGCTGCACGTGGAATCCGGCGGCAAGCAGTCCACGGTGGACGCCGACATCGCGCTGGTGGCGACTGGGCGCCGGTCGAACTCCGACGGGCTGGATCTCGATCGGACGGGTGTGCACGTCGACGCGGCGGGCCTGGTGGTAGTCGACGACTACCAGCGCACGACCGCGGACGGCATCTGGGCTCTCGGAGACGTCAGCAACCGCTACCAGCTCAAGCACCTGTCCAACCACGAGGCGCGGGTCGTCCAGCACAACCTGCTCCATCCCGACGACCTGGTCCGTGCCGACCACCGCAACGTGCCGAGCGCGGTGTTCACCTCGCCGCAGGTCGCCAGCGCCGGGTTGACCGAGCAGGAGGCGCAAGCGCAGGGACTGAGGTACGTGACGGCGCGCCACTCCTACGGCGACACGGCGTACGGATGGGCGATGGAGGACACCACCAGCTTCGCCAAGGTGCTGGCCGACCCGGCCACCGGACTGCTGCTCGGTGCCCACCTGATCGGGCCCCAGGCCTCGAACCTGATCCAGCCGCTGGTGCAGGCGATGCGCTTCGGGCAGACCGCGCACGACCTGGCACGCGGACAGTTCTGGATCCACCCGGCTCTCAGCGAGGTCGTCGAGAACGTGCTTCTCGGCCTCGGTACCGACGTGCCGTCCACGACGACACCCGGCTGACCAGCTGCCGGGCCATCGACGGCACCTGACCTGGCGCCCCGCCGCCTGCGCTGCGCGGGGCGATCATCACGGTGGCGACCTCGTCGAGCCGTGGATGCAGCTGGTCACCGTCCTCGACCACACCGGTCTCCCAGCTCAGCTTGACCCCCTGCACGGTGTCCTCGAGCGTGGCCAGGTTGTTGTCGAACCACGGCCCCTTGACCAGCCGCCAGCGGAACGGAGGCCTGGGCACCTTCGCCGACCGCGAGACGATCTCGCCCATCGGGCCGGCGAGCCCGTAGGACAAGAAGGCGGTGGCGAACCGCATCGGCCTGGGAAGCGGGTTGCGGATCGGCGAGCAGACCGCCTGCACGACCCGGCTGCCGGCGGTGCGCTCGACCTCTGAGACGTAGGAGTGGTGCACGTCCCCGGACAGGAACGTCACTGTCTCCGGCGCGTTGCCCCGCTTCCCGTCGGCGACCTCGGTGGCCATCTGCGCGACCTCCTGGAACCCGCCCTGGAACGCCGCCCAGTGCTCGAGGTCCACCCCTTGGCGGATCTTCTCCCCCACTCGGCACCCCGCCTTGCCCCAGGCGCCGTGCACGAGCGCCTCGTTCCAAGCCTCGAGGTGGTGCAGCCCCTGGGAGAGCAGGAAGGGCAGCGACGTCCCGATCAGCAGGTGCCGGAAGCCGCCGCGCATCCGCTCGTCCAGCCAGCGCATCTCCTGGTCGTCGAGGATGGAACGCTTCTTGTCCTCGAGCACCCGCGCCGCGCGTGAGTCGACCACGATCAGCCGCACGTCGTCGAAGTCACGCGAGAAGCTCCACCGGTAGGCGTCCGGGTGCTGGTCCACCCGGTCCACGAGCTCGTCGAGGGCGTCGCTGAGGTCCAGCTCACCGTCTCCGGCGTAGCCGCTGACCTGCTGCCAGATCGGGTCCTCGGCGCGCTCGGCCGGCGACAGGTTGCCCAGATGCTGGTAGACCCAGTACGCGGCCAGTCCTGCCACGACCCGCTCGTGCCACCACGTGGTGGACTCCATCTCCTTCTTCCACGACAGCGAGGTGTTCCAGTCGTCACGGATGTCGTGGTCGTCGAAGATCATCGCGCTCGGCAGCGTGGACAGCAGCCACCGGTTTGCCTCGTCGGTCCACGCGAGCCGGTAGAGATGCGCGTACTCCTCGTAGTCCTGCAGCTCGGTCCACGGCGGCTGGTCGATGTCGCGGCGGGACTTGATGAACTCGCACATCTCCTCGGTGGTCTCGTCGGCGTACACCTGGTCGCCGAGGAAGAGCGCCAGGTCCGGCCAACGTCCGGAACCCTCGGGCTCGCTGCGCGCCATCCGCAGCGCGTAGGCGCGCAGCGCGTCCACGCCGTGCGCCCGGTTGCCCTGCTCGTCGTGCGCGATGCTGGTGCGACAGGAGCCGAACGCCATCCGCAGTCGCTTCCCGGGCTTCATCGTGGCGATGACGCTGGGCGGGAAGGCCGAGTCGCGCGGTGGCCAGACCCGCTCACCGTCCAGCTCGACCGAGTACGCGGTCACCGTCCCGGGCTCGAGACCCTCCGCCTCGACCAGCGCGTAGTGGTGACCGTGCACGCCGAAGGTGTCGGCCTCCCACGAACGGTCCAGGGCGCGTACCGTGACACGGCAGGCGTCTCTTGCCTCCACCCACACACTCGCCGACGTGGCGTCGACGTACCTCATCAGCGGGCCGAGGACCAGCGGTTCGGTGCTGTTCACGCCTCTGTTCTACCCCTTCCCTCGGCCTCGACCCGAGCTGTCGGCAAAAGGCACCGGGAACCCTCCCTGGCGAGGGTCAGCCGATGCGGGCCAGGAAGTCCTGGACCCTGGCGGAAGTCTGCTCGTCGTCCAGGGCGAGATGCTCGAGGATCGTGTACCGGTCCGGACGAGTGCTGGGAGCGAACAGCACAGCCTCGATGAACTGCTCGGCGGAGAGTCCGACATCGAGCGGTGTCCGGGGCAGGGCATGGCGGGCGAGACAGGAGGAGATCTGCTCGAAGCGGGTCGTGTCACCGCGCAGGAACGTCGCGAAGAGGGCACCGATACCGGCGAGCTCGCCATGGTTGGAGACGCCCGGGAACAGCTGGTCGACGGCGTGGATGATCTCGTGGCAGGCGCCGCTGCAGGGTCGGGAGGTGCCGGCCACGGACATCGCCATGCCGGAGAGCAACAGCGCCTCGGCCAGAGCGACCAGGAAGTCCTCGTCGGCGATGGTGTCGCTGCGGTGCACCAGCGACTCCGCCGCCGTGCGGGCCAGTGCGATGGCCAGTCCGTCGACCGGTTCACCGCGTTCGCGTTGCGCGAGCAGCCAGTCCTCGATCGCCGACAGGTTGCTCACCGCGTCACCGATCCCGGCACGAACCAGCTCCTCCGGGGCGGCCCGGACGTAGTCCAGGTCGACCACCACTGCCAGCGGCATCGCCACCCCGAAGGAACCCTTCCCGGCCGGGTGCTCCAGGGAGGCCACCGGCGAGCACAACCCGTCATGGGCCAGGTTCGTCGCCACAGCCACCATCGGCACCGCGGCTCGCGAGGCGGCGTACTTCGCGACGTCCAGGGTCCGGCCCCCGCCGATCGCCACGACGGCGTCGTAGCCGCGGGCGCCCAGCGCGGACTGCAGGTCGCCGGCCGTCGCCAGGCTGGCGCCGTGGACGGTGAACACGTCGGCGTGCGGCAGCGACGGTTGGATCCGCTGCCAGATGTCCTCCCCCTGCGAGGCGCCGACAGCGACCAGCACGGTGCCGTCGGCGGAGATGTGGCGCTCGGTGAGCAGCCGGGAGAGGTCGTCGACCGCGCCACTGCGGATGTCGACGAACAGCGGACTGGGCAGCATGCGCGCTAGTAGTGGCACGCGATCTCCCTCGCCCGGGCCAGGTCGGCGTGGTCGTCGACCTCGACCCAGGGGGTGCCGGTGGGGATCGCGGTGGTGTGGATCCGCTCTCCCCGGTCGACCATCTCCTGGTAGCCGTCCTCGTAGTAGAGGTCGGGGTCCCGCTCGAAGGTGGCCTGCAACGCGTCTGCGAGCGCGGGTACGGCGCCGGGCTCGACGAGCGTCGCGCCGATGTACTCGCCGTGGGCCAGGGCCGGGTCCATCAGCTTGGTGATCCGGGTCAACACCCCCTCGGCGTCCACCTGCACCTTCATCTCCTCCTCAGCGAGCACCTTGTCGGCGTCGATCGCCAGTGTGATGCCACCCTTGCCCGCGCCACGGCTCGCCAGGAGCGTCTCCTCGATCGCAACCGGGTGCACGGTGTCGCCGTTGACCATCAGCACGCCCTCGCCCATGTGCTCGCGTGCGGTCCACATCGAGTACGCGTTGTTCCAGATCTCGGCCTTGTCGTTGTGCACCAGCTTCAGGCGCACGCCATGGGTCCGCTCGAGCTGCGCCTGCCGGGTCTCGACCGCCCCGGCGGCGTACCCGACGACGACCATCACCTCACGCAGCTCCACCGCGGCCAGGTTGCGCAGGGCGATGTCGAGGATGGTGGTCTCGCCGTCAACCGGGATGAGCGCCTTGGGAAGCGTGTCGGTGTACGGCCGGAGCCTCCTTCCGGCCCCCGCAGCGAGCACCATGCCGATCATCGGACCTCCTCGCAGCCACGTCTGCCCGGTTCGCCTGCCTCTGCACCCGGAGCAGGAGGCGAGAGCCGGAGCAGCGGACAGGCTATCGCGGCGTGTGCCCTTGCCAGATCCAGGCATGCAGCCGTGTAGCCTCGGCTTGCACCATCCGCGCAAACCCTAGGTACGGCAAACCATGAAGCAGCAGCTGCGAGCACGCGCTGGTCGGGTTCTCGCGAAGGTGACGCCGGCCGCGGCCGAGACGGAAGCCTGGCGACGAGGCGTCGACAAGGACCTGGCCGTCGCGCGACGACAGATCGGGCGGTTGCGCACGCGCATCACGGCGCTCGAGCAGGAGGCGCAGGAGTGCCGCCGACTCAACCGACGGATCGCCGAGCTCACCGACGTCGTGCAGGAGCTGCTGATCCCGATCTCGCAACGCGACGAGGACGGGGTGCGTGAACGACTCGAGCGATACTCCGCGTCGCTGTGAGCAGACCTGGTGCCTGCCTCGGGGATCGCATCGCGACGCCCCGAGTGAGCTGAGGAGGAGCGTTGGCTCGGCGGATATTCCTCCATATCGGAGTCCCCAAGACCGGCACCACCTTCCTGCAGACGGTGATGTGGCACAACAAGCGTGTGCTGAAGGAGCAGGGGGTCTTGTACCCCGGCGAGTCACGCATGGACCACTACCACGCGACTCGCGCGGTCGGCGGTGTCCCCGAGGAGCGCATGGGCGCCGACGCGGACGCCTGGCGACTCCTGCTCGAAGAGCTCGACGCGTGGCCGGAGACCGGCGTGATCACGCACGAGTTCTTCAGCCGGGTGCGCCGGCGCAGGGCTCGGCAGGCCCTTCGACAGCTGGCACCCGCCGAGGTTCACCTGGTGCTCACTGCACGCGACTACGCACGTCAGTTCCCGGCAGTGTGGCAAGAAGCCCTGAAGATGAACAGCGACCTGAGCTTCGACGAGTTCATGCGGCGTGCCTTGGACTTCGACCTTCCGGGCGCCTGGGGTTGGCGCACCCAGGACGTCGCAGCCGTCCTCGACCGCTGGGGCAAGCTGCTGCCACCGGAACGCGTCCACGTGATCACCGTGCCTCGCCCCGGGGCACCGCGAGACCTGCTGTGGCGGCGCTGGTGCCACGTGCTCGGTCTGGACCCGGACCGCTTCGACCTCGATGTCGCGGTGGAGAACGAGTCGCTCGGCGCGGCCCAGGCCGCGCTGGTGCACCGCACGAAGCCTCACCTCACCGAGCTCTTCGATGACGGGCTGCAGCGGCACAGATGGTTTCGGCAGTACCTCGGCCACGAGGTGCTCGTACCTCAGCGCGGTGAGCGGTTCACCTTGCGTCCCGACCACTGGAGCGAGCTGCGCGAGCTGTCGCAGCAGGCGGTCAAGGCGATCGACGAGGCCGGCTACGACGTCACGGGTGACCTCGCCGAACTGGTGCCGGACGAGCACCCACCGCAGCGACCGCACCCCGACGACGTCACCGATGCCGAGATCGTCGAGGTTGCCGCGAAGGCCATCGAGCAGATGGTCCGGGACGTGCGGACGCTCACCCTCGAGCGCAGAGAGCTCAAGCGGAAACTCGCCGTGGCCAAGCGGCGGGTCGGGCGAGCGCGCGCCAACGGCAACCGCTCCGACGGCAACCGCTCGCTCGACGCCCTTCCCCCGCCGGTGCGAAAGGCGGGAGCCTGGGTGCGGCGACGGATGCAGAGGACGCGCTCGTAGATGTCGGTGGTTCCCACGGGACTCGAGCCCGGCTCCGAGAGCGTGAGCCTGGAGGTCGACGACAGCGGATTCGTCCTCCGTGGAGCGGTGCAGCCGGACGGCACCTACGACCTGCTCCTCAACGGCCAGCACGTCTGGTCGCTGCAGCCCGCTCGCGACATGACCGCGCGCGAGGATCACAGCCGCGCCTCGTGGCCGAAGGCGCTGGTCCGCTACCTCGACGGTCATGCCGTGGTCGGCCTCCGAGAGCACCTGTCCGGGACGCTCCTCGACACCTGTGAGCACTGGTTCGGGACGGCTACCGACCGGGAGGTCGCGGTCGTGGAACCCTCGGGTCACGCCCTGGTGCTCGACAAGTGGGGCCGCCTCACCCGACCGCTGTCCGCGGAGGGCGGCGAGGTCGTCGAACAGCTGATGACCGAAGTGGTCCGGTTGCTCGAGGTGCTCCGGGACGACTGTGGCGTTCCCGCCTACGTCGCCTACGGCACCCTGCTCGGCGCCGTGCGCGACGGCCGGCTGATCGGCTACGACAACGACATCGATCTCGCCTACGTCAGCGCGCACGACCACCCTCTCGACGTGGCGCGGGAAGGCTTTCGGGTGCAGCGAGTGCTGCAGCAGCGCGGCTGGACGGTACGGCGAGGGTCAGCGGCTCGGCTCAACGTCCGACTGCGGATGAGCGACGGGTCGATGCGCTTCGTCGACGTGTTCACCTCTCACTGGGTGGACGGGGTCTTCTTCATCCCCTCCGACGTCGGGGCCAGGCTGCCGCGGGAGGCCATGCTGCCGCTGAGCACAGTGCAGCTGCTCGGCCACGAGGTGCCGGCTCCGGCCGACCCTGAGGCGTTGCTGGCGGCGACGTACGGGAAGAACTGGCGCACCCCCGATCCCTCCTTCAAGTACGAGACCCCGACATGGCTGCGCCGCAGGCTCGTCGGCTGGTTCGGCGGTCAGATGAAGAGCCGCAAGCACTGGGACCAGTTCAACGCGACCTCGGCGAGACGGGTTCCGTCGAGGCCGAGCCCCTTCGCGGTCTGGGTCGCCGACAACTACCCGTCGCAGCGGCCGCTGGTCGACGTGGGCACCGGCACGGCTCGAGATGCGGTGTTGTTCGCCGGCCACGGCAGGTCGGTGCTCGGCATCGACTACAGCAACGGGGCCGTCAGCCGTGCGACCCGGCTCTTCAGCCGCAAGGAGCTGTCGGCGCGGTTCGTGACGCTCAACCTCTACGACCTGCGCGCCACCTTGGCCATGGGGGCCCGGCTGAGCCGAGAGGAGCAACCGGTCGACGTCTACGCCCGGTTCACGATGCACACCCTCGGCGAGGATGGGCGCGCAAACCTGCTGCGGCTGGCGTCGATGGCGTTGCGCCGTGGTGGTCGGTTCTTCGCCGAGTTCCGCACCCTCGAGGACAAAGACCAGCCGCACATCTTCGGGGCGCACTTCCGGCGGTACCTGCCGCCCGACTTGGTGGTCGCCGAGATCGAGGCAGCCGGAGGCGCCGTCGTGCACCGCGAGGAGGGGCACGGTTTGGCGGTGCTACGCGAGGAGGATCCCCACGTGTGTCGACTGGTCGCCGAGTGGGCGCCGACACCGGTTGAGGGGGCCTGAGTCCGGGTAGAAGCATGCCGTGAGCATCGACCCCGAGCTGCGCACCGACCTGGTCGTACGACGACAAGGTCGACCTGCACACGAGGCGCCGACACTGCTGTTGCTGCACGGGCTGACCGACGCCGGCGCCGGCTGGGCCGACGCGGTCGAGGCCTGGGGTAGGCAGTACTCCCTGCTCGTGGTCGACCAGCGTGGCCACGGCGAGTCGCCGCGCTTCACCGCCGACCAGCTGGCGGCGCATCCGGGAGAGGTGATGGTCGAGGACGTGATCGGCATCCTCGAGCAGGTCGGGGAGTCACCGGTCGTGATCGGACACTCCCTGGGCGGGGCGGTTGCGCTCGACGTTGGGGCGCGACGACCTGACCTGGTCCGGGCACTGGTGCTCGAGGACCCGGCACCGAGAAGTCCGGGCGAGGCCCAGCGCGATCCCGGCCGCGGCAAGGAGTTCCTGGCCGGGATCCAGGGCAGTCTCGAGGCCGAGGACGACGAGGCGCTGTTGCGCCACCGGCGCGCGCTCCACCCGGACTGGAGCGAGACCGAGCTGCGGACCACGGGACGCGCCGAGCAGCAGATGGACCTCGACTACCTCACCCACGGAGACCACAAGCCGGGCGCCGAGTGGCCGGAGCTGTTCACGGCGCTGATCGTGCCGACCCTGGTGGTCAGCGGCGACGACCAGGACGAGGTCTGCGTCGACCACGAGATGGAGCAGGGCATCGAGGAGCTCGGCAACCCGAACGTCCGCGTGGTCCGGATTCGCGGCTCCGGGCACTGCATCCGGCGTGAGCAGCCCGCAAAGTACCACCAGATCGTCTCGGACTTCCTCATCGCACACTGAGCCAGCTGGGAGGCGTCGCCCGTGCCACTGAACAGAGCACCTCTCGAAGTCGACGCAGCCCCCGAGTCGGTGCAGGACGCCCGGAAGTGGATCACCGACATCCTCTCGGGTCTCGGTCGCGACGACCTGATCAACTCTGCCGAGCTCGGCGTGTCCGAGCTGGTCACGAACGCGATCCTGCACGCGGCCCCGCCGATCTCCGTCGCCGTGCGCGGCACCCGTGCGCACCCGCGGGTCGAGGTCCACGACAAGTCCGCGCGCCCTCCGGAGTTCAACCGGGCGATGGGTGAGGAGGAGAGCCTGCTGTCCACCATCGGACGTGGGCTCGGCATCGTGGCTCTGTACTCCCAGGCATGGGGCTCAGACGTCGGCCCGCAAGGCAAGGTGGTGTGGTTCGAGCCGAGCGCCGAGGCGGACGTCGGAAAGGTCGCCGCATCGGGAGAGAGCTTCGACTTCGCCCAGTACGTCGAGCGCCGCGCCACGTCCCTCGACCAACCCCTGGATCTGAAGAGGCTGCGACTGCTGAACATGCCGGTCCAGCTGTTCGTCGCTCTGCGCGCGCGCTGGGG
>CADCUJ010000077.1 GCA_902805855.1 uncultured Nocardioidaceae bacterium
CCACCTTCACCCAAGGACTCGGCTCCGGCCTGCGGGTGCGCGGACCCGTTACCTCACCGACTTTCGTCATCTCCCGGGTGCACCCGTCGCTGGAGGCGGGGCCGCCCCTGGTCCACGTCGACGCCTACCGGCTCGGCGAGGTCGCCGAGCTCGACGACCTGGACCTGGACACCTCGCTCGCCGAGGCGGTGACGGTGGTGGAGTGGGGGGAAGGGATGGCCGAGGGACTGGGCGAGGACCGACTCGAGGTCACCATCACCCGAGACACCCGAGACACCCGAGAAGACACCGGAGGCGCCGGGTCACCGGACGACGCCGAGGTCCGCCGGCTGCGCTTCGTCCCGGTCGGTGCCCGCTGGCAGGCAGCCGCGCTGGCGAGCGTCCTCACGTAGCCTCGGCAAGGTGCTGCTCGCCTTCGACACAGCGACACCCGCCGTCACCGTCGCCCTGCACGACGGCGAGCAGGTGGTGGCCGAGGCGACCCGGGTGGACGCCATGCGGCACGGCGAGCTGTTGGCCCCGGGAATCGCCGCCGCGCTGTCCGACGCGGGCGTCGTGCGTCAGGACCTCACCGCGGTCGCCGTCGGGGTGGGCCCGGGGCCGTACACCGGTCTGCGGGTCGGCCTGGTGACCGCGAGGACGCTGGGTTTGGTGCTGGACATCCCGGTGTACGGGGTGTGCACGCTCGACGTCCTGGCCGCCGAGGCGGTCGACGGGGGTACGCTGCCAGATCGTTTCCTGGTCGCCACGGACGCTCGTCGCAAGGAGGTCTACTGGGCCAGGTACGACGGATCCGGCGAACGTCTCGAGGGACCGCAGGTCGCGAGACCCGACGCGGTGGCCACCGACCAGCCGGTAGCGGGTCGCGGAGCGCTGCTCTACCCCGAGGTCTTCCCGCGCCAGGTCGCACCGGAGCACCCGAGCGCCGCGGTGCTGGCCCGTGCGGTGACCGAGGAGCAGGTCACGCTGCTCGACCCTGAGCCGATCTACCTGCGTCGGCCGCACGTCGCCGAGCCGGTCCGACCGAAGCGGGTCTCGTGATCATCCGGCCTGGCAGCACCGACGACGTGCCCGCGCTTGCCGCTCTGGAGCGGATGCTGTTCGGCGTGGACGCATGGTCAGAGGACGCAGTTCGCGCTGAGCTCACCGGCGCCGACCGGTTCGCGGCCGTGGCGGTCCGGGACGCCGAGGTGCTCGGGTACCTGATCGCCAGGTCCTCGGGAGACGGGGTGGTGGATCTGCACCGGTTCGGCGTGCACCCGGACCACCGACGCGCCGGGATCGCTCGGACCGTGCTCGCGTCGATGGCCGACGGGGTGCGGCCCGGTGCCCGCCGGATCCTGCTCGAGGTCAGCGCCAGCAACCGCGCAGGCGTCGCCTTCTACACCGCCGAGGGGTTCGTCGAGATAAGCCGCCGGCCGCGCTACTACCGAGACGGCAGTGACGCACTCGTGATGGAGCGTGAGCGGTGAGCGCAGCAAGCGCGGACGGCCCGCTCGTCCTCGGGATCGAGACGTCCTGCGACGAGACCGGGGTGGGGATCGTACGTGGCCGGACGCTGCTCGCGGACTCGGTCGCCTCGAGCGTGGACGAGCACGCGCGGTTCGGCGGAGTGGTGCCCGAGGTGGCCTCCCGGGCGCACCTCGAGGCGATGGTGCCCACCCTCGAACGGGCCTGCGAGATCGCGGGCGTGCAGATGTGGGAGCTGGATGCCGTCGCGGTCACCAGCGGCCCCGGCCTCGCCGGCGCGCTCCTGGTCGGTGTGGCGGCCGCGAAGGCCCTTTCGATCGGTCTCGGCAAGCCGGTCTACGGCGTGAACCACCTCGCCTCGCACGTCGCCGTCGACCAGCTCGAGCACGGCCCGCTGCCCGAGCCGTGCCTGGCGATGCTGGTCAGTGGCGGCCACTCCTCGCTGCTGCGGGTCGACGACGTGACCGCCAAGATCGACCCGCTCGGCTCGACCATCGACGACGCGGCAGGGGAGGCGTTCGACAAGGTGGCGCGCCTGCTCGGCCTGCCGTTCCCCGGGGGACCCCACATCGACCGGGCCGCGCGCAGCGGGTCCAGCGTCGCGATCGACTTCCCGCGAGGCCTGAGCTCGGGACGCGACCTCGAGAGGCACCGCTTCGACTTCTCGTTCTCCGGGTTGAAGACGGCAGTCGCTCGTTGGGTCGAGGCGCGAGAGCGAGCCGGTGAGCCGGTCCCGCTGGCCGACGTCGCGGCCTCCTTCCAGGAGGCCGTCTGCGACGTCCTCACCCGAAAGGCGGTGGACGCCGCCGTGGCACTCCGGGTCGACGACCTCCTGATCGGCGGTGGCGTGGCGGCGAACTCACGACTGCGCGTGCTCGCCGAGCAGCGCGCGACCAGCAAGGGGATACGGGTCAGGGTCCCGCGCCCGGGGCTGTGCACCGACAACGGTGCGATGGTCGCGGCCCTCGGCGCAGAGCTGGTCGCCCGGGGACGTCCGGCCTCCTCGCTGGACCTTCCCGCCGACTCCTCCCTGCCGGTGACCGCGGTGCTCGGCTGAGGCCGAAGGTACCGTGCACGTACTGCCGGACGGAGAGAGGAGCGGGCCATGCAGCAGGTACGCGCGGTGGTGGCACGTGCGAAGGGTGCGCCGGTGAGCGTGGAGACGATCAACGTCCCCGACCCCGGCCCCTTCGAAGCCGTCGTAAAGGTCCAGGCGTGCGGCGTCTGCCACACCGACGTGCACTACCGCGAGGGCGGAATCAACGACGATTTCCCCTTCCTGCTCGGCCACGAGGCGGCCGGCGTCGTCGAGTCCGTCGGCGAGGGGGTCGACTCGGTGGCACCGGGTGACTTCGTGGTCTTGAACTGGCGGGCCGTTTGCGGCACCTGCCGAGCCTGCACCCGCGGCCGGCCGTGGTACTGCTTCGCCACCCACAACGCCGACCAGCCGATGACGCTCGCTGACGGGGATGCGGCCGGTACACCGCTGAGTCCCGCACTCGGCATCGGAGCCTTCGCCGAGAAGACACTGGTGCACGCCGGTCAGTGCACGAAGGTCGACCCGTCCGCCTCACCTGCGGCGGTCGGCCTGCTCGGCTGTGGCGTGATGGCTGGGCTGGGCGCCGCTCTCAACACCGGGAACGTCGGCCGCGGCGACTCGGTGGCGGTGATCGGCTGCGGCGGCGTCGGATCGGCCGCGGTCGCGGGAGCGCGGCTCGCCGGTGCCGCCAAGATCATCGCCGTCGACGTGGACGACAAGAAGCTGGCCTGGGCGACCGGGATGGGTGCCACGGATACCGTCAACAGCCTGCAGACGGACGCGGTAGCGGCCATTCAAGAGCTGACTGGTGGCTTCGGAGCCGACGTGGTGATCGACGCCGTCGGACTCCCGGAGACATGGAAGCAGGCGTTCTACGCTCGCGACCTCGCCGGCACCCTGGTCCTCGTCGGTGTTCCCACACCGGAGATGAAGGTGCCCGAGCTGCCACTCATCGACGTCTTCGGTCGCGGCGGGTCACTGAAGTCGAGCTGGTACGGCGACTGCCTGCCCTCACGGGACTTCCCGATGCTCGTCGACCTCTACCAGCAGGGCCGGCTCGACCTGGACGCGTTCGTCAGCGAGCAGATCGGTCTCGGCGACGTGGAGGCGGCCTTCGACCGGATGCACCACGGTGACGTGCTTCGCTCGGTGGTGGTCTTGTGAGCGCCCGCGTCGACCACGTCGTGACCTCGGGCACCTTCAGCCTCGACGGGCAGACCCACCAGGTGGACAACAACGTGTGGGTGGTCGGCGACGACACCGAGTGCGTGGTGATCGACGCCCCGCACAGCGTCGAGCGGATCCTGGCCCTGGTCGGAGATCGGCGCGTCAAGGCGATCTTGTGCACGCACGCGCACGACGACCACGTCCGGGTCGCACCGGCGCTGCGCGTGGAGACCCAGGCGCCGATCTTCCTGCACCCTGATGATCGACCGGTGTGGGAGCTCACCCACCCCGACCAGCTGTGGGACGTGGACTTCGGCGACGGCCAGATCATCGAGGTGGCCGGGATCAGGCTGGAGGCTCTGCACACCCCTGGCCACTCCCCGGGGGCGGTCTGCTTCTACGCCGCCGATCTCGGCGCGGTGTTCACCGGCGACACCCTGTTCAGCGGTGGTCCGGGCGCGACCGGACGCTCCTTCAGCGATCACGACACCATCGTCGCCTCGATCCGCGGCAGGCTCTTCGGCTTGCCGGAGGCGACCGTCGTGCACACCGGTCACGGCGAGGACACCACGATCGGCGCCGAGCACGCCAACGTCCCCGCCCCGTGATCCGGGGTTTCGCCGATACGCGGAGGGGAACCAACCGCAGGTGAGCGCGACCTACCGCCTGCAGCTGCATGCCGACTTCACGTTCGCGCACGCAGAAGCGCAGGTCCCGTACCTGGCTGCGCTGGGTGTGACGCACCTGTACCTGTCGCCGGTGCTCCAGGCTGCGGCAGGGTCCCAGCACGGCTACGACGTGGTCGACCACGGGAGGATCAGCGAGGAGCTAGGTGGCGAGGAGTCGCTGTTGGCGCTGGCCAAGACGGCCGAGCAGCACGGCCTCGGCATCGTCGTCGACGTGGTGCCGAACCACATGGCGTTCACCGCGCCCATGTCGGCCAACCGTGCGCTCTGGCAGGTGCTGCGCGAGGGACGCGACGCTGCGACCGCACACTGGTTCGACATCGACTGGAAGTCAGGAGGCGGTCGCCTCGGGCTGCCGATCCTGGGAGGCACCCTCGACGAGGCGCTCGAGTCCGGTGACCTCGTCCTGGACACCCTGAGTGGAGGCGAGCTCGACGGTCAGCCCGTCGTCAGGTACTTCGAGCACGTCTTCCCGGTCGCCCTCGGCACCGAGGCGGGCACCGTCGGAGAGGTGCTGCAGCGCCAGCACTACCAGCTCGCTCACTGGCGCGACAACGACGCCATGCTGAACTACCGGCGCTTCTTCGAGGTCGACGAGCTGATCGCCGTGCGGGTGGAGCTGCCGGACGTCTTCTGGGAGACCCACCGGCTGCTGCTGGACCTGAACCACCGCGGGGTCATCGGCGGCTTCCGCATCGACCACCCCGACGGCCTCGCGGACCCAGAGGGGTACCTGCGCCGCCTGCGCGACGCGGCAGCGCCGGGCACCCTGGTCTGGGTCGAGAAGATCCTCGAGGGCACCGAGCGCCTCCCGGAGTCATGGGCGTGTGACGGCACCACCGGCTACGACGCCATGCAGGCCGTCTCCGCTTCGCTGGTCGATCCCGCGACCGAGCCGGTGCTCACCCGGACCTGGGTCGAGGCAGGCGGTCACCCCGAGGTCGAGCTGTCCGTGGAGCGTGCCAAGCGCCAGGTGGTGGAGCAGCTGCTCGGTCCCGAGGTGCAACGCCTGACCCGGCGCGCGCGGGAGTCGCTGCCGGACGCCGACCCGGACCGGCTGGAGGAGGCGGTCGTCGAGCTGCTGGTGGCGGGAGAGGTGTACCGCGCCTACATCCACCCGGAGCAGCGGCTCTCCCCCCTCGCACGGGCGCGGATGCAGACGGCGTACGACGGAGCGGCCACCGCCCGACCCGACCTACGTGGCGAGCTGCGTCGGCTCATCGACCTTGCGACGGTCTCCCGCCCGGACGACGACTCCGCCGTCGACTTCGCGGTGCGGCTGCAGCAGACCTGGGGACCGGTGATGGCCAAGGGGATCGAGGACACCACGTTCTACCGCTGGCACCGCCTGGTGGCGCTGAACGAGGTCGGCGGCGACCCGGCGGCGCTGGAGAGCGCCCGCGCCGACCGGGTGCACGAGTGGGCGCGGCTCCAGCAGGAGACCTGGCCGCTGGGCATGACCGGCCTGTCCACCCACGACACGAAGCGCAGCGAGGACGTACGAGCCCGGTTGCTCGCCTTCGCCGGAGACCCCAAGTGGTGGGAGCGCCTCTCCGACCTCAGCTGGGTGCTCGCCGACCGGCACGGGGTCGACCACCCCACCGCGCACCTGCTGTGGCAGACCCTGGTCGGGGTCGGCGACATCTCGCGGGAGCGGCTGCACGGCTACCTCCTCAAGGCTGTCCGCGAGGCGAAGCTGCACACCGCCTGGGTCGACGGCGACGAGGAGTACGAGGCACGGGTACTCGCGCTGGCCGACGAGGCGGTCTCGGGGGGACCGCTGCGCAACGCGCTCGAGGACGCGACCGCCGCCAGCGCCGACGCGATCCGGGCGAACGTCTTGGGCCAGAAGCTGCTGCAGCTGCTGTTGCCGGGCGTCCCGGACTGCTACCAGGGCTGCGAGGTGGTGAACCTGTCCCTGGTCGATCCCGACAACCGGCGGCCGGTGGACTTCGAGTCCCTGGGCCGGCGGCTGGCCCGGCTGGACTCCGGGGAGCCGGCATCCGACCTCGACGACGAGAAGCTGCTGGTCACCTCGCAGGCGCTGCGGCTGCGCCGCGAGCACGAGCCTCGGTTCGGACGGGAGGCGACCTACCAGCCGTTGCGGAGTTCCAGCGAGCACGCACTGGGGTTCGTCCGCACAGACGCGGTGGCCTGCGTCGTCACTCGTGCTCAGCACCGCCTGGCTGCCACCGGCGGGTGGGGGGACAGCACGGTCGAGCTGCCCACGGGAGCCTGGCACGAAACGCTCGGCGACCGGGACTTCGAGGGCGGCGGCGTTCTCTGCGCCGACCTGTTCGCCGACCGTCCCGTCGCCCTGCTTCGCCGAGCCGACGGGCGCTGAGTGCGCGGTGGCACCGTGAACGCCCGAGACGTCGGGAGGGAGGTGGAACAGGGTGCGTGAACTGTCGGTGTGGGCACCGGACAAGAAGCGGGTGGAGGTGGTGCTCGCTGACTACGCCCAGGCGATGTCGGCCGGCGAGAACGGCTGGTGGCATGCCTTCGTGGACTGCCCACCCGAGGCGACGTACGCCTTCTCACTCGACGGCGGCGTCCCCCGACCGGATCCGCAGGGCCTGCGGCTGCCGGACGGTCCGCACGGCTGGTCCCAGCTGTTCGACCCCGGCGAGTTCGTCTGGAGCGACAGCACCTGGCGCGGGGTGACCCTGGAAGGTGCAGTGATCTACGAGCTGCACGTCGGCACGTTCACTCCCGAAGGGACGCTGGACGCGGCGGCCGAGCGGCTCGAGCACCTCGTCGAGCTCGGTGTCACGATCGTCGAGCTGATGCCGCTGGCGCCGTTCCCGGGCAGGCACGGATGGGGCTACGACGGAGTCGCGCCGTTCGCGGTTCATGAGCCCTACGGCGGGCCCGCGGCACTGCAGCGGTTCGTCGACGCCGCCCACGGCCTGGGCCTGGGGGTCTGTCTCGATGTGGTCTACAACCACCTCGGCCCGGACGGGAACCATCTCGCGGAGTTCGGCCCCTACCTCACCGACCAGCACGAGACACCGTGGGGGATGGCGCTCAACCTCGACGCGCCGGGCAGCGACGCAGTACGCCGCTGGGTGCTCGACAACGTGACCCAGTGGCTGCGCGACTTCCACATGGACGCGCTGCGGCTCGACGCTGTCCACGAGCTGCACGACGAGCGGGCCACCCACCTGCTCGAAGAGATGTCACGGGAGGTCGACGAGCTCGCCGAACGCGAGGGGCGCCGGTTGTGGCTGATCGCCGAGTCGGACCGCAACGACCCCCGCACGGTCACCGCACGCGGCCGGGGCGACGACATCGGTGGACTCGGGGTGCACGCCCAGTGGGCCGACGACGTCCACCACGCCCTGCACGTGGCGCTGACCGGTGAGGCGCAGGGCTACTACGCCGACTTCGCCGCTCCGGGTGCACTCGCGAAGGCCATGCGGACGCCGTTCTTCCACGACGGCAGCTGGTCCACTTTCCGCCAGCGCAGGCATGGCCGACCGGTTGACGTCGAGAAGGTGCCGGGCTGGCGTTTCGTTGCCTCGCTGCAGACCCATGACCAGGTCGGCAACCGGGCGGTGGGAGACCGCCTCTCGATGAACCTGGCTCCTGGGTTGCTGGCCTGCGGCGCCGCGATGCTGCTGACCTCTCCGTGGACCCCGATGTTGTTCATGGGGGAGGAGTGGGGTGCGACGACGCCGTGGCAGTACTTCACCGACCACACCGACCCCGCGATGGGCGAGGCGGTCAGCGCCGGCCGTACCTCGGAGTTCGCGGCCCACGGCTGGGACCGGGCGCAGGTACCCGACCCGCAGCAGCCGTCGACCTACGAGCGCTCGAAGCTGGACTGGAGGGAGCCGGCGCGCGAGCCTCATGCCCGCCTGCTGGAGTGGTATCGCGACCTGATCCGGCTGCGTCGGGAACGGCCCGACCTCCATGACGGTCGTCCTGCCCGGGTGGAGCTCGACCCGGAAGGCGGTACGTTCTGGATGCAGCGAGGCGACCTGCTGGTGGTGGTGAACCTGTCCAGCCAGCCACGCTCCTTCGCGATCGACGGCGCGGTCGTGCTCAGCTGGGAGCGAGGGGTCGACGTCGTGGAGGGCAAGCTCGAGGTTCCACCGGAGTGCGCCGTCGTCGTCGACGAGTGAGCGCCAGCACGTCCAGCTCGGCATGGTGGACACTGGAGCGATGAGACCGGGGAGAGCAGGGGTGCTCGCGACGCTGTGCGCCGCGGTGATCCTCGCCGGGTGCTCGACAGATGAACCGCGCACGACGGACGCACCGGCTGCGAGGACACTCTCCGGCGACGCTGTCTCACCTGGCCGGGCAGGCTCCGCGTCCCCTCGGCCGGAGGCGTCCGCCGAGGTCGCGAAGCGACCGGATCCGCCGGCGTCGCCGACCGGCTCCCGCGGGGTGGACACCGGGTGGGGGCCGACCGGCGCCGAGATCGGCCGTGCGAGCAGGCTGGCCTCCGAGCTGAGCCTTGCCGAGCTGGCCGGGCAGGTGATCGTGGCCAGGTACGCCGGCACGGCGGCCCCGACCTCGCTGGTCAACAGGCTGCACCTGGGCGGGGTGATCACCTTCGACGAGAACATCGCCGGCACCGACCAGATCCGAGACGTGAACCGGACCCTCCAGGCCTCTGCGGCCGAGGCGGGGCGCCGGTGGCCGGTCTTCGTCGGCGTGGACCAAGAAGGCGGGATCGTCGAGCGGGTCAAGGGCCGGGCGACCCGGTTCCCGACGTTCATGACCGCCGGAGCCGCCGCTGACCCCGAGCTGACCCGTGGCGCATCGGCGGCGAGCGGTGCCGAGCTGAACGAGCTGGGGTTCACCGCTGTCTTCGCACCCGTCGCCGACGTGACGTCGGGGCCGGACGACCCGACTGTCGGCGCCCGCTCCGCCGGAAGCAGGCCGAGACAGGTCGCGGCACAGGTCGACGCCGCGGTCGCCGGCTACCTCTCCTCCGGCGTCGTCCCCGTCGTCAAGCACTTCCCCGGCCACGGGTCCGTCCCGGTCGACAGCCACGTCGGGCTCCCGGTGCAGGACAAGACGCTGTCGCAGCTGGCGCGCTCTGACCTCGTCCCGTTCCGGTCCGCGGTCTCGGCCGGGGCGGCATCGGTGATGGTTGCCCACATCGACGTCCGAGCGGTCGACGCCGGACGACCCGCCACGATGTCGCCGGAGGTGGTCACCGGACTGCTCCGCAAGCGGCTCGGGTTCGAGGGGCTGGTGGTCACCGACGCACTGGACATGGCAGCCGTCACCGAGCGGTTCGACAGCGCCGAGGCCGCGGTCCGCGCGATCGCGGCCGGCAACGACGTCGTGCTGATGCCCCCGGACCCCCGCGCCGCTCGCGCCGGGATCGTCGCGGCGGTGCGCAGCGAGCGGCTGCCGAGGGGACGGCTGCACCAGGCGGCGACCCGTCAGATCGCTGTGCTGCTGCACCAGCGAGCGCGTGACCACTCGGTTGCCAAGGCCCCGGGCACCAGTGGCGCCGACTCGCGACGGCTGTCCGAAGCCGGGGTCAGCGTGGTCAGCGGGCCCTGCGAGGGGCGGCTGGTGGGCTCATCGGTGCAGGCCGTGGGACCCGGCGACGCCGTGGCCCGGTTCGACGAGGCCGCTGCGCGGGCCGGCCTGCCGACCACCGGCGGCACCACGGTCGCTCTGGTGGGCTACGGCGGGGCGGCGGTCACGGCCGACGTCGTGGTCAGCATGGACACCCCCTATGTTCTGGGCAGGAGCACGGGAAGGATTGCCAGGCTCGCCACGTACGGAGACACACCGGGCGCCATGCGGGCGCTGGTGCGGGTCCTGCTCGGGCGGGCGAGGGCGCCTGGCAGGCTTCCGGTCGACGTCGCCGGCGTCGCGCGGTCCGGTTGTCCGACGGGCACTGAAGAGAGCAGGTGAGGGGCGGATGCCCAATGAGCTGATCGGCGGACGCTACCGCATCGAGCGCGCGGTCGGACAGGGCGGCATGGGCACCGTGTGGCTGTGCCAGGACGAGCTCTTGAACCGGCAGGTCGCGGTGAAACAGATCGCTGGCGCCAGCGGGGACTCTGCCGACCACGCTCGGCGTGCCATGCGAGAGGCGCGAACGGCTGCGGCGCTCAACCACCGCAACGCCGTGTCCATCTACGACGTCGTCGAGCACGACGGAGCGCCGTGGTTGGTGATGGAGTACGTCCCCTCGCAGACTCTGTCCGAGCTGATGGCCGAGGGGCCGTTGCCCGTCGACCGGGTGGCCCGGATCGGGGCGCAGGTCGCCGCCGCGCTCGCCAGTGCGCACAGGCTGGGGATGATCCACCGCGACGTCAAGCCGGGCAACATCTTGGTCGGTGAGCACGACCAGGCCAAGATCAGCGACTTCGGGATCGCCCGCCTCTCCTATGACGACCGGCTGACCCAGACGGGACTGATGGCCGGTACCCCGACGTACTTCTCCCCTGAGCTGGCACGTGGCGCGGACCCCGCCGCCGAGTCGGATGTCTGGGCGCTCGGTGCCACCCTGTACGCAGCAGTCGAGGGCCGCCCGCCGTACCCGAGGCAGACGAACCCGATCGCTACGCTGCAGGCGATCGCCAGCGAGCCCGTCGAGCGCCCGAGCCGCGCGGGTCCCCTGCTCGAACCGATCGGGCACATGATGGATCGCGATCCGTCCTCGCGTTGGTCGATGGCGCAGGCCGAGGAAGCGCTGCGCCGACTGGTCGAGGCGCCGCAGGGTGGCTCACACGAACGCACCTCGGTGCTGCCGGCCCCGGCTCCCACTTCGCCGGATCCGACGCCGGAACCCACTCCGGAGGCGACGCCCGTCCCTGAGCCGAGCCGGGGTCGCGAGCCGGAGCCCTCACCTCCGCCCGCGCCAGCACCGCGACGACGGTTTCGAATCCTCCCGGTCGCCCTGGTGCTGGCCGCGCTGGTCCTGCTCGGGGCCGGTGGCTATCTCCTGGTCACTGCCCTGAACGCGGACGACCCGTCCGCCGACCCTGGCGTTGCGACTGGGTCGCCGTCGGCTGACGGGTCGCCCACCCAGGAGCCCGAGGAGACACCCGAGGAGACCCCGGAGGAGACACCAGAGGAGACCCCGGAGGAGACACCGACGGAGACTCCGGAGGAGACGCCGACGGAAACGCCGGAGGAGACGCCGACGGAGTCCGATCCTCCGGTGGCTGCACAGGCGGCCAAGATCGGGGCGATCGAGAGCTACTTCAATACGGTGCCCTCGGACCTCGACGCCGGTTTCGCCCAGCTGACCCCGCGGTACCAGCAGGAGGTGGGCCGGGACAGCTACAACGGCTTCTGGGGCACGATCGACGACGTCACGGTCGCCAACACCCGCACCGAGGGCAACGCGGTGATCGCCGACATCACCTACGTGACGGACGGGGGCTCGCAGACCGAGACACATCGGCTCGACCTGGTGCGCCAGGGATCGACCTACCTGATCGACGGCGACGAGGCGATCGGTTAGGGCCTTGGTCCGCCCCTCGAGGACAGCGGTGTCGGTGGCGCTGGCGGCAGCCGCGGTGGGCGCGTTCGTGTGGCTCTGGATCGACTCGACCTCGGCTCCCGACGGTCCGGCCGCGTCGGACCCCTCTGCTTCGAGTCCTCGGCCGGTCGTCCCGTCCGATCAGGCGCTGACGCCGGGGACCGACCCTCGTGCTGCGGGTCAGGCGGGCGCGGCTCGCAGGGTGCCGGCACGGGCGAAGGCCCGGGCCCCAGAGGCCAGGGTCGCCGGTCGCCGCGTCTGGGTGGCCCCGTCGGTACCCGCGGAGGCGCGGCTGCGCGAGGTGGCTCTCGGTCTGCCCGCAGAGATCGACCTGACGCAGGCCTACCCGGTCCTGAGGGCTGGGGACCTCACGGCAGCGGTGGTGGCGATGGCAGTCACCGACGACACCGCATCCATCCGGCGGCTGCTGGTGCTCGGTGAGACCGGACAGGTGTTCGAGGTCCCTTCGCTGGCCTGGGGGCAGCAGAGCGTCTCCTCCGCCGTGCTCAACGCACGCGGGACCCGGCTGAGGCTCGGCGTGCCCGACGGGTCGCTCGTGCTCGACCTGCTCCTGCTCAGGGCCGACCGCTCGAGTCGGGAGCCGGCCGCTTCGCCCGCGGTAAGCCCGAGCACCCCGGACCTACGCGTGCGCTTGTGGAGCGGACCTGGCAAGCGCTCGACGTTTGCCCCTCGGGTCGCCCGCGTGGCCACCCGGTTGGACATCGGACCGGACCGGGGCGATGACACCCAGGCGGTGCTCGCCGACGGTGACCGGCCGGCCATGCTGGTCCTCGGCGGAGGGCGGCGCGCTTCGTACTGCTGCGCCGTCGCCGGCTGGGTCGCTCCGGACGAGGTCCTGGTCGAGTCGAGGTCCGAGACCCGGATGCGGCTGCTCGCCTGGAACGTGGCGACCAGTCGGGTGGATCGGGTGTCCACCATCGCACCGGTCGTCGGCAACGACTGGTACCTCGCGACCAGCTATGCGCGGCTGACCGGCTAGTCGCGACGCACGAGCAGTGCCGTGCCCTTGGCGCCGGCGCGGGTGAGCACCACGGTCGCCTCGGTTTCCCCGTGCAGATCCAACCGGCGCCGCAGATCCTCGGGAACCACGTGCACACCCCGCTTCTTGATCGTGAGCCGGCCGACGTTGCGCGCCCGGAGTGCTGCGCGCAGCGGCTTCTCGCGGAAGGGCAGCTCCTCGAGGACCTCGTAGCGACGCGCGAACGGCGTGCGTCCGGGTCGGTCACCGGTGACGTAGGCGATGTGCTCGTCGAGGAGCCAGCCGCCGACAGCCTCCGCCACCGCGGTGACCAGGCCGGCGCGGATCACCGCACCGTCGGGTTCGTACAGGTAGCGGCCGACCGGCCGCACCGGTGCGGCGCCGGGATCCTGCTCGTCGGTCAGCGTGGCGAGGCCTCGAGAGCCGATCACGGTGGCGCGGCGACGGGTCACCGCGAGCGGGCTCGCCCACAGGGCGGCCTCCTTCACCTCGCCGTCGACGCTGACCCACTCCGCCTCCACGCCGTCGGGGATCAGCTCGTGCGGGATCCCCGGGGCGAGTTTGACGCAGGAAGGCCGTCGGAGCAGATGTTCCACGAACGACCAGGTGGGCGAGTAGCTGTCCGGGTCGAACACCCTGCCTCGTGGGTTGCGCCGTGAGGGATCGGCGAACACCACACCGAAGGGCGACAGGTCCAGGACCGTCCCGTCCGCGACCTGCGCTGCTCCGCCGAGGCCGAGCGCCGAGAGATTGGCCGCGGCCACCGTCACCCGCTCCTCGTCGAGGTCGACCCCCGCCGAGGTCAGCCCGGCCCGGGCGAGCGCGACGAGGTCGCCGCCGACGCCGCAGCCGAGGTCGAGCACCGATCCCGGCTCGGCGGCCGCGATCCGGGCTGCTCGGTGGTCGGCGACCTGCAGCCGGGTGGCCTGCTCGAGGCCCTCCGGGGTGAAGTACATGCGCTCGGCGAGCGGGCCGAACTTGGAGGTCGCCTGTCGACGAAGCCGCACCTGGGTCATCGCGACAGCCACCCGCTCGGGGGCCGCGTCCTTGCGCAGGAGCGCACCGACCCGCATCGCGTCCGCAGCCGTATCGGACCCACCGTAGAGACTCGTGGCACGCTGGAGCAGGTGCTGGCCCTCGAGGGTGAGCAGCCATCGCAACGACTCGAGGCGATGCCCGGAGCCTGCCGAAGGGTCCACCGTGGCAGCCTAGAACGCTGGCACTCGACTTGACCGAGTGCTAGCGGCGGCATAGGTTTTGGGTTGGCACTCTCCCCATGAGGGTGCCAGCGCTTGCGATCGTGCGACCCCCGCGACGGCGTGCGTCCTCGCAAGCACACACGTGACACAAGACCCAGGCCGGTCCTCATGACCGGTCAACGGTGCAACACACTCGATACGTGGAGGACGACACAGTGTCGGTCAACATCAAGCCGCTCGAGGACAGGATCCTCGTCAAGGCGTTGGATGCCGAGCAGACCACGGCCTCAGGCCTGGTCATCCCGGACACCGCCAAGGAGAAGCCGCAGGAGGGCGAGGTCCTGGCCGTCGGCCCGGGCCGGTTCAACGAGGATGGCGACGGCCGGGTGCCGCTCGACGTCTCCATCGGCGACAAGGTGATCTACAGCAAGTACGGCGGCACCGAGGTGAAGTACGCCGGCGAGGAGTACCTCATCCTCTCCGCGCGCGACGTGCTCGCCGTCGTCGGCTGATCGCAGCCCGGGACGCCTCGCGCATCAGGCGTCCACATCGACTCCGCCCCGGGCGGCCCGCACCGTTCGGGCCCTCGGGGCTGGTCGTTTCACCGCCCGCGACACCACTCCGCTCAGCACCCGCTCAGCACTAGACGCGAAGGAGCATCGAGAAGATGCCGAAGATCCTGGAGTTTGACGAAAGCGCCCGCCGCTCCCTCGAGCGTGGCGTCGACGCGCTCGCCAACGCCGTGAAGGTGACCCTCGGCCCCAAGGGCCGCTACGTGGTCCTCGACAAGAAGTGGGGTGCGCCCACGATCACCAACGACGGCGTCACCGTGGCCCGCGAGGTCGAGCTGGACGACCCGTTCGAGAACCTCGGCGCGCAGCTCGCCAAGGAGGTTGCGACCAAGACCAACGACATCGCCGGGGACGGCACCACGACGGCCACGGTGCTGGCCCAGGCGATGGTGCACGAGGGCCTTCGTGCGGTGGCCGCCGGTGCGAACCCGATGGCGCTCAAGCGAGGCATGGACCTCGCGGTCGCGGCGCTCGAGGAGGCCCTGAAGGACGCGTCGCGCGACGTCGACTCGAAGGAGGACATGGCGGCCGTCGCCACCGTCTCCTCCCGTGACTCCCACATCGGTGAGCTGCTGGCCGAGGCCTTCGACAAGGTAGGCAAGGACGGCGTGATCACCGTCGAGGAGTCCAACACGATGGGCACCGAGCTCGAGTTCACCGAGGGGATGCAGTTCGACAAGGGATACATCTCCCCGTACTTCGTCAGCGACGCCGAGCGGATGGAGGCCGTCCTCGACGACCCCTACATCTTGTTGCACCAGGGCAAGATCAGCGCGATCGCGGAGCTGCTGCCGCTGCTGGAGAAGGTCATCTCGGCCGGGAAGCCGTTGTTCATCCTCGCCGAGGACGTCGAGGGGGAGGCGCTGTCCACGCTGGTCGTCAACAAGATACGCGGAACCTTCAACGCCGCCGCCGTCAAGTCGCCCGCATTCGGTGACCGGCGCAAGGCGATGATGCAGGACATCGCGACGCTGACCGGTGGCCAGGTCGTCGCCTCCGAGGTCGGGCTCAAGCTCGACCAGGTCGGCCTCGAGGTGCTGGGCCAGGCCCGCCGCGTGGTGATCACCAAGGACAACACCACGATCGTCGACGGCGCCGGTGACACCGGCGAGGTCGAGGGCCGGGTCAAGCAGATCAAGGCCGAGATCGAGAGCACCGATTCCGACTGGGACCGCGAGAAGCTCCAGGAGCGGCTCGCCAAGCTCGCCGGCGGCGTCTGCGTGATCAGGGTCGGTGCCGCGACCGAGGTCGAGCTGAAGGAGAAGAAGCACCGCATCGAGGACGCCGTCTCGGCGACCCGGGCCGCCATCGAGGAGGGCATCATCGCCGGCGGTGGCTCCGCGCTCACCCATGCGGTCTCCGTCCTCCAGGACGGCCTCGGGCTGTCGGCCGACGAGGCGACCGGTGTGCGGATCGTCGCGCTGGCCGCCGACGAGCCGCTTCGCTGGATCGCGGAGAACGGCGGGGACAACGGCTACGTCATCGTGTCGAAGGTGCGTGAAGCCGGTTCCGGCAAGGGTTACAACGCCGCCACCAAGGAGTACGGCGACCTGGTTGCCCAGGGCGTGCTGGACCCGGTCAAGGTGACCCGCTCGGCCCTGGTGAACGCCTCCTCGATCGCGGGGATGCTACTCACCACCGAGACGCTGATCGTGGACAAGCCGGAGGACGAGGACGACCACGGCGCCGCGGCCGGACACGGCCACGGGCACGGTCACTGACGCGGCTGACGCCAGCAAGACAGGTGCCGGCAACCGTCCTCGCCCCGGGCGGTCAGGGACGCGGTTGAGTGCCGGGCGGGCTCCTTCCCTAGGATGATCCGGATCCGCCAGGATGAGCCGACTGCTACGCAGTCCTTCTCGGGAAGGGACCCACCATGCGTGTCTCGCGATGGTCGACCGCACTCGCAGCACTCGTGCTGACCACAACCGCCTGTAGCGGGGGCGGCGAGAGCGTGGACGTCGGCGGCAGCGGCAGCGGCGGCGCGGACGCCAGCGGCGCCCAGCTGGTCGCGGCGCTCAGCGCAGAGCCGGACCAGCTAGACCCGCACAAGACCACTGCCTACGCCAGCTTCCAGGTGCTCGAGAACGTCTACGACACGCTCGTGCAGCCGGACGAGCAGCTCGAGATGCGGCCGGCGCTTGCGGAGAGCTGGGAGACCAGCAAGGACCAGCTCACCTGGACGTTCAAGCTCAGGAACGGCGTGAAGTTCCACGACGGCAAGGACTTCACCGCCGACGACGTCGTCTACTCCTACGAGCGGATCATCGACGAGGAGCTGTCGAACGCCTACCGGTTCGAGTCGGTGAAGAACGTCCGCGCGGTGGACGACACCACCGTCGAGATCGAGGTGAAGCGTCCGACTCCGAACCTGCTGGCGCTCATCGGCGGTTTCAAGGGAATGGCGATCGTCTCGGAGGAGAACGTCACCAGCGGCGACATCGGGCGCGGCCCGGTCGGGACCGGGCCGTTCATGCTCGACGAGTACGTCTCCGGCGACTCCATCACGCTCACCGCGAACGAGGACTACTGGGGCGGTGCTCCCGAGCTCGGGTCGGTGCAGTTCACCTTCGTGTCCGAGCCGACGGTGGCACTGGCGAACCTGCAGAGTGGTGAGGTCCAGTGGACCGACAACCTTCCACCGCAGCAGGTCGAGGCGCTCGGCTCGGACGGGACCATCGAGACCGGCGTGGTGCCGAGCAACGACTACTGGTACTTCGCGGCCAACCAGGCGCGGCCGCCGTTCGACGACCCGTTGGTGCGGCAGGCGCTGGCCTACGGCGTCGACCGCGAGGAGATCACCGAGGCGGCAAAGTTCGGCCTGGCCACCGTGAACCAGACCGCCATTCCGCGCACCAGCCAGTGGTACTACGACTACGCGCCGTACTCCTACGACCCCGAGCGCGCCCGGCAGCTGCTCGACGAGGCCGGTGTCGAGAACCTGACGATCGACTTCATGGTGACCAACGAGTACCCGGAGACGATCTCGGCGGCGCAGGTGATGGCCGACCAGCTCTCCGAGGTGGGGGTCAAGCTCGACATCCGCACCGAGGACTTCGCGACCTGGCTGGACGACCAGGCCAAGGGCAACTTCGACGCCTTCATGCTGGGGTGGCTGGGCAACATCGACCCCCAGGACTTCTACTACGCCCAGCACCACTCCGACGGCGCGAACAACTACCAGAAGTACTCCAACCCCGAGGTGGACCGGCTACTGGACCAGGCGGGGCAGGAGACCGACGACGAGCAACGCCAGGAGCTGTACAACCAGGCGGTCGAGATCATCGTCGACGACGCGAGCTACATCTACCTCTACAACCCCGACGTCGTGCAGGGGTGGGCTCCGGAGCTGAAGGGCTACACGGTCCGGCCGGACCGGGCGATCCGGTTCCACCAAGCCTCGCTGAGCGAGTGAGGGATGGCGCGCTACGTCCTGCGTCGGGCGGGACAGGCAGCGGTCGTCCTTCTCGGTGTGAGCCTGATCGTCTTCGCGCTGATGCAGCTGGTGCCCGGAGACCCGGTGCGGGTGGCGTTGGGCACTCGCTTCGACCAGGAGACCTACGACGCTCTGCGGGCACGGGCGGGCCTCGACCAACCGCTGCCCGTGCAGTACGCGCAGTACCTCGGCAACGCGCTCACCGGTGACCTCGGCGTCAGCTTCCGCAGCGGGCAGCCGGTCACCGCGTCGTTGCTCGAGCGGCTGCCGGCTACCCTCTCCCTCGCCGGGGTCGCGCTGCTGATCGCCCTGCTGATCGCGGTGCCGCTCGGCCTCATCTCGGCGACGCGCTCGGGCAAGGTCTCGGACTACGTCGCAACGGTGTTCAGCCAGATCGGCGTCTCCATCCCGGACTTCTGGATGGCAATCTTGCTCATCGTGCTGTTCACCAGCACCCTCGGCTGGCTCCCGCCGTCGGGGTACGTTCCCTTCACCGAGGACCCGGTGGACTGGTTGGCGCACATCGTGCTGCCCGCGGTCACCGTCGGTGTCGTCTCCGGCTCCATCCTCACCCGCTTCGTCCGCTCCGCCGTGCTCGAGTCCATGGGGCAGGAGCACGTCCGCACCGCGACCGCCAAGGGCCTGCCCGGTAGCCTCGTGCTGCGCCGGCACGTCCTGCGGGGGGCGTTGGTGCCCATCCTTACCGTCACCGGGGTCCAGCTCGCCACGCTGCTCGGTGGCGTCGTGGTCGTCGAGGTGATCTTCGCCTGGCCGGGACTCGGCCGGCTGACCTACGACGCGGTCGCCGCGCGCGACTACCCGCTGATGCAAGGAGCGGTGCTGATGTTCGCCGCGGTGTTCCTCCTGGTCAACCTCCTGGTCGACCTGCTCTACGCCGCGCTGGACCCAAGGATCAGGTACTGATGAGCGACCAGGCGAGCAGCCAGGCGCCCGAGGCTCCCGCGGCGGAACAGCGGTTCCAGACCCTGCGCGCCGTTCTGGCCAACCGGCTGGCGGTGGTCGGTCTCCTCGTGCTCGCCGCGCTCGTGGTCGCGGCCCTGTTCGGACCGCAGCTCGCGCCGTACGGGATCAACGCGATCGAGGTCGAGGACCGCTTCCAGTCTCCCAGCCTGGATCACCTGTTCGGCACCGACGAGCTCGGCCGCGACGTCTTCAGCCGCGTGCTCGTGGCCGCCCGGGTCTCCCTCCAGGTGGGGGCGATCGCGGTAGGTATCTCCCTGGTCGCCGGCGTCACCCTCGGCCTGGTGGCCGGGTTCTACGGCGGCCGGATCGACGACGTCGTGATGCGGGTGATGGACATGCTGTTCGCCTTCCCCGCGATCCTGCTCGCGATCGCCATCCTGGCCGTGCTCGGGCCGGGACTCACCAACGCGATGATCGCCATCGGCATCGTCTACACGCCGATCTTCGCCCGCATCTGCCGGGCCAGTGTGCTGAGCGTGCGCGAGGAGGTGTTCGTGCGTGCCGCCCGGTCGATCGGCGCGAGCGACTTCCGGTTGCTCCGCCTGCACATTCTGCCCAACGTCCTGGCCCCGATCATCGTGCAGACTTCGCTCAGCCTGGCGTTCGCCATCCTCTCCGAGGCCGCGCTGTCCTTCCTCGGTCTGGGTGTCCAGCCGCCTCAGCCGTCGTGGGGTCGGATGCTCTTCGACGGCCGCGGGTTCATCGAGCAGGCGTGGTGGATGGGCGTCTTCCCCGGACTGGCGATCTTCGTCACCGTCTTGGCCTTCAACATCGTGGGCGACGCGATGCGCGACGCCCTGGACCCCAAGCAGCGCTCGGTCATCGAGTCGCGGGGGCAGTCATGAGCGCCGAGGTCTCCAGCCCAGCTGAGTCGGTGCTGTCGGTGCGCGACCTCACCGTCCGGTTCGCCACCCGCCGCGGAGTCGCGACCGTCGTCGACGACGTGAGCTGGGAGGTGGCCGCCGGCGAGACGCTGGCCATCGTCGGGGAGTCCGGCAGTGGCAAGAGCGTCTCCGCCCTTGCGGTGATGGGGCTGCTGCCGACACCGCCGGCCCGGGTGCAGGGTCAGGTGTGGCTGGAGGGCAGCGACCTGCTCCAGGCTTCCCCGCAGGAGCGCCGACGGACCCGCGGGCGCAGGCTCGGCATGGTCTTCCAGGACCCGATGACCTCCCTGAACCCCTTCCTGACCATCGGCAAGCAGGTCAGCGAAGGTGTCGAGCACCATCTCGGCCTGCACGGAAGCGAGCTCCGCGACCGGGCGGTGGAGCTGCTCGGGCTGGTGGGCATCCCGGCCCCGGCAGACCGGCTCGACGAGCACCCGCACCAGTTCTCCGGGGGCATGCGCCAGCGGGTGATGATTGCGATCGCCTTGGCCTGCGAGCCGCAGGTGCTGATCGCTGACGAAGCCACCACTGCCCTCGACGTCACCACCCAGGCCCAGATCATCGAGCTCCTGGGTCGGTTGCAGGAGGACATGGGAATGGCGGTGGTCTGGATCACCCACGACCTCGGCGTCGTCGCCGGCATCGCCGACCGGGTGTCGGTGATGTATGCAGGCCAGGTCGTCGAGGAGGCGCCCGTCGACGCGCTCTACGCCGACCCCCGCCACCCGTACACCCAGGGGCTGCTCGGCGCGCTGCCGGTGATCGGTGGCCACGGCCGAGAGCTCGCCACCATCAGCGGCCTGCCCCCCGATCCGCTGCAGATGCCTCCCGGCTGCCGGTTCTGGCCACGCTGCACCCGCCGGCTCGACGCCCGCTGCGAGCACGAGCCGCCGACGATGTGGGAGGTCGGACCGGGCCACCGGGTCCGCACCTTCTACGACACCGCGCGGGAGGGCAGCCGATGAGCGAGGACCTGCTCACGGTCGAGGGCCTGCAGGTGTGGTTCCCGGTCAAGACCGGAAGCGGCCTGCGCCGGGAGACCGGGCACGTCAAGGCCGTCGACGGTGTGGACCTGCGGGTACGCCAGGGAGAGACCCTCGGCCTGGTCGGGGAGTCCGGCTGCGGCAAGTCCACGACCGGTCTCGCGCTGCTGCGACTGGTCGAGCCGACCGGTGGCCGGGTGCGGCTCGGGGACGTCGACGTGACGAAGGCGGGTCGGCGTGACCTGCGCTCGCTGCGTCAGCGGATCACCATGGTCTTCCAGGACCCGTACGCCTCGCTCAACCCGCGGCGAACGATCGCCGCCAGCATCGCCGAGCCGCTGGAGGTGCACGGACTGCACGAGGGCCGAGCCGGCCGGTCGCGGCGGGTGGCCGAGCTGCTGGAGATGGTCGGGCTGGGCACCCAGTTCCTGCGCCGGCATCCGCACGAGCTGTCCGGGGGACAGCGGCAGCGGGTCTCCATCGCCCGCGCGCTGGCCGTGGAGCCGGAGCTGATCGTCCTCGACGAGCCGATCGCCTCGCTCGACGTCTCGGTGCAGGCACAGGTGATGAACCTGCTCAGCCGACTGCAGCGCGAGCTCGGTCTGACCTACCTCTTCATCGCCCACGATCTGGCGGCTGTGCAGCACGTCAGCGACCGCGTTGCGGTGATGTACCTGGGTCGGGTCGTGGAGGAGGGACCTCGTGACCTTGTCTACGAGCGGCCACAGCATCCCTACACGCGCGCTCTGCTGTCCGCCGTACCGCTGCCGGACCCGCCGAAGGAGCGGGCGCGCCAGCGCATCGTGCTGACCGGAGAGGTTCCGAGCCCGCTCTCCCCGCCGAGCGGCTGCAACTTCCGCACCCGCTGCCCGGAGGTCTTCGAGCCCTGTCCCGAGGTGGACCCCGACCTCCAGCCGGTGGCGGACGGGTCCGTCGCCGCCTGCCA
>CADCUJ010000078.1 GCA_902805855.1 uncultured Nocardioidaceae bacterium
ACAACGGGGAACAGCGAGCCCGCCACGGTCGCGACGTCGCGCAGGTGCACGCCCGGCAGCAGCGCCGGCAGCACCGACGCGTTGCCGAACGACGCGGTGCGCATCGCCAGCCGGTAGGGCGTCGTCGCGCCGCGGGACACCAGGTAGTAGCCCTGCACGCCCAGCGGGTTCTCCGTCCAGGCGTAGGTCGAACCCTCAGGAGCCCGGACCGTCTTGGGCAGCCGCACGTTGACCGGGCCGCCGGGCAGGCCGTCCAGGCACGCGTCCACGACGTCGAGAGAGACGTGCACCTGGCGCAGCAGGCAGGCGTAGCGGTCGGCGGTGTCGCCGTGCTCCCCGAGCACGACCGGCAGCGCCCGGGAGCCGAAGCCGAGCTCGGCGTAGGCGAGGTACGGGTCGTCGCGGCGCAGGTCCAGGTCGACGCCGGAGGCCCGGGCGACCGGCCCGGAGACGCCGTACGACAGCACGGCCGCGCGGTCCAGGACGCCGACGCCCTCCGTGCGCTCGAGGTGCTCGCCGCGCAGCAGCCCGTCGAGCTCGGCGAGCCGGCGCCGTACGCCGTCGATCGCCGTCCGCGCCCGACCCGTCCAACCGTCGGGCACGTCCTGCGCCAGGCCGCCGACGCGGTTGAACATGTAGTGCAGCCGCCCGCCGGAGGCCTCCTCCATGACCGTCTGCACGGCCTCCCGCTCGGCGAACGCGGGGAAGCCCGGCAGCGCGCCGCCGAGGAACATCAGGTGCGACAGCACCCGGTTGAGCTCTGCGAGCAGGGTCCGCAGCCAGACCGCGCGGTCGGGCACCGTCATGCCGAGCATCCGCTCGACCGCCATCGCGATGCCGAGCTCGTTGCTGAACGCCGACAGCCAGTCGTGCCGGTTGGCCAGCACGATGATCTGCCGGTAGTCGCGGACCTCGAAGAGCTTCTCGGCCCCGCGGTGCATGTAGCCGACGATCGGCTCGCACTCCACGATCCGCTCGCCGTCGAGGGTCAGCAGCAGCCGGAGTACGCCATGGGTGGCCGGGTGCTGCGGCCCGATGTTGAGCACCATGTCCTGGGTGGCCATCCCCGGACCGCCGCCACGCTCGTGTCCGGCGAGGTCTCTCTTGAACCCGGCGGCTCCGGCGCCCACACCGACGAGCAGCTCTTCCCGGCCGTGTTCGGACACAGGGCTCATCCTCGCACGTCGCATAGGCTCACGACGTGCCAGAACTCTTCGCACCGCCGGGCACCGAGTGGCAGCCGGTCTCACCGCGACTGGCGGCGCTGCGTCGCGTCATCCTGGCAGTGGTCGCGGGGCTTGCCCTGGTCACGCTCGGAGTCCTCTGGTGGCTCCTCGAGGTCCCTGGCTGGCTGGTCGGACTCGGCGTTGCCGGGGTGCTCACGGCGGCCGTCGTCGGGTGGCTCGCCCTGGGCCGCAATGCCCGGTCCTGGGGGTACTGCGAGAGGGACGAGGACCTCTACATCAAGCACGGGGTGACGTTTCGAGAGCTGGTGGTCGTCCCTTACGGACGCATGCAGTACGTCGACGTGCACACCGGTCCGCTGGAGCAGGCCTTCGGCGTCGCCAGCGTGCACCTGCACACAGCCAGCCCAGGGACCAGCGCCCGGATCCCAGGACTTCCCCGGGAGGAGGCAGCCCGGCTCAGGGACAAGCTGACCTCGCTCGGCGAAGCACAGGCAGCGGGCTTGTGAGCGACGCGAGAGAGCGCGAAGCGAGCGAAGCGAGTGAAGCGGTCGAGCTGCGAGTGAACGATCCAGGTGTGAGCGACGCGAGAGAGCGCGAAGCGAGCGAAGCGAGTGAAGCGGTCGAGCTGCGAGTGAACGATCCAGGTGTGAGCGACGCGAGAGAGCGCGAGAGGCCCTACCGCCGGTTGTCCCCGCTGACGCCGCTCGCCCGGAGCGGAATCGTGTTGTTCGCCGCAGTGGCGGCAACCTGGCGTGAGCTGCTGCGTGGCGACCTCGGCCCGTTCGGGCTGGTGCTGCTGGCGCTGCTGGTCGCGGGTGCGGTCTACGGCGTCGCGTCCTGGGTCCGCACCAAGTACTGGGTCGAGTCCGACGAGCTGCGCGTCGACACCGGTGTGATCGCGCGCCAGTCCCGCAGGATCAGGATCGACCGGCTGCAGGGCGTCGACATCGTGCAGCCCTTGGTGGCGCGGCTCTTCGGCCTGGCCGAGCTCCGGATGGACGTTGCCGGTGGTGGCCGGCGCGAGGGCTCGCTCGCCTTCTTGAAGCTGTCGGACGCCCGTGAGCTGCAGCAGGTCCTGCTGGCCCGTCGCGACTCGGCCCGTGGCTCGCCATCGCCGAGCGCTGACGGCCCTGCCGAGCCGGGCGAAGTCGCCACCACCCCGGGCCAGCAGGCGCCCGAGCGCCTCCTGGCGCAGGTGCCGCTCTCATTGCTGGTGTCGAGCACGTTGCTGACCACCGAGGCACTGGCTCTGGCGGTCATCCTCCTGCTGGCCGTGGTCAGCGCCGGTTTCGGGTTCCTCGAGGCACTCACGGCGGCGCTGCCGGCGATCGGTGGCCTCGCCGTGGTCCTGGTCCGGAAGGTGGTCGCCAGCTATGGCTTCACCGTCGCCGACACAGCGAACGGACTCCAGGTGCGCCGCGGGCTGTTCGAGCTGAGCTCACAGACCATCGCGCTGAGCCGGCTGCAAGGCGTGGTGGTCAGTGAACCTCTGCTCTGGCGGGCGCTCGGCTGGGCCCGACTCGACGTGTCGATTGCCGGGTACGCCGAGGCGTCCTCCGGTGAGGACGCGGGACCCGCGGCCTCGACCCTGCTCCCGGTGGGCGACCGGCGACTGGTGACGTGGCTGGCACGGCAGCTGCTCGACGGCGTCGACCCCGACGCGACTCCGATGACGCGGCCCCCGGACCGTGCGCGCTGGGTCTCTCCGGTCGGGCGTCACTTCGCTGCGGCCGGAACGAGTGCGGACCTCCTGGCGAGCCGCCAGGGCTGGTTCGTGCGACGGACACACCTCGTCCCCCACGCACGCGTCCAATCGCTGCGGCTGACCCAGGGGCCGCTCCAGCGCCGCCTGGGACTGGCCGACCTCCATGTCGACAGCCCTCCCGGCCCGGCCCACGTGCGGGCGAGCGACCGCTGGTCTGCGGAGGCAAGAGACCTGCTGGAGCGGGAGATCGTCGCCAGCGCCAGGGCCCGGCGCCCCCAACGCATCGGCTGAGGCTGGCTGCTCTGCCGCTGCCGGCACCGGTTCGGAGCAAGCCCACTGTCACCGGTGTCGCGTCACGTCCAGATCCGGTCGCGCAGCGACGGGTGCGCCGAGACCATCCAGCTGAAGTCGCCCAGTCCGCGCTCGGCCACCAGCTCGCCGGCCTGCGTGGCCAGGGACAGCTCGGCGACGTACCCGTGCGGGTCTCGCGTGGCCAGCGCGAGGTCCGGTCGTTGGGCGGAGACCCCGAGCCGGTGCAGCGCCTCACGCTGCCGTAGCACCTCGCCTCCGGCTCGCGAGGCGACCGAGTCCACCGCGACGTGTGCGGTCACGTCTCGGGACCCGTCGGGCACCACGTCGACCTCGCGCCCGTCGCGGTAGCAGCGCAGGGTCCCGAACGGCGGACGGCTCGCGCGCGTGTGCCCGTAGTCGACCGCGACGGCGACGCCTCGCCCGACCCGGCGTACGACATCGGCCCATGCCACGTCCCGGGACGTACCCACCTCGGCACGGGTGCCGGGCTCGGCACGGTCCATTGGCCACCACGCCTCGCACCAGGCGGAGAGGCTGCGCGGCACCGACCTGTCGTCGAGCGCAGCGCCCAGGCTTTCCTCTCCCGTGGCCGGGTCGACGTGCACGACGCGCACGGTTCCGGACGGGTCGACCTCGACCACGTGGCAGGGGACGTTGTCCAGCCACTCGTTCGCGACCACCAGCCCGTCCACGGACTCCGGCAGCGCACTGGTCCACCCCACCGCCGGGTCCAGTCCGTCCGGCCGGGGCGCCACCTCGACTCCCAGCAGGTTCAACGACGGCTCGAGGGCCTGGATCTGGCACAGCAGCTCGCCGCGCCCGGCTCCGATGTCGACCACCGTTTCCAGGCCGGTGCGTCGCACCAGACCCACCAGTGCCGCTGCGAACAGCGGCGAGGCATGCACGGAGGTGCGGAAGTGTGCCGCGGGAGACTGGGTGCGGAAGAAGCCTCCCGGTCCGTACAACGCTGCGTCCCAAGCGCTCTTCCACGCGGGCATCGTCGTGGGCGGCGGCATCGGCGGCATCCCGAGAGACGTTGCGCTGGACATGGCTCTCAGGCTACGCGGGTCGCCGGTGCCGAGCGCCTGCCCGAGACACTGCTGAGAAGGATGGTCGGGTCTGTGACCAGGGGCACCACGGCTGCGCCTTTTGCCGCCGATCCGGCCCGGCGTACGCTTTTCGCACAGCAACTCCGCAGACCGTCCGGTACCCGCACACGGGACTGGAACGAAAGGCGAAGTGATGGAGCAATCTTCGACGCTGCGTGTCGGGGTGGTCGGCGCCGGGCGCGTGGGCGCGGTCCTGGCCGCAGCCCTGCGAGACGTGGACGCAGGCGGCCGCTACGACGTGGTCGCGGTGGCCGGAGAGTCCCCGGCGTCCCGCGCCCGGATCTCCCACCTGCTGGCGGGGGTCGCGGTCGACAAGCCGACCGCCGTCTCGCGCGCCTGCGACCTCCTCCTGCTCACCGTGCCCGACGACATGCTCGCCAACGTCGTGAACATGCTCAGTGCGAGCGGAGCCATCCGCGCAGGGCAGTACGTCGCCCACACCTCCGGTCGTCACGGTCTCGCCGTCCTCGAGCCGGCTGCCGCGCTCGGGGCACGTGTGCTCGCAATGCACCCAGCGATGACCTTCACCGGCACCGAGATCGACCTGGCCCGGCTCCGCGGATGCGTGTTCGGGGTGACCGCGACCGCGTCGACCCGGGCGCTCGCGGCGTCCCTGGTCGCAGACCTGGACGGAAGTCTGACCTGGGTCCCGGAGAGCCGGCGCACCCTGTACCACGCCGGACTCGCCCACGGCGCCAACCACCTGGTGACCCTGGTGTCCCAGGCGATGGACCTCCTTCGCGAGTCGGGCGCCGAGGACCCGGCCGCGACCCTGCGGCCGCTGCTCACCGCAAGTCTCGACAACGCGCTCCGGTTCGGCGACGGGGCGCTGACCGGGCCGATCGTGCGAGGCGACGTGAACACCATCCGGGCACACCTCGCGGACATCACGCTGACCGCTCCGGCGACCCTCGAGTCGTACGTCGCGCTGGCCCGGGCCACCGCGAACCGTGCGGTCCTGGAAGGTCGGCTGATGCCGATGCGAGGCGCGCGGATCGTCGGCCTGCTCAACGACGCGCTCGCCTCGGCGCCGCCCCGAGGTGTACGCGAGGACGTCGGGTGAGAGCGGGCGGCACACCGGTCGCGGGTTCCGACGTACGCCGACCGGTCCTTGCCCGCACCCGAGCCGAGCTCACCGACGCCTTGGAAGCGTGCCGAGCCCGCGGCGGCAGGGTCGGCCTGGTGGCCACCATGGGAGCACTGCACGCTGGTCACGTCTCGCTGGTCCGCAAAGCACACGAGGTCCGGGCCGTCGAGGACGCCGTGGTGGTGTCCATCTTCGTCAACCCGCTCCAGTTCGGGCCCGAAGAGGACCTGGCCAGCTACCCGCGCTCGCTGGATGCGGACCTCGAGGTCTGCGCGGCAGAGCGCGTCGACGTGGTCTTCGCGCCAGGGTCCGCCGAAATGTACCCGGAGGGTGAGCCCCTGGTCACCGTTGAGCCCGGGCCGCTGGGCGAGATCCTCGAGGGCAGAGTCCGACCGACCCACTTCCGCGGCGTGCTCACCGTCGTCGCCAAGCTCTTCGGATCCGTCCGACCCGACTTCGCGGTCTTCGGTGAGAAGGACTACCAGCAGCTGGTGCTGATCCGACAGATGGCGGTCGACCTGGCGATGCAGGTCGAGGTGATGGCTGGTGAGACGGTGCGGGAGATCGGCGGGCTGGCACTGTCCTCGCGCAACGAGTACCTCGATGACGACCAGCGCGCCCTGGCGCGGGCGCTGTGGCAGGCACTGCGCGCCGGCGCCGATGCCGCCGACCGCGGTGCTGAGGACGTGCTCGCGGCTGCGCGCGGCGTCCTGGCCGAGGCGACCGCACTCGAGCTTGACTACCTCGAGCTGACCTCGCCGGCCCTCGGCGCTCCGCCGGCCTCCGGTGCCGCCCGGCTGCTGGTCGCCGCCCGGGTCGGTCCGGTGCGACTGATCGACAACACCGGGATCGTGCTGGGCCGACCGGCCGACCAACCCGACTAGTGCTACCAGGAGACGCCGATGCTGCGCAGCATCATGAAGAGCAAGATCCACCGGGCGACCGTGACCCAGGCCGACGTCGACTTCGTCGGCTCGGTGAGCGTCGACCAGGACCTGCTGGAGGCCGCCGACCTGCTGCCGGGTGAGCTGGTGCACATCGTCGACATCACCAACGGCGCCCGGCTGGAGACCTACACCATCGCGGGTGAGCGCGGCTCCGGAGTCATCGGCATCAACGGTGCCGCCGCCCGGCTGGTGCACCGGGGAGACCTGGTCATCTTGATCGGCTACGGCCTGATGGACACCTCCGAGGCCCAGGGCTTCGCACCCAGCGTGGTGTTCGTCGACGCGGACAACAAGGTCGTCGGCACCGGGTCGGACCGCGCTGATGCGCCGGCGGGCAGCGGCTTGGCGCGGGGCGACAGCACCGCCGGGCACCAGCGGTAGGAACCCGTGCCGATCCTTCCCGAGCGACTCACGGCGCCAGCTCCCGGATGGACCGCGTCCGCCGACGTGGTTGTGATCGGGTCCGGCATCGCTGGGCTGAGCACCGCGCTGCAGGCGCGTCGAGCCGGCTCGGTGATGGTGGTGACCAAGGACGACCTGTCCGCCGGCTCCACGCAGTGGGCCCAGGGTGGGATCGCGGCGGCCCTCGGACCCGAGGACACCCCGGAGCAGCATCTCCAGGACACCCTGACCGCCGGCGCCGGGCTCTGCGAGGTCGAGGCGGTCCGGACCCTGGTCACCGAGGGCCCGGAGGCGGTCCGCGACCTGATCTCACTGGGCACCCGGTTCGACCACACCGACGCCGGTCATCTTTCCCTGACCCGCGAGGGAGGACACCTGAGAGACCGGATCGCGCACGCCGGGGGCGACGCGACCGGGGCGGAGATCCAGCGCGCCCTGGTGGCGGCCGTGCGGGCCTCTCCCGACATCAGCGTCACCGAGCACGCTCTCGTCCTGGACCTGATCCCGGGCGAGAACGGTGGGGTCGCCGGGGTCACGCTGCACGTCATGGGCGAGGGCAGGCACGACGGTGTGGGGGCGCTGATGTGCCGCGCGGTGGTGTTGGCCAGCGGGGGTCTCGGGCAGGTCTTCACCGCGACCACCAACCCTCCGGTGTCCACCGGTGACGGGATGGCTCTGGCGCTACGAGCCGGGGCCTCGCTTCGCGACGTCGAGTTCGTGCAGTTCCATCCCACGGTGATGTGGCTCGGCGGCGCCTCGCGCGGTCAGCAGCCGCTGATCTCGGAGGCGCTGCGCGGGGAAGGTGCGTGGCTCGTCGACGAAGACGGGACCCGCTTCATGGCCGGGGTGCACGAGCTGGCCGACCTCGCACCCCGCGACGTCGTCGCGAAGGCGGTGATGCGCAGGATGCGTGAGACCGGCCAGGAGCACGTCTGGCTGGACGCGCGCGGGTTCGGCGAGCAGATGTGGCGGCACAGGTTCCCGACCATCCTCGCGTCCTGCCGTCGGCACGGGATCGACCCGGTCACCGAGCCGATCCCGGTGGCACCCGCCTGTCACTACGCGTCCGGCGGGGTGGCCACCGACCTGGATGGGCAGTCCAGCGTCCGGGGACTCTACGCCTGTGGCGAGGTGGCCTGCTCCGGAGTGCACGGCGCCAACCGCCTGGCGTCGAACTCCCTGCTCGAAGGGCTGGTGTTCTCCCGGCGGATCGCCGCGTCGCTGGTGCGCGGACTGCCGCCCGCCCAGCGCCCCGTCGCCCCTGCCGGTGAGCAGGGGTTGGTCGGGAGTCACGAGCTGTCCCGGATCCAGCAGGTGATGACCGAGCACGCCGGCGTACTCCGATCGGCCTCCGGACTGGCCCGCGCCGCCGATCAGCTGACGTCGGTCCTGCGCACCGGCGCCGCCCCTGACTCCGGGGCCGAAGCCCCGAACGCCGCGGCCTGGGAGGCCACGAACGTCGCGACGGTCAGCACGGCGCTGGTCCGGGCCGCCTCGGCTCGTCAGGAGACCCGCGGCTCGCACTGGCGCGAGGATTTTCCGGACCGGGACGACGCCAGCTGGGCCGGTCACCTGGACATCACGATGTCCCCCGGCGGTCGGCTGAGCACGGACTTCCACCCGGCGACGCTCGACGTACCTGCCCGGGCCGGGGCCCGCCCGTGAACACCACCGCGAGCAGCGCCGCAACCCCCTTCGACCGGGTCCCCGACCGGCTGCTCCGCGAGCTCGCGGAGGCCGGCCTGGACCCGAGACAGGTCTACGACGCGGTCGCCTCGGCGGTCGCGGAGGACCTGCCTGGAGAGGACGTGACGAGCACCGCGACCATCCCGCCGGACGCGCGGGCATGGGCGGACTTCGGCGCCCGTTCCGAGGGGGTGGTCGCCGGGCTGGTGGTCGCGGAGATGGTGTTGTGCTTCGTGATCGGCGCCGAGGTCCAGGTCGAGCGTCCCGCCCGCGATGGCGACCCGGTGAGTCGCGGCGACGTCGTGCTCAGTGTCCACGGACCGGTGCGTGGACTGCTGACCGCAGAGCGCACCGCACTCAACTACCTGTGCCACCTCTCCGGGGTCGCCACCGGGACGGCTGCCTGGGTGGCCGCGCTCTCCGGCACCGGGACCCGCGTCCTGGACACCCGCAAGACCCTGCCGAACCTGCGTGCGCTGCAGAAGTACGCCGTGCGCTGCGGCGGTGGGACCAACCACCGCGTCAGCCTGTCGGACCTGGCACTTATCAAGGACAACCACGTGCTTGCGGCCGGCGGGGTGGTGCCGGCCTACCAGGCGGTCCGCTCGACGTACCCGTCCCTGCCGGTCGAGGTCGAGGTCACCACGCTGGACCAGCTACGCGACCTGCTGGATGTGGGAGCCGAGCTCGTCCTGCTCGACAACATGAGTACGGAGACCATGCGGGAGGCGGTGCGCCTGTGCGCCGGGCGGGCTCGCCTCGAGGCGTCGGGGAACTTGACCCTCGCCCGTGCCCGGGAGGTGGCCGAGACCGGCGTGGACTACCTCTCGGTCGGGGCGCTGACCCACTCCAGCCCGGTGCTCGACCTCGGCATGGACCTGCGCGGCGACCCTGAGCGCCCTGAGCGCCCTGAGCGCCCGGAGCGCCCTGAGCAGGTGGTGCGCTGATGCTGCTGTGCGCCGACATCGGCAACAGCCACACCGTTCTCGGGCTCGTCTCGCAAGGTGAGGTCACCGACCACTGGCGAGTGGCGACCGACGAACGCCGTACCGCCGACGAGTGGGCGGTCCTGATCCGTGGACTGCTCGCCGAGTCCGCGTCCACGGTTGCGCTGACCGGTGTCGCGGTGTGCGCCACCGTGCCCTCGGTGCTGCACGAGTGGCGCGACATGCTGCGCGCCCACTACGGCGAGATCCCACACGTTGTCGTGGAGCCCGGAGTACGGACCGGGGTGCCGGTGCTGATGGACAACCCGCGCGAAGTCGGCGCCGACCGGATCGTCAACGCCCTGGCGGCGTCCAACCTCTTCCGAGGACCCACCATCGTCGTCGACTTCGGGACCGCGACGACGTTCGACGTGGTCAGCGAGAAGGGTGAGTACGTCGGCGGGGCGATCGCGCCGGGAATCGAGATATCGCTGGAGGCACTCGGCAAACGGGGCGCCCAGCTGCGAAAGGTGGAGCTGGTGCGGCCGCGGTCGGTGATCGCGAAGAACACGGTGGAGGCGTTGCAGTCCGGAATGGTGTTCGGGTTCGCCAGTCAGGTCGACGGCATAGTCACCCGGATCATCTCCGAGCTCGGGGTGAGCTCCGACCGGGTCAATGTCGTCGCCACCGGTGGGCTGGTGCCCCTGGTAGCCGAGGAGTGTGCCACCCTCACCGAGCATCAGCCCTGGCTGACCCTGCTGGGGCTCGAGCTCGTGTTCCGGCGCAACAGCTGAGTCCTGCCTGCCTGTCGGCAGGCGTCGGGGCGGCGGCGGGGCGGTAGCCCGCTCACAGGTGGGCCGGTGAGCGGCCCTAGTGTGTCCGGATATGGACGAGGACCTCCCTGAGCAGATGCGCGTGCGCCGGGAGAAGCGCGAGCGGCTGATCGCCTCCGGGACCGACCCGTACCCCGTCCAGGTGACGCGCACCCACTCGCTGTCTCAGATCCGCGACGGCTACGACGCCGCCCTCACCTCGGGAGCGCTCGGACCCGATGCGCGCACCGGCGAGCAGGTCTCGATCACCGGGCGGGTGATCTTCTTGCGCAACACCGGCAAGCTCTGCTTCGCAAGGCTCCGCGAGGGCGACGGCACCGAGCTGCAGGTGATGCTCTCGCAGTCGGACCTCGGCGAGCAGTCATTGGCCGACTTCAAGTCCCTTGTCGACATCGGCGACCTGCTGTCGGTGCAGGGCGAGGTGGTCACCAGCCGGCGGGGGGAGCTCTCGGTGCAGGCAACGGGCTGGGCGATGGCCGCCAAGACCCTGCGCCCGTTGCCGAACGAGCATGCGCCGCTGTCCGAGGAGGCACGGGTCCGGCTCAGGTACGTCGACATGATCGTCCGTCCGGAGCCTCGCGACATGGTCCGCACCAAGGCCGCGGTGCTGCGGTCGCTGCGGGCCACCCTGCACGAGCGGGCGTACGTCGAGGTGGAGACGCCGATCCTCCAGCTGACCAACGGCGGCGCGGCCGCACGTCCGTTCCGCACCCACCTGAACGCCTTCGACCAGACGATGCTGCTGCGGATCGCGCTCGAGCTGGACCTGAAGAAGGCCATGATCGGCGGTGTCGACCGCGTCTACGAGATCGGCCGGACCTTTCGCAACGAGGGGCTCGACTCGACCCACGCCGCCGAGTTCTCGATGCTCGAGGCGTACGAGGCCTGGGGAGACCAGCACACCATGGTCGAGCTGGCGAAGGCGCTGGTGGTCGACGCCGCCCGCGCGGTCGGCCGCACCGTCGTACCTTCCCGCGACGGAGGCGAGATCGACCTCGAGGAACCGTGGCGGGAGGTGGCCATCCTCGACCTGGTGTCCGAGGCGGTCGGCGAGCAGGTCGACGTGAGCACCGACGAGAAGACCCTTCGCGGGTACGCGGAGCAGCACGACGTTGAGGTCGCGCCGGACTGGAACGCCGGTGAGATCGCTCTCGAGCTCTACGAGCAGCTCGTCGAGCACAGCCTCTTGCAGCCGACCTTCGTGATGGACTACCCGGAGACGGTGCGTCCGCTGGCCAAGCCGCACCGGACCACCCCCGGCCTGAACGAGGCCTGGGACCTGGTGATCAACGGGACCGAGATGGGCACTGCCTACTCCGAGCTCAACGACCCGGTGGTCCAGCGCGAGCGGCTGGTCCGGCAGTCGCTGCTGGCCGCGGCCGGCGATCCGGAGGCGATGGACCTCGACGAGCAGTTCCTGCGCGCGATGGAGTTCGGGATGCCGGCTGCCGGCGGGATCGGACTCGGCGTGGACCGGCTGGTGATGCTGCTGACCGGTGCCGGCATCCGGGAGACGATCTTGTTCCCCCTGCTGCGACCGGAGTAGGTCCGAACTGCTGGCCGCCGCCTCAGAAGTAGTCCCGGATGTGGAACTGGCGCCCGCCGAACGCGTTGTCCCACGAGCGGTCGTCGGTGGCCTCGCCCCCCATCAGCCCGGCCATCCGCAGGTTCGCGGCGCTCTGCGCACCGGCGTACATCAGCGAAAGGCCGCGGCCCTCGAAGACCGGTCCGACCCCGTCCGGCACGTCACTGCGCGAGCACCGGGCGGTCCCGCCGGAGATCTCCAGGAGCCAGCTCCCGCTCAGCTCGTCCAGGAACTCGTCGCGCAGCTCGAAACGGAGCTGAGCCTCGATGCCGGGTGCGAAGCCGCGACCTCCGAACGCGAGGGGCAGGTCGAGCAGCCGGAGCATGTACGGCGAGTCGTCGACCACCTGCCACGAGGCGGACGGGAGCAGCAGCCGCAGCAGATCGGGGCCGGACGTGTCGAGCCGGGTCGTCGTCGCGACGCTGGCGAAGCTTCCGAGGACGGCGACGAGTGCTCGCCACGCCTCCATCGAGGTCGCGATGAGATCCGCCACGTCGATGCGCGCGGTCTCGCCGTAGCCTCGACCACGGCTCCAGGACGCGTACCCGTGGACGTGGTCCTGCTCGTCGACGGCCAGCGTGACGCCGCTGAAGGAGCCGATGAAGTCGTCAGCCGTCGCGGTGAACGAGGCTCCGCTCCGGGTCAGCGGTCCGTTCTGTGCGACCGCCCACTCGGCGTAGACCCGGCGTACCTCGTCGTAGTCGGCTGGTCCCGCCCGCCTGACCCGCAGCCTCCCCTCGGCCGGCACGGCCGCCAATGAGGCCGTCGGGACCTCGACGCTCACGTAGTCGCCGACGATCTCGTAGCCGAATCGGCGGTAGATCCGTGGGGCGGTCGGGAAGAGCGTGGAGATCGCGGCACCCCTCGTCCGGGCGGCTCGCAGCGTCTCGCGGAACAGCGGGGTCAGCAGACCGACGCCGCGGTGCTCGGCCGCCGTGGTCACCCCTGCGATGCCGCAGGTGGGTACGGTCGACCCACCGAAATACGAGTCGTAGTCCCGGTCGGCCATCCTCGCCGCCAGCACGCCGTGGCTGTCGAAGGCCCCGAACAGCCGCATGCCGGGCGGGAAGGACTCGGGGGCCTCGTCGACAGGGGTGGACGGGAATCCGAACGCCTCCCAGCCGAGGCGACGAGAGGCCTCGACGTCGGCAGTGTCGAGCGGGCGCACGGTGTAGTCCACGTCGCGCAATCTACAGCCGGCAGCAGGGCACTCCCGCCCCTCACCGCCGCAGTACGTCTTCGCGGCTTTATCGCTCCACCACCGCTGCCCGGCCGCAGTCCTGCAATTCTTCGAATTGCACGGCGAATACAAGTCTGAATAGGATGCCGAATGGATGGAAATGGCAAATGCGCCAATTCGCGGAGAGGGAGGAAATGCAGTGGCACAAAAGGTCAACATTGTTCTGGTCGACGATATCGACGGCAGCGACGCGGACGAGACGGTGCAGTTCGGCATCGACGGGGCCAGCTACGAGATCGACCTGACCGGCAAGCACGCCGCCCAGCTTCGTGATGCCCTGGCGCTCTACATCGGGCACGGACGCAAGGTCGGTGGGCGACGAAGCCGCCCCGCCCGCGGCGGCCAGCGCGGCGGTGCCGACGGCGTCTCCGCGTCCGAGGTCCGGCAGTGGGCCCGCGAGAACGGCTGGAACGTCCCCGAGCGCGGCCGGGTCTCCGCCGAGGTGCGCCAGGCCTACGCCGCCGCCCACTGAGCCGGCCTGCCCCCGGATCGCTCCCGGCGACCACCTCCTGGCCTCGACTCGACCACCTCGACCCACCTGGTGTCGCCTCGCAGGAAATCCTGTGATTTCGCTGTGAGCGAAGCGCTACGGGGTACTGGCGGGAACACGTAGGGTGGGTAGCGGGTTGGATCTGTCGTACTGAGCAGGGCACAGCAAGGAGCGACGTAATGTTCGAACGGTTCACCGACCGAGCCCGACGGGTGGTCGTCTTGGCGCAGGAAGAAGCCAGGATGCTCTCCCACAACTACATCGGGACCGAGCACATCCTGCTCGGTCTGATCCACGAGGGCGAGGGCGTCGCTGCGAAGGCCCTGGAGAGTCTGGGCATCTCGCTCGAGGCGGTGCGCGCACAGGTCGAGGAGATCATCGGTCAGGGCCAGCAGGCCCCGAGCGGGCACATCCCGTTCACCCCGCGCGCCAAGAAGGTGCTGGAGCTCTCCCTGCGCGAGGCGCTGCAGCTGGGTCACAACTACATCGGAACCGAGCACATCCTGCTGGGCCTGATCCGTGAGGGCGAAGGTGTGGCCGCGCAGGTGCTGGTCAAGCTGGGCGCCGACCTCAACCGCGTCCGGCAGCAGGTGATCCAGCTGCTTTCGGGGTTCCAGGGCAAGGAGACCGCCACGGCCGGCGCCCCGACGGAGGGCGCACCGTCCTCGTCTCTGGTGCTGGACCAGTTCGGTCGCAACCTCACCCAGGCCGCCCGGGAGGGCAAGCTCGACCCGGTCATCGGGCGCGAGAAGGAGATCGAGCGGGTGATGCAGGTGCTCTCCCGCCGCACCAAGAACAACCCTGTCCTGATCGGCGAGCCAGGGGTCGGCAAGACCGCTGTGGTGGAGGGGCTGTCCCAGTCGATCGTGCGCGGCGACGTGCCCGAGACGCTGAAGGACAAGCAGATCTACACCCTGGACCTCGGTGCGCTGGTGGCGGGCTCCCGCTACCGCGGTGATTTCGAGGAGCGCCTGAAGAAGGTGCTCAAGGAGATCCGCACCCGCGGCGACATCGTGCTGTTCATCGACGAGCTGCACACCCTGGTGGGTGCTGGAGCGGCCGAGGGTGCGATCGATGCGGCATCGATCCTCAAGCCGATGCTGGCTCGTGGTGAGCTGCAGACCATCGGTGCCACCACGCTCGACGAGTACCGCAAGCACCTGGAGAAGGACGCCGCGCTCGAGCGCCGGTTCCAGCCGATCCAGGTGGCGGAGCCGACGATCGCCCACACGATCGAGATCCTCAAGGGCCTGCGCGACCGTTACGAGGCACACCACCGGGTGACCATCACCGACGAGGCGCTGGTCTCGGCGGCGACGCTCGGGGACCGCTACGTCTCCGACCGGTTCCTTCCGGACAAGGCGATCGACCTGATCGACGAGGCAGGCTCCCGGCTGCGGATCCGCCGGATGACGGCGCCGCCGGACCTGCGTGAGTTCGACGACAAGATCGCCGACGTACGCCGCCGCAAGGAGTCCGCGATCGACAGCCAGGACTTCGAGGGCGCTGCTTCGATGCGGGATGAGGAGAAGAAGCTCATCATCGCCAAGGGCGAGCGCGAGAAGCAGTGGAAGGCCGGCGACATGGACGTCGTGGCCGAGGTCGACGAGGAGCTGATCGCCGAGGTGCTGGCGGTCGCGACCGGTATCCCGATCGTGAAGCTGTCCGAGGAGGAGTCCACGCGGCTGCTGAAGATGGAGGACGAGCTGCACAAGCGCGTGATCGGCCAGGAGGAGGCTGTCCGGGCCCTGTCCCGGGCCATCCGCCGCACCCGCGCTGGACTGAAGGACCCGAAGCGTCCTGGCGGTTCGTTCATCTTCGCCGGCCCGTCCGGAGTCGGGAAGACCTGGCTGTCCAAGACGCTCGCGGAGTTCCTGTTCGGCGACGAGGACGCGTTGATCCAGCTCGACATGAGCGAGTTCAGCGAGAAGCACACGGTCTCGAGGCTGTTCGGCTCGCCGCCTGGGTACGTCGGTTACGAGGAGGGCGGCCAGCTCACCGAGAAGGTACGCCGCAAGCCGTTCTCCGTGGTCCTCTTCGACGAGGTCGAGAAGGCTCACCCCGACATCTTCAACTCCCTGTTGCAGATCCTCGAGGAAGGTCGGCTCACCGACTCCCAGGGCCGGGTCGTGGACTTCAAGAACACCGTGATCATCATGACCACGAACCTCGGCACCCGGGACATCGCCAAGGGCGTCAACCTCGGCTTCCAGCAGGTCGGCGACGCCCAGGGTTCCTACGACCGGATGAAGGCGAAGGTCTCCGACGAGCTCAAGCAGCACTTCCGTCCGGAGTTCTTGAACCGCGTGGACGAGATGATCGTGTTCCCGCCGCTGTCGCAGGAGCAGATCGTGGCGATGGTCGACAACATGATCGCCGGCGTGGAGACCCGCCTGAAGGACCGCGACATGTCGATCGAGCTCACCACGGCCGCCAAGGAGCTGCTCGCCCGGCGCGGGTTCGACCCGGTTCTCGGTGCGCGGCCACTGCGCCGCACCGTGCAGCGCGAGATCGAGGACGTCCTGGCCGAGAAGATGCTGTACGGCGAGGTCGGTCCCGGGCAGATCGTGCTGGTCGGCGTCGACGGCGAGGGTCCGGAGGCGCAGTTCACCTTCGAGGGGACGGCCAAGTCCGAGCTCCCCGACATCCCGCCGATCGAGGCTGCGACGGCCGGCGAGTCCGAATGAGGTAGGGGCACAGGCAGTTCAGGACGGGCGCACTCCCTTTCCGGAGGCGCCCGTTCTGCGTACCCGGGACCCATCTCAACCAGCACGGGACCCATCTCAACGAGCACGGGGCCCATCTCAACGGGCACGGGGCCCATCTCAACGAAAGGGAGGGGTGGGCTACAGCTCGGCGACGCCGGGGAACGGGTCCGGTGAACCCCCGAAGCCGAGCTGGCGCACCGCTGAGTCGGTGACCGCATCGATCGCCCACTGGCGGTCGGCGCGGGAGGTGCCCTCGATCATGGCGGCATAGACCGCCGTGCAGCGCTGCTCGGTCTCGAGCGCCGCCCGGGTCACCTGGGCGGCGGTGAGCGCCGGGTTGGGGACGGCGTAGCTGACCTCCGACTCGGCCGGTTCACCGCCGGCGGACCGCAGCATCGAGATCAGCTGGTCGCGTCGGGCCCGGTGGGTGACGTACCCGGCCACCAGCCGGTTCGCCAGAGCCGGTTCGGTCGACGCCGAGACGCGTCCGCCGAGCAGGCCGTACACGTAGACGGCTGCGTGCTCGGCGGCGAGAGTGGCCTGCAGGGCCTGCAGTGGAGTCATGAGCGACCCGGGGACGTCGCCTGCGTGGCAAGCACCGCTGTCTGCTGGGCGGACGAGGCCGCCATGCTGGCCAGCAGCCGGGCGAAGGCACCGCTGCTGGCAGCGAACGCATGCCGCTTCTGCGACTCGCTCAGGTCCGCCTCGAGGGCGCCGATCTTCTTCCTCGCCGCATCCGGGTCGCGCGGAACGGCGAAACGGCTGCGGACCGCCGGGGACCGCCCTTCTGCGGGGGTCGGGTCCTGCTGCGGCGGCGCCGCGCGGGCGAGCAGCGTCGCATGTGCACGGTGAGAGTCGATCATCGGGGACAGCACCGACGTCAGCCGGCGGTGACGGGCGACCGTTGCCCGCAGCGCGTCCAGGGCCGCTCGCTCATCCGCGAGCGCCGTCGCGGCCAGCGCGACGTCCGGGTCGGGGGTGTGGTCTGCCTCGAAGACCTTTCGGGTGAGATCGGGAGCGCCCTCTCCGACGACGGAGCAGCCGGTGAGCACCGGCAGCGCACCGAGACTCACGCCGCGCAACACGGCGCGTCGCGAGACATCGGGAGGAGGGGGCGAAGCCACGCGCAGACCCTAGCGCCGGGGCGCTACCTGACCCGGAAAGCGAGGAGCTGGAAGCCGGTGTCGGTGAAGCGCATCCTCACGTCGAAGCTGGTCCTCGGGTGCGCCGGGTTCGTGCTGCGGTAGCTGCCGTCCCCGTTGTAGGACTCGCTTTCCGGGATGGCCACCGTCATCCTGGCCGTGGAGCCCAGCGAGACGGTCGTCACCTCGTTGCGCCTCACCTCGGCACCTGGGAAGTCGACGTACCATCCCTGCTCCGCCCGCTGCCGCAGCTCGGCGCGAAGCCGGGGACAGCCGCCGCAGGGCTTGCCTGCGGGACCCAGCCGGAGCATCGGCCGCGCGTCGTTGGTGCTCAGGGCATACCCCCAGGCATCCACGACGTGGCGTGCGAACGCCCTGCGCCCGGCGGCCGTGTTGGTGGCCTTCGGCGGCTCGGGGGGCCCTGGTGCCTCCGGACGCTCGAGAGCCCCGGTCGTCGATGCCCCGTTGGGCGAGGAGCGGGCAGCAGCGGTCGATGCCGGCTCGCCCGCCGAGCGCGTGGGAGAACCGGTAGCCGAGGCTGCCTCTGTTGCCGTGGGATCGGCGCCGGACGTGGGCTGACCTGCCCCGCAGGCGGTGAACAAGCCGGACGCGAGGCACAGTGCGAGAGCCGGTACGCCGCCCGCGATCGCGCTGCGAAGCATGCTGCAGGCTACCAAGCACCGCCTCCCCTGCGAGCCGAGCGCAGCCGGTCCCTGACCCGCCCGCCGGGCTAGAGTGGCTTCGCGGACAACAGCACAGCAGGAAGGGAACCCGTGAGCAACGACCAGGTCCGGGACCGACTTGCCGGCATCCTCGCTGGGCCTCTGTCTGCGGTGGGCCTCGACGTCGAGGCCGTCGAGCTGACCCCCGCCGGGAAGCGCCGGCTGCTCCGCGTGGCAGTGGACAAGGACGGTGGGGTCACCCTCGACGACATCGCCGATGCGACCCGTGAGGTCTCCCGGGTGCTGGACGGCTCCGACGTGATGGACGAACACCCGTACACCCTCGAGGTCACCTCGCCGGGCACGGACCGGCCGCTGACGTTGCCCCGACACTGGCGACGCAACCGTGGCAGGCTCGTCAAGGTCGCCCGGCACGAGGGCGAGACCTTCACCGGCCGGATCCGCGAGGTCGACGAGCACGCAGCCCTGGTGGAGGTGGACGGCCGTCAGCGCGAGGTCAGCTTCGACACCGTTGCGAAGGCGCGCATCGAGCTCGAGTTCAACCGGAAGGAGGGCTGACCAGATGGACATCGACATGGCGATCCTCCGTTCGATGGAGCACGAGAAGGACATCTCCTTCGACGTGCTGGTCGAGGCCATCGAGCAGGCCCTGCTCTCGGCCTACCACCGCACACCCGGCGCGCAGGCCCAGGCACGCGTCGAGCTGGACCGGAAGACCGGGCACGTGACCGTGATGGCGGCCGAGACCGACGAAGAGGGCAACACCGTCACCGAGTACGACGACACGCCCGCCGGGTTCGGGAGAATCGCAGCCACCACGGCGAAGCAGCTGATCCTGCAGCGACTTCGAGACGCAGAGGACGACCTGCGTTTCGGCGAGTTCTCCGGCCGCGAGGGCGACATCGTCTCCGGGGTCATCCAGCAGGGCCGCGACCCGCAGGACGTGCTTGTCGACCTCGGCAAGCTGGAGGCACTGCTACCGATCGCCGAACGAGTGCCGGGCGAGCGCTACGACCACGGCACCCGGATCAAGGCACTCGTGGTCAGCGTCCGCAAGGGGATGCGTGGCCCCCAGGTGATGCTGTCTCGCTCACACCCGAACCTGGTCAAGAAGCTGTTCGCGCTGGAGATCCCGGAGATCGCCGACGGTGCGGTGGAGATCTGCGCGATCGCTCGGGAGGCCGGGCACCGCACCAAGATCGCGGTGCGCTCCACAGTCACCGGGGTGAACGCCAAGGGCTCGTGCATCGGTCCGATGGGCCAGCGCGTACGCAACATCATGCACGAGCTGCACGGAGAGAAGATCGACATCGTCGACTGGGCAGACGACCCGGCGCAGCTGGTCGCGAATGCGTTGTCGCCCGCTCGGGTCTCGAGCGTCTCGGTCGTCGACGCCGAGAGCCGCTCCGCTCGTGTCGTGGTGCCCGACTTCCAGCTCTCACTCGCCATCGGCAAGGAGGGCCAGAACGCGCGGCTGGCGGCGCGGTTGACCGGCTGGCGCATCGACATCCGCTCCGACGAGGCGCCGGCCCCGACTCCGTACTCGCCGCAAGGGACAGGAGCAGACGCGGCCACCGGCCAGCCGGCCGGGAGCTGAGCCCACCGTCCGCCCCCGTGGGCCGGCTCTGCTGTTCTGCTCTGGGCCCGTCAGGGGCTAGACTTGTCGGCGGTGGTTCGCGAACACTCCAGTGCTGCACGCCGTGAGGGCCCTGTCCGCACGTGCGTGGGGTGCCGGGAGCGGGCCGCTCAGCACGACCTACTGCGAGTCGTCGCCACCGAGTCGGAGTCCGGCCTGGCCGTGACCCCGGACCTCGGGAGGCGGGCGCCGGGCCGGGGAGCCTACGTGCATCTTCGTCCCGGGTGCTTGGATCTCGCGCTTCGTCGTCGAGCCTTTGCGAGGGCCCTCAAGGTCACGGAGCGGCTGGACAGCGAACAGGTGCAGGACATCGTCTCGCGCCAGCAGGAGAACTGACCGGTATCGAAAAAGAGATGGAGCAGCAGCTCATGAGCACTCGATGAGTACTTTCCGATGAGCATGCACACCAGATAGCGGTCCGGCCGGAAACGGCGGCTCGGACCAGAAGGAGAAGCGTGGCTAAGGTCCGAGTCCACGAGCTCGCCAAGGAGCTCGACACGGAGAGCAAGGAAGTCCTCTCCAAGCTCAAAGACATGGGGGAGTTCGTCAAGTCGGCGTCGTCGACGGTCGAGCCTCCGGTCGTCAAGCGGTTCAAGGACAAGTACGGCGAGGAGCTCAAGGCCGCCTCGGCGGCGAAGGTCGCCAACAAGCCGGCTGCCAAGAAGGCCGCGCAGAAGTCTGCCGAGCCCGCCGCGTCCCCCGTGTCCGCTGAGCCCGCCGCGCCCCCTGAGCCCTCTGAGCCCGCTGAGCCCGCTGTCGCGACGGCGGCTGAGTCGACCAACGGAGTGCCGACCGCTCCGCTCGAGGCCGACGGAGCCACGGCTGCCCCCGCGGCGCCTGCCGCTGAAGCTGCTCCGCGACCCGGGCCGCGCCCCACTCCGGCCATCGAAGACGCCCCGCCGCCCCCGACGGACGACTTTGGAGACGGCACCACCGGCGAGGCTCCCACTGCTCCGGCGGAACGCACCCCCTCGCCTGCGGCTCCTCGCCCGACTCCCCGCCCCGGTCAGCGACCGGGCGCCCGGCCCGGGGCGCCGCGTCCCGGCAACAACCCCTTCTCGTCCACCCAGGGCATGGGCCGGCGCCCCAGCGCGCCTCGCGGCGCTCCTGCTCCCGGCGACCCGTCGCAGCGCCCGCCCGCCGGCCGTGACGCCGGCGGTGCCGCCCGGCCGGGGATGCCTCGGCCGAACCCCGCGATGATGCCGAAGTCACCGGCCGCCTTCGGAGGTGGCCCCGGTGGCCGCAGCGCCGGACCCGGCCGTGGCGGCCCCGGTGGCGCCGCTGGTCGCGGTGGTCCTCCTGGTCGTGGTGGCGCCCCGGCGCGCGGCGGCCAGGCCGCTCCCGGCCGTCCGGGGGCCGGCTTCGGACCAAGCGGTGGCGGTCGTCCCGGCGGACGACCCGGCGGCCGCGGCTCCACGCAGGGTGCCTTCGGCCGGCCCGGTGGACCGTCTCGCCGCGGACGCAAGTCCAAGCGGCAGCGGCGCCAGGAGTTCGACAACATGCAGGCCCCGACCATCGGCGGCATGCGGGTGCACAAGGGCGAGGGCGAGACGGTCCGGCTTGCCCGTGGTGCGTCGCTCACCGACTTCGCGGAGAAGATCGGTGTCGACGCCGCCTCGCTGGTCCAGATGCTCTTCCACCTGGGCGAGATGGTGACCGCGACCGAGTCGGTCAACGACGCCACTCTCGAGCTGCTGGGTCAGGAGCTCAACTACGACGTCCAGGTCGTCTCGCCCGAGGACGAGGACCGCGAGCTGCTGGGGTCCTTCGACCTCGAGTTCGGGCTCGACGAGGGCGGCGAAGGGGCCCTCGAGTCGCGCCCGCCGGTGGTGACCGTGATGGGCCACGTCGACCACGGAAAGACCAAGCTGCTCGACGCCCTACGAAGCGCCAACGTGGTGGCCAAGGAGGCTGGCGGCATCACCCAGCACATCGGTGCCTACCAGGTGGCCACCGAGGTGGAGGGCGACGAGCGTCGGATCACCTTCATCGACACCCCGGGTCACGAGGCGTTCACCGCCATGCGTGCTCGTGGTGCCCAAGCCACCGACATCGCGATCCTCGTGGTGGCGGCCGACGATGGCGTGATGCCGCAGACCGTGGAGGCGCTCAACCACGTCAAGGCAGCCGAAGTGCCGATCGTGGTGGCGGTGAACAAGGTCGACAAGGAGGACGCCGACCCGACCAAGGTGCGCGGGCAGCTGACCGAGTACGGGCTGGTGCCCGAGGAGTACGGCGGCGACACGATGTTCGTCGACGTCTCGGCCAAGACCGAGCTCAACCTCGACACCCTGCTGGAGGCCGTCGTCCTGACCGCCGACGCGTCCCTGGACTTGCGGGCCAACCCCGAGCAGGACGCGCAGGGCCTGGTCGTGGAGGCACACCTGGACCGCGGTCGCGGGCCGGTTGCCACCGTGCTGGTCCAACGCGGCACGCTGCGGGTCGGCGACTCCGTCGTCGCCGGGCCCGCGTTCGGGCGGGTGCGCGCAATGCTGGACGAGTTCGGGAGTCCCGTGCAGGAGGCCGACCCGTCACGACCGGTGATGGTCCTCGGCCTGACCGCGGTCCCCGGTGCGGGGCAGAACTTCCTGGTCGTCGACGACGACCGGATGGCTCGCCAGATCGCCGAGAAGCGCGAGTCACGCGAGCGTGCCGCGTTGCAGGCACAGCGTCGCGGGCGCCGTACTCTCGAGGACTTCATGGCCTCCATGGAGAAGGGCGAGAGCCAAGAGCTCAACCTCATCCTCAAGGGCGACGTGTCCGGCTCGGTGGAGGCACTCGAGGACTCGCTGTCGAAGATCGACGTGGGCGACGAGGTGTCCCTGCGCGTCATCGACCGCGGTGTCGGCGCGATCACCGAGACCAACGTGATGCTGGCCGCAGCCTCCGACGCGATCATCATCGGCTTCAACGTCCGCCCCGAGGGCAAGGCGACCGTGGTAGCCGACAAGGAAGGCGTCGAGATCCGCTACTACTCGGTCATCTACCAGGCGATCGAGGAGATCGAGGCAGCCCTCAAGGGCATGCTCAAGCCGGAGTTCGAGGAGGCGTCGCTCGGTCAGGCCGAGATCCGCGAGATCTTCCGCTCCAGCCGGATCGGCAACATCGCCGGCTGCATGGTCACCGCCGGAGTCATCCGCCGCAACGCCAAGGCGCGTCTGCTGCGCGACGGCGCTGTGGTGGCAGACAACCTCGACGTGTCGTCGCTGCGCCGGGAGAAGGACGACGTGGCCGAGGTCCGGGAGGGCTTCGAGTGCGGTCTGACCCTGCGCGGGTACAACGACATCAAGATCGGCGATGTCGTGGAGTCCTTCGAGATGCGCGAGATCCCGCGGGACTGACTCACCGGCCCAGCCCGGTGACCAGCGCCAGCAACACGACGGGAGTCAATGCGATGAGTAGTCCTCGGGTGCGCAAGATTGCGGACCGGATCCAGGTGGTGGTTGCCGAGATGCTGGAGCGGCGGATCAAGGACCCTCGGCTCGGGTTCGTCACCATCACCGACGTCCGGGTCACCGGAGACACCCAGAACGCGTCCATCTTCTACACGGTGCTGGGCGAGGAGGAGCAGCTCGCCAGCAGCGCGGCCGCACTGGAGTCCGCGAAGGGAGTGCTGCGCGCAGAGGTGGGACGCCAGCTCGGCATGCGTCACGTGCCGAGCCTGGAGTTCCACCACGACGCCCTGCCCGACACTGCTCGCCACCTCGACGAGCTGCTCGCCAAGGCGCGTGAGTCGGATGCGCAGGTCGCCGCGGCCTCGGCCGGGGCGTCGTACGCCGGGGACCCGGATCCCTACCGCCGACCGCACGAGGACGACGAGCCGCCAGACCTGACCCGGTGACCACGCCGGTGCGGACCGTCGGGCCTGCGGAGGAGTCCGGCCTGGTGGTCGTCGACAAGCCGGCGGCGATGACCTCCCACGACGTCGTCGCGCGGGTGCGGCGATTGGCCGGGACCCGCAAAGTCGGTCACGCCGGGACGTTGGACCCGATGGCCACCGGGGTCCTGCTCGTGGGTGTCAACAAGGCGACCAGGCTGCTCGGTCACCTGATGCTTGGCGAGAAGGAGTACGACGCCACCGTCCGCCTCGGGGCCGCCACGACCACCGACGACTTCGAGGGTGAGGTCGTCTCGCGGGCGTCCGCCGGTGAGGTGACGCTGGAGGCGGTACGCGGGGCGGCCAGGCAGCTGGTCGGGGAGATCGACCAGGTGCCCTCGTCGGTCTCGGCGATCAAGGTCGACGGCCGGCGGGCGTATGCGCGGGTGCGGGCAGGAGAGGAGGTACGGCTCGAGCCTCGGCGGGTGCGGATCGAGGCGCTGGAGGTGACCGGCGTGCGTGCGGAGGGGGAGTTCGTCGACGCTGACATCTCGGTGCGCTGCTCGAGCGGCACCTACGTTCGTGCGATCGCTCGAGACCTCGGCACTGCGCTCGGGGTGGGCGGTCACCTGACCAGGCTGCGCCGCACCTCGGTCGGCCCCTTCCGGATCGCTTCGGCGCGCACGCTGGGCGAGCTGGAGGTGCACTTCGAGATGCTCCCGGTCGCAGACGTGGCGAGGAGCTGCTTCCCGACCTACCTGCTCGACGAGGCACAAGCACGTGACGTCGGCTTCGGACGTCCCCTCGGGATCGAGCTGGGCGTCAGCGGTCCGGTCGCGGTGTTCGATCAGACCGGAGCCTTCCTGGCGCTGTACGAGCAAGCCGAGGCGACAGCGGTTCCCGTCGCGGTCTTCACGCCGGCCGTGCGCGCCGGCTGACCTGCCGGTCGCTGCCTCCCGCTGTGGCACGCTTACGGGTGTCCACGGCCACCCCCTGAAAAGGAGCCTCGCTGGTGCGCATCTGGCGCTCGCTCGACGACGTGGCCGAGGACCTCGGTCGCACCGTGGTCACCATCGGAAACTTCGACGGCGTGCATCTGGGCCACCAGCACGTGATCGCCCGGGCTCGCGCGGTCGCCGCCGAGCTCGCGGTCCGAGACGTCGTGGCGGTCACCTTCGACCCGCACCCGATCGCCGTGCTTCGCCCCGAGCACGCACCGCCGACGCTGACCACGATCGCTACGCGGGTCGAGCTACTCGAGCGGGCCGGCGTCGATGTCGTGCTGGTGCTGCCGTTCACGCGAGAGGTGGCCGACTGGTCGCCGGAGCGCTTCATCGAAGAGATCATCGTCGACGGCCTCCATGCCAAGGCCGTCGTCGTGGGTGCGAACTTCCGCTTCGGCAACCGTGCCGCCGGTGACGTGTCGACGTTGCGCGAGGCAGGCGCCGCAGCCGACTTCGTGACCGTCGGCATCCCGCTGGACGGCGGCCCGCAGGTGTGGTCCTCGACCTACGTGCGCCACTGTCTCGTGGCAGGTGACGTGGCCGGCGCGGCCGAGGCGCTGGGTCATCCGTTCACCGTCCGTGGTGTGGTGGTGGAGGGCGACAAGCGCGGCCGACAGCTGGGCTACCCGACCGCGAACGTTCCGACCCGCGAGATGCAGGCCGTCCCCGCCGACGGGGTCTATGCCGGCTGGCTGCGAAGGCTGGACGCCGACGCCGGCCCGGACGAGCCGATGCCGGCTGCGATCAGCGTGGGCAGCAACCCGACCTTCGCCGGAGTGCGTGAGCGACGGGTGGAGTCCTACGTCTTGGACCGCGACGACCTCGACCTGTACGGCGTCCCGGTGGAGGTCTCCTTCGTGGCCCGGCTGCGCGGCATGGAGAAGTTCGACTCCGTCGAGGAGCTCGTGGCGACCATGCGTGAGGACGCCACCCGCGCCCACGCAGCGCTCGGCGTCCCGGAGCCTCCGTGAGCGGAGGTTCGAGTGAGCTGGTCGCGGCGACGGAGAAGTGGTTCCTGCGTCACGGCCTCCCGTACTTCGTCGAGTCCGAGCGCCGCATCGCCCAACGAGGACTGCGGGCGCGCCGGGTGGCCACCGTGGCCGCGGTGGCAGCCGTCGTCGGCCTCGCCGCGGGGGGCCTCGTCGGCTGGTGGCTGAACGACAAGACGAACGCCACCGGTGCCGCGCTCGCGGCGGCGTTGTCGGTGCTGGGCTGGTACGCCGTGACCACGCTGCGGCTGGGCGCGATCGGCTCGTGGGCGATCCTTCGAACCACACGCAGTATCGGGCTGCTGTTCCCGCTCGTGACCCGCGCTCTTCCCCTGCTGCTGCTGTTCATCACCTTCTTGTTCATCAACGCCGAGGTCTGGCAGGTGGCGTCATCGCTTGACGGCGGTGTGCTGTGGTTGAGCGTGATGCTCTTCACCGCGGTCGCCTGCGGGTTCCTCCTGGTCCGCCTGCCAGAGGAGCTCGACCGGGTGGACCAGGAGATGGGACATGACCGGCTGGTCGCCGCCTGCTCCGGAACCCCCTTGGAGCCGGTCGCCGGGAAGATCGCGGCCGAGCACACCGACCTCGCCGGCCACACCCAGGTCACCGGATTCCAGCGCGCGAACCTGATCCTGGTGCTTCTCGTCTCCCAGCTCGTCCAGGTCGTGATGCTGTCGATCTCGGTGTTCTTGTTCTTCCTGGTCTTCGGTGCCGTCACCATGCAGCCGAGCGTCATAGAGTCCTGGATCGGCGACCTGCCACGTGCGGTACCACAGCTGCCCACGCTCAGTCTCGAGCTGCTTCAGGTCTCGGTGTTCCTCGCGGCGTTCTCGGGGCTGTACTTCACGGTGTACGCGGTGACCGACCAGACCTACCGCGACCAGTTCTTCACCTCCCTCACGAACGAGCTGGAGCAGGCGGTGGGAGTACGCGCGGTCTATCGGTCGCTGCAGCCGGAGGCCACCTCCTAGCCGGTCACGGCAGTGCGCGGCACCGGCACGATTCGCAGATGCGCGGCGACCGCTGATAATCTTCACCGGTTGCCGTCTGACGGCCGCGGATCGAGAGTGCCCGGGTGAACAGGCCCCGGCGCGCCGCGCAACGACACCCCGAGAGGAGCCCGCGTGTCCACTGGTACCGACGCGGAGACCAAGAAGAAGATCATCGCCGAGTACGCGACCGGCGACGGTGACACCGGCTCACCGGAGGTACAGGTCGCGCTGCTGTCGCACCGTATCGCTCACCTGACCGAGCACCTGAAGGAGCACAAGCACGACCACCACAGCCGTCGTGGCCTGCTGCTCCTCGTCGGCCAGCGTCGCCGGCTGCTGAACTACATGCAGAAGCAAGACATCAACCGCTACCGTTCGATCGTGGAACGGCTCGGCCTGCGCCGCTAGCCGACCCAGGCCTTGTCCGCAGTACCTGACAACTGAACAGAGATCAATCCATCAACTGGAGCGAACGCGGACGCCTGCCCGGTCCTCGGTAGTGGCCTTCGGAGCCGCCCGTACACCTTCACCAAGGGGTACGGCGAGCCGCCGCAGGCCTCGATCGAAGACCGGCCCCTCCTCACCGGAGCCCGCGCCCTGCGTCGGAAGGCGCCAACGCGTGATCGCTCCGCGAGAGAAAGGGGCGTCCCCATGGAGGGACCCATCGTTTCGGCGGTAGAGACCGTCATCGACAACGGCAAGTTCGGGACCCGGACCGTGAAGTTCGAGACCGGGCTGCTGGCCCGCCAGGCAGCTGGTTCGGTCACCGCCTACCTGGACGACGAGACAATGCTCTTGTCGGCCACCACCGCCGGCAAGCATCCGAAGGACCACTTCGACTTCTTCCCGCTCACCATCGACGTCGAGGAGCGGATGTACGCCGCGGGCCGGATCCCGGGCTCGTTCTTCCGACGTGAGGGTCGTCCGTCCGAGGACGCCATCCTCACCTGCCGACTGATCGACCGGCCGCTGCGCCCGACCTTCCAGAAGGGGCTGCGCAACGAGGTCCAGGTGGTCATCACCGTGATGGCGCTCGACCCGGACACTGCCTACGACGTGCTGGCGATCAACGCCGCATCGATGTCCACCCAGCTGTCAGGCCTGCCGTTCTCGGGTCCGGTCGGAGGGGTCCGGGTCGCGCTCATCGACGGGCAGTGGATCGCCTTCCCGACCCACAGCCAGCTCGCGGACGCGGTCTTCGACATGGTCGTCGCCGGTCGGGTGACCGAGTCCGGTGACGTGGCGATCATGATGGTCGAGGCCGAGTCGACCGAGCAGACCTGGGAGCTGGTCCGCTCGGGCAAGCAGGCCCCGACCGAGGAGGTCGTCGCCGGAGGCCTGGACGCGGCCAAGCCGTTCATCAAGCAGCTGTGTGACGCCCAGTCCGAGCTGGCGAAGCAGGCTGCCAAGCCGGTTGCGGAGTTCCCGGTGTTCCCCGAGTACGGCGACGACGTCTACGCCGCCGTGAGCAAGGCTGTCGAGCGCGACCTTGCCGACGCGCTGGTGATCAGCGGCAAGCAGGAGCGGGAGACCCGGCTCGACGAGATCAAGGCGGCGGTCGTCGACGAGCTCGCCGACGACTTCGAGGGCCGCGAGAAGGAGCTCAGTGCCGGCTACCGGGCGCTGACCAAGAAGCTGGTCCGGGAGCGGGTGCTCCGCGACAAGATCCGGATCGACGGACGAGGCCTGAGCGACATCCGGACGCTGTCGGCCGAGGTGGGTGTCCTCCCGCGGGTGCACGGGTCGGCGCTGTTCGAGCGCGGTGAGACCCAGATCCTCGGCGTCACCACGCTCAACATGCTCACCATGGAGCAGAAGCTCGACACGCTCTCCCCGGAGACGAGTCGCCGTTACCTGCATAACTACAACTTCCCGCCGTACTCCACCGGTGAGACCGGCCGCGTCGGCTCGCCGAAGCGACGGGAGATCGGGCACGGCGCCCTGGCCGGTCGGGCGCTGATGCCGGTGCTGCCGACACGCGAGGAGTTCCCCTACGCCATCCGCCAGGTGTCCGAGGCGCTGAGCTCCAACGGCTCGACGTCGATGGGCTCGGTCTGCGCTTCGACGCTGTCGCTGCTGCAGGCTGGTGTCCCGCTGCGGGCGCCGGTGGCCGGCATCGCGATGGGGCTGATCTCCGGCGAGGTGGACGGTGAGACGCGGTACGTCGCCCTCACCGACATCTTGGGCGCAGAGGACGCCTTCGGCGACATGGACTTCAAGGTCGCCGGGACCCGGGAGTTCGTCACCGCCCTCCAGCTGGACACCAAGCTCGACGGCATCCCGGCGGAGGTGCTCGGCGGAGCCCTGACCCAGGCACGCGACGCGCGGCTGGCGATCCTCGACGTGATGGCCGAGGCGATCGACGGCCCTGAGGAGATGTCGCTGAACGCGCCGCGCATCATCACCATGCACGTCCCGGTCGACAAGATCGGCGAGGTGATCGGTCCCAAGGGCAAGGTGATCAACCAGATCCAGGACGACACCGGCGCGCAGATCACGATCGAGGACGACGGCACGATCTACGTCGGTGCCACCAGCGGTGAGTCGGCCGAGGCAGCCAGAGCCGTCATCAACGGGATCGCCAACCCGACGATGCCCGAGGTCGGCGAGCGCTACCTCGGCACGGTGGTCAAGACGACGAACTTCGGTGCCTTCGTCTCCCTGCTGCCGGGCAAGGACGGCCTGCTGCACATCAGCAAGCTGCGCGCCCTGGCCGGCGGCAAGCGCGTGGAGGCGGTCGAGGACGTCGTCTCCGTGGGGCAGAAGGTGCAGGTCCAGATCGCCGAGATCGACGACCGCGGCAAGCTGTCGCTGGTGCCGGTCGTAGAGGACGACGCCGAGGAGGACGCCGACGGCGTCGCCGAGGGCGAAGCCTCCGGGCAGGACGGTCAGCCGGCGGCGAGCTGACCCCGGCTTGAGCACGCGCACCCTGCTGACCGAGCAGGACAGCGGCGGATCCGTGATCTCGCGGGTCCGCCGCACGGTTCTGCCGGGCGGGCTGCGGGTGATCACCGAGTCGATGCCGGGCATCCGGTCGGCGAGCATCGGCGTCTGGGTCGGAGCCGGGTCCCGGGACGAGAGCCCCACCTTGTCGGGTGCCTCCCACTTCCTGGAGCACCTGCTGTTCAAGGGCACCGGCTCGCGGTCGGCGATGGACCTCTCGGTCGCGATGGACACCGTGGGTGGTGAGTTCAACGCCTTCACCGCCAAGGAGTACACCTGCTTCCACGCCCGGGTGCTCGACGAGGACCTGTCCCTCGCCGTCGACGTCCTCGGTGACATGGTCACCTCATCGGTGGTCACCGGTGAGGACGTGGAGGCCGAGCGTGCGGTGATCCTCGACGAGATCGCCATGCACGACGACGACCCGGACGACGTCGTGCACAACCTGCACGCGGCGAAGGCCTGGGGCCGCTCCCCGCTCGGTCGCCCCATCGCGGGGACCGTCGACTCGATCCGCACCCTGAGCCGGCAGCAGGTGATGCGCTACTACCGGACCAGGTACCGCCCCGAGAACATCGTCGTCGCGGTCGCCGGCAACCTCGAGCACGGCGCCGCCGTCGCCATGGTCCGCACTGCGTTCGGGCGTGCCGGGTTCCTCGCCGACCGTGCCGCACGCCCACGGCCGATGCGACCGGGTGACCGCTTCAAGAAGGGCGCGACCGGAGAGGTGTTCGCTGCCCGTCCCTTCGAGCAGGTCAACCTGGTGCTCGGCGTGAACGCGCTGGCGCGCAACGACGAGCGTCGCTACACACTCGGGGTGCTGAACGCGACCCTCGGGGGTGGTACGTCGTCGAGGCTGTTCCAGGAGGTGCGCGAACGGCGCGGGCTGGCCTACTCGGTCTACTCGTTCGTGTCGCAGTACTCCGATGCGGGTGTGCTCGGCGTGGCCGCGGGCTGCCTGCCTGGCAAGACCGACGCTCTGCTGCGGGTGGTACGCGCAGAGCTGCGCTCGCTTGCCGACGAAGGTCTGACCGGCGACGAGCTGGAGCGCGGCAAGGGTCAGCTTCGAAGAGGGCTCGTGCTCGGGCTGGAGGACTCCACGTCCCGGATGACGAGGATCGCCAAGGCCGAGCTGCTCTACGACGAGCTCCCGAGCATCGACGAGGTGATCCGGCGGGTCGACGCGGTGACGCTCGAAGACGTGCGGCTGCTCGCGAAGCAGCTGTTCAGCCAGCGGGAGACGCTGGCAGTCGTCGGCCCGTCCGGCACCCGGTGATGCGTGCAGGGCGCGTGCTGCTGCCTCCGGGCCAGCGCCGGATCACCGGCTTCCCCCGCTTCGGCATCGGCGGCCGGCCACCCGTGACCGCTCCGGAGCCGGCGATCGAGATCACCGGCGCGGGCATGGAGACGTTCGAGCTGCCGCTCTCGGCCCTAGCAGACCTGCCTCGCCGGCAGGTGAAGGCCGACTTCCACTGCGTGGCGGGCTGGACGGCGACCGGCCTGCGATGGGAGGGCGTGGCTTTCGCCGACCTCTTCGATCTGGTCATCGAGCCGAGGCTGCCTGCCGGCGTCACGATCACCCATGTCGCCTTCGGCGGGCTCGACGGCTTCCGGTCGATCGACACGGTCGAGGACGCCCTCCAACCCGACGTGCTCGTCGCCGAGCATCTCGACGACGTGCCCCTGGACGGCGACCACGGCGCCCCCGTCCGCTTGCTGAGCCCGCAGCAGTACGGCTTCGTCAGCACCAAGCATCTGTGCCGCATCGAGCTGCACACCACCCGGCCGCGGGAGCGGTACCACCCCAAGCGGCGGATCCAGGCCGGCCTGCAGCTGGTCAAGCCGCACCCGCGCGCACGCGTGCGGTTCGAGGAGCGACACCGTTATCTCCCGGGCAGGGCAGTGCGCCCGCTCTACCATCTCCTGATCCCGCTCTTCCGGCGCATCAACGCCCGAAGCGCCGGACGGGCGGGCCGATGACCTAGGTTGAAGCCGTGACGGCGAAGATCAAGGTCGGCGTGCTCGGGGCCCGCGGGAAGGTCGGCGCGGAGGTCGCCCGGACCGTCGAGGCGACCGAGGACCTGGAGCTCGCGGCCGCGGTGGACGTCGACGACCCCATCGAGCCTCTCGTCGAGGGCGGTGCGCAGGTCGTCGTCGACTTCACCCATCCGGACGCCGTGATGGGCAACCTGGAGTTCTGCATCACCCACGGCATCCACGCCGTGGTGGGCACCACGGGCTTCGACGAGGAACGGCTCGAGACGTTGCGCGGTTGGCTCGCCGACTCGCCCGGGACAGGTGTCCTGGTCGCGCCGAACTTCTCTGTCGGCGCGGTGCTCATGATGCGCTTCGCCGCCGAGGCCGCCCGGTTCTTCGAGTCGGTGGAAATCGTCGAGCTGCACCACCCGGACAAGGCCGACGCCCCCTCCGGGACCGCCCGGCGCACCGCTGCCTTGGTGACCGCGGCCCGGGCGGCGGCCGGGTCCGCACCGGTCCCGGACGCGACCTCGACCGCCCTGGAGGGTGCTCGGGGGGCAGACCTGGACGGCATCAGGGTGCACAGCCTCCGGGTGCGCGGTCTGGTCGCCCACCAGGAGGTGCTCCTGGGCGGCCCGGGGGAGACACTGAGCATCCGGCACGACTCCCTCGACCGGGTCTCGTTCATGCCCGGGGTGCTGCTCGGTGTCCGCGAGATCGGCACCCGCCCTGGGCTGACGGTAGGTCTCGAAGCCCTGCTCGGTCTGGACTGAACACGGCGAGGGCGCTAGTCCTCGCCGAGGTCGGTGTGCAGGCGCACCTGTTTGACGGTCACCGCCCCGTCGCCGTGCATGTCGAGCTCACGATGCGCTCCGTCGGGTGCCCAACCCGCAGCGGTGACGAAGGCCCGCAGCGTGTCGTCGGTGCTGTTGAGCCACCACACCGCACGGGTGAACCTGTCGGCGCGCAACGTGTCGGCACATGCCTGGAGCAGCCGTGACCCGTGACCGAGCCGGGTCTGGTCGGGGTCGATGGTGAACTCCGAGATCTCCCCTTCGGCTACCGGGTCCACGTCGGGGTCCGAGGCGGGCGCGGTGATCGCGAACCCACATACCCGGTTCCGCTCAAGGGCTACCAGCACCCGGTTGCGGGCGTCCTTGGGCCGCTCCAGCGACTGCGCCCAGGCGGCGGCGAAGTCGCTCGGGTCGAGCCGTTCGAGCACGTCGGTCGGCAGCAGCCGGCGGTACGCCTGGCGCCAGGCGCGGACCTGGACGCCGGCGATCTGCTCGGCGTCCTCGGTCCAGGCGATCCGCACCGAGACGTCGGCGGAGGGGCGGCGGGCTGCGGAGGTCACCCACCCATTCTGGCAACCCCCCTTTCGTTGAGATGGGGCCCGTGCCGGTTGAGATGGTGCCCGTGCCGGTTGAGGTGGGGCCCGCGCCGGTGTGTGTTACACGAGACCGACCTACGTGCACAACTGTGTAACAAACGGCTGGTAGGCTCGGTGCATGGACGAGCAAGACGAGCAGCGCGAGCTGGCGCGCTTCCAGTCGATCATCGACGATGACGGACGGATCGAGCCGCGTGACGTGATGCCGGAGGGGTACCGCAAGACCCTGATCCGGCAGATGGCCCAGCACGCGCACTCCGAGATCATCGGCATGCAGCCCGAAGGTAACTGGATCAGTCGCGCGCCGAGCCTGCGGCGCAAGGCGATCTTGATGGCGAAGGTGCAGGACGAGGCCGGTCACGGCCTGTACCTCTACGCCGCTGCGGAGACCCTCGGCGCCGACCGCGGCGAGCTGTTGGACCTGCTGCACACCGGTCGGCAGAAGTACTCATCGATCTTCAACTATCCGACCCTGACGTGGGCCGACATGGGCGCCATCGGCTGGCTGGTCGACGGCGCCGCGATCGTGAACCAGGTCCCGCTGTGCCGCTGCTCCTACGGTCCTTACGCGCGGGCGATGGTCCGGGTGTGCAAGGAGGAGTCCTTCCACCAACGACAGGGGTTCGAGATCCTGCACACCCTTTCGCACGGCACCGAGGCACAGCATGCGATGGCGCAGGACGCGGTCGACCGGTGGTGGTGGCCGAGCCTGATGATGTTCGGTCCCCGCGACACCGGAGCGGACGCCGCGCCGGGCGGACACACCGAGCAGTCGATGGCCTGGGGGATCAAGCGGTTCTCCAACGACGAGCTGCGGCAGCGGTTCGTCGACATGACGGTGCCGCAGGCCGAGGCGCTGGGACTCACCCTGCCCGACCCGGACTTGCGGTGGAACGAGCAGCGCGGCTCCTACGACTTCGGGGAGATCGACTTCGCCGAGCTCTTCGAGGTGATCAAGGGCAACGGCCCGTGCAACCGGCAGCGGCTGGAGCACCGGGTACGTGCCCACCAGGACGGGGCCTGGGTGCGTGAGGCGGCCGACGCGTACGCGGCCAAGCGCGCCGCGGACCGTACGGCGCAGGGTGCGGCGTAGTGACCAGCCCAACCGACTCGGCCGGCGGAGAGCGGCCGACCGACCTGCACTCCGGAGGGGGCCACGGGGCGGTACCCGTGAGCGGTGTCCCCGCTCGTCCCACGACCGGCCCGACGAGCCCCGCCAGCCGGCGCGACTGGCCGCTGTGGGAGGTGTTCGTCCGGGCCAGGCGCGGACTCTCGCACTCGCATGTGGGCTCGCTGCACGCACCCGACGCCGAGATGGCTCTGCGCAACGCTCGCGACCTCTACACCCGGCGCCAGGAAGGCGTCTCGCTGTGGGTGGTTCCGGCCGCGTCCATCACGGCATCCAGCCCCGACGAGAAGGACGCGTTCTTCGACCCGGCGGCGGACAAGATCTACCGACACCCGACCTTCTACGACGTACCCGAGGGAGTGGACCACCTGTGAGCGGCGCCTCCGCGAAGCTCTCCGACGCGAGCAGGAGTGCGGCAGCACCTTCGGAGCCGGACACCTCGGCGCTGTTCGGCTACGTCGTGGCGCTCGCCGACGACGCGCTGATCTCCGCGCAGCGGATGGGGGAGTGGATCGCCGCATCGCCACAGCTCGAGGAGGACGTGGCGATGGGCAACATCGCCCTCGACCAGCTCGGTCAGGCGCGCGCCCTCCTGACCTATGCCGGCGAAGTCGAAGGTGCAGGGCGCGACGAGGACGCGCTCGCGTACTTCCGCGACGAGCGGGACTTCCGCAACGTGCACCTCGTCGAGCGCGACCAGCGCTCGGACTTCGGCGTCAGCATGGCCAGGCTGCTGTTCCTCTCGGTCTACCAGCACGAGCTGTACTCACGGCTGCAGCACAGCACCGACGAGACGCTCGCCGCGGTCGCCGCCAAGGCGGTGAAGGAGGTCGACTACCACCGCGACCACGCCATGATGTGGGTGCTCCGGCTTGGTGACGGGACGCAGGAGTCGCATCGGCGGATGCAGTCCGGGCTCGAGGCCGAATGGCCGTTCACCGAGGAGCTGTTCGACGACACTCACGTGGACGCCGTGCTGGTGGAGGCGGGCGTAGCCGTCGATCCCGGGGCACTGCGGGACCCGTGGCACAAGCGGGTCGCCGAGGTGCTTGCGCAGGCAACACTGGCCTTGCCCGAGGTACCACCCGCGGTCACCGGCGGACGACGGGGGATCCACAGCGAGCAGATGGGCTACCTGCTCGCGGAGATGCAGCACCTGGCGCGCAGCCACCCGGGTGCGACATGGTGAGCGCCACCACCACCCGCGCGTGGCAGATCGCGGCCGCCGTGCCGGACCCGGAGATCCCGGTGCTGACCATCGCGGACCTCGGCATCCTGCGCGAGGTGCGTGAGGTGGACGGGCGGGTGCACGTCACCATCACCCCGACGTACTCGGGCTGCCCCGCCATGGAAGCGATCCGCAGCGACATCGTCTCCGCCCTCGGCAAGCAGGGGTACGACGACGTGGCCGTCGACTTCGTGCTGAGCCCGGCCTGGACGACGGACTGGATGAGCGACGAGGGCAGGCGCAAGCTCCAGGAGTACGGCGTCGCTCCTCCCCGACAGCGAGCCGAGGGCGCGGTTCCCTTGACGTTGAGTGTGCGGTGCACGTTGTGCGGCTCCCCGAACACCCGCGAGCTGAGCCGGTTCGGCTCGACCGCCTGCAAGTCGCTGTGGGCGTGCAACGACTGTCGCGAGCCCTTCGACCACTTCAAGGCGATCTGAGTGTCGGCGTCCCAGCAGACGGCGCCATCGACGGCCCCTGTGACGGCCCAGGAGGACGCCCAGCGCCCACACCACTCGGTCTTCCACCCGCTGCCGATCGGTGACATCGAGCCGTTGACCGAGGACTCGATCGCGGTCACCTTCGACGTCCCCGAGGAGCTGCGCGAGGACTACCGGTTCCTCCAGGGCCAGCACGTCACCATCCGCACCGAGCTGGCCGGCGACGACGTGCGCCGCAACTACTCGATCTGCTCGCCGGTGTCCTCACAGCGCCTGCGTATCGCGGTCAAGCGGCTGCCAGGAGGAGCGTTCTCCGAGCACGCGCTCGGGAATTTGCGTGTCGGCGACGTGCTCGACGTGATGACGCCGAGCGGCCGGTTCTTCACCCAGCTGGATCCGGCGAACGCCAACCACTACGTGTGCATCGCGGCCGGGTCGGGCATCACTCCGATGCTGTCGATCGCCACCACCACACTGGAGACGGAACCTGACTCCCGGGTCACCCTGGTCTACGCCAACCGCACATCGAAGACGGTGATGTTCCTCGAGGAGGTCGAGGACCTCAAGGACCGCTACCGCGACAGGTTCCACCTGATCCACGTGCTCTCCCGCGAGCCGCAGGAGGTCGAGCTGTTCTCCGGTCGGCTGGACTCGGCCCGGATGAGCCGGATGCTGGACACGATCCTGCCGGTCGACAGCGTCGACCACTGGTTCCTGTGCGGGCCCTTCGAGATGGTCACCTCGCTGCGCGCGCTGCTGGTCGCCGAAGGCGTGGAGAAGAGGGCGATCCATGCCGAGATCTTCCACATCGAGTCAGCCCCGCCGCGGCGCCGCACCGTCACCGCCGCAGAGGCCGAGCAGACCGGTGCCGAGGTGACCATCACCCTCGACGGCCGCAGGTCGCAGTTCACGCTGAGCCCGGACGGCCCGCCGGTGCTGGAGGCGGCTCTGGCGGTGCGCTCGGACGCGCCGTTCGCCTGCAAGGGCGGGGTCTGCGGCACCTGCCGCGCCAGGGTGATCGAGGGCTCTGTCGAGATGGACACCAACTGGGCGCTGGAGCCGGACGAGGTCGAGCGAGGTTACGTGCTCACCTGCCAGTCACACCCGACCTCCGAGCGGGTCAGCCTCGACTACGACGCCTGATCGGCCGGGCGTAGACGTGGAGTCATCGAGCGTTTAGGTTGGAGCCACAGCAGTGACCCGCCGGGTCGCCTGCACAGCCAGGTGCGGTAACGCCGAGTCTCGCCCGCCGCGCCCGGTCCACGACCACAACTACTCGGGCAGGAGTGGGGGGCCCACGTTTCTCGCGGTGGCGAACCGTCCACGGACGGTCCGTGACCGCTCGGGGTGAAGTCCCGCGGCCGGCATCGGCCACGTGACGGAGCACCTTTCAGCTCTAACCCGACAGCTCACCTCACAGGCGTGGAAAGGGACTTCGCCATGCCTGTGATCCTCCACCTCCGCCGGCTGCTGCCCGGCACCCTTCTCGCCATCGCCCTGGTCGCCGCGTCGGTACCGCCGGCGCAAGCCCACTACGGCCCGACCCGCTGGGACTGCCTGGCCCACTACGAGTCGACGCACCGCTGGCACGTGAACACCGGCAACGGACACTACGGCGGCCTGCAGTTCTCGCTCTCAACGTGGCGGTACTTCGGCGGGCCGAACTACTCAGGGAACACCTACCCGCACAAGGCCACCAAGGCCGAGCAGATCGTGATCGCCAAGCGGACGGCGTTCACCGGCTGGGGGAGTCGTGGTGCCCAAGGTGGCAGTTCGGCCTGGCCGAACACCTGGCCCAAGTGCCACTGACCTGAGCAGGCGCGACGCGACCGGCACCGAGCCGGCTACCGCCACGCGTCGGCGGGGCGAGGAACGCGCAGGTCGGCGTAGACGCCGAAGTGGTCGCTGGCCCACACGCCGCCCACGGGCTCGGTGAAGACCCGCTCGCAACCGGTCACCTCGAGCGGGGGTCCGTGCGAGCCACACCGGACCATCACATAGTCGATCCTGCGCCCGGTCTCCCGGGACATCTCGCCGTTGCGGACCAGTGGGTTGACCGGGGTGAAGGTGTGGCCTGCGTCCTCTGGATGCACGGCGCTCCAAGCGTCCTGGTAGCACACGCTGACACCTTCCAGGGACTGCCGGCCGGTGAGGAAGCGGATGCTGGACGCGTCCGGTGCGGCGTCGAAGTCTCCCAGCAGGACGACCGGGACCTCCCGCGGTCCGACCAGCTTCTCCACCGCGTCGGCGGTCGCCACCGCCTGCTGCTCGCGCTCGCGCTCCCCGCCCTGGTGCCAGCTGGGCTTGTGGTGCACCACCAGCACCGGACCAAGTGGGGCTGGGGCGAGGACCTCGACGACGGCCGCCCCGACCCAGGACAGGTGCGCCGCACCGGACGACACCGGCAGGTCGACGTACCAGGTGTCCCCGACCGGCCACCGGCTCGCCGTGGTGGCGCCTACCCCGTCGGCGGACCAGTCCCGGTGGTCCACGACGTGGTACCCGGGCAGGAGCTCGGCGACCTGGTCGGTCTCGTCGCCACGGGTCACCTCCTGCAGGGCGACCACGTCCGGGCGCAGCCGCCGCAGCCCCTCGGCCGCAACCGCCGTACGACGCGCTCCGTCGGCGTGCTCGAGGGCGTAGACGTTGAACGTCGCCGCCCGCAACCCCGTGGTAGGCACCTGGTCGCTCACAGCTCCTCGTCGAGCTCCCGGACCACAGAGTCGACCACCGCCACGAGGTCGCCGCCAGCGGCCTCGGCCACCCGACGTTGGCGCTGGTAGGAGGCGCCGAGCCGCGGGATGTCGGCGACCTCGGCCAGCTCCGCGGAGCAGTCCAGGCGCTTCGCGACCGGCTCCAGCCGGTCGAGGAGGTCGGCCAGGTCGTCGGTCACCAGGCGCTCGTTTCCCGCGCTGTCGAGGATGATCTCCGCCTCCAGGCCGTACCGCGCGGCGCGCCACTTGTTCTCCTGGGTGTGCCACGGCTGCATCACCGGCAGGTGCTCTCCGGCCTCCAGCCTCTCCTCCAGGTCCGCCACCAGGCAGTGAGTCAGCGCGACCAGCGCACGCAGCTCGCGCAGGGTGGACACACTGTCGCAGACGCGCACCTCGACCGTCCCGAGCTCGGGTGAGGGCCGGACGTCCCACCGGATGTCGTTGAGCACCTCGATCACGCCGGTCCTGCGCTGGTCGTCGACGAACGCCTCGTACTCCTCCCAGCGCTGGAACTGGAAGGGCAGCCCCGCGGTGGGGAGCTGCTGGAACATCATCGCGCGGTTGCTGGCGTACCCGGTGTCGGTGCCCGCCCAGATCGGGGAGGACGCGGACAGCGCCTGCAGGTGTGGGTACTGGTTGAGCACGGACGACACGATGGGCAGCACGTGCTCACGCCGTCTGACTCCCACGTGCACGTGCAGACCCCACACGAGCATCTGCCTGCCCCACCACTGGGTGCGTGCGATCAGCTCCTCGTAGCGGTGTCCCGGCGTCAGCTGCTGGCTGCTCCACCGGGCGAACGGATGGGTGCCGGCCGAGTACAGGTCCACGCCCAGCTCGGTCGCCGACGCCCGGACCAACCTCAGGGTGTCGCGGAGGTCTGCCACCGCCTCGGGCACGTTCTCACAGACACCGGTGACCACCTCGACCGTGTTCCGCAGCAGCTCACTGTGCAGCCGCGGGTTGTCCTCGCCCGACCGGTCGCGAACCAGGGAGAACAGCTCACCCGCCGTGTTGCGGAGGTCTCGGGTGACCCGGTCGACCAGGGCGAACTCGCACTCGACGCCGAGGGTCGGCCGCGGAGAGCCCCGGAAGTCGATGCCCACCTCACGATCGAACCACACGGCCCGCTCAGCTCGGCGGGGCAGACCAGGTCCGTAGTGCGGCGTCGAGCGCGGACACGAGCCGGTCGAAGCTGCGGTCCACCGACTGGGGCAGCCCGAACCCACCGCCGAGCTCGAGGCTGACGAAGCCGTGCAGGGCGCTGCGCAGGGCGCGTGCCGCGTCGACTGCCTCCTCGCCGGTGATGCCGTATCCGGCGAAGACGTCGAAGAGCACCCCGAGGATCTCCTGCGAGGCCGCCTGGTGCTCAGGGTCGCCCGGACGGGGTCGCAGGAGGTACCCGTAGCGACCGGGATGCCGGTTGGCGTAGTCCCGGTACGCCGCGGCGATCGCGCGCAGCGCGTCGGGCCCGGACCGGCCGGTGGCCGAACGGCGCAGGGTGTCGCCCACCTCGTCAGCGGTGCGGACCGCCAGTCGACCGTGGAGGTCCTCGAGACCCTGCACGTGCTTGTACAGGCTGGGGAGGGCGACCCCGAACCGTTGCGCGAGCGCGGCGAGGGTGAGGCTGTCCTGTCCGACCTCGTCGGCCAGGGCCGCGGCGCCGGTCACCACGGCGTCGGTCGACAGTCCCGCCCTAGGCACGCTCGACCGCGTCCAGGACCCGGGTAACGGCGGCGGCCGTCGCCACCGGCGCCTGCGCCTGCGGGTAGTGGCCCACCCCCGGGACCATCACCACCTCCGCGCCCAGCTGCTCCGCGACCCACGCGGCCTCCGCCGCCGGGTCCGGCCAATCGAGATCCTCGCTGCCCATCACGACGACCGCCGGGGCGGTGACCTCGGTGATCCTCGCTGCCACCGGCGCGTGCGAGGTGCGGGTCGTGCGCACGAAGGCCTTCCAGTGCCCAGGGCGACCCAGGTTGTCGCGGACACGCGCCAGGTGCTCGTCGTACCCCTCCGGCTTGGTGCCCGGGAACCACCTGGGATAGAAGCTCAGGAAGGCCGCCCGACCCCAGGGCCTGCGCATCGAGAGCCGGAAGGCCAGCCGCTGAAGGGTCCCGCCGTCTGGATCCCGCACGAACGGTCCGAGCAGAGCGAGGCCGACAACGTGCTGCGGCGCCTCGGCTGCCGCCCAGACCGCGGCGCCGGCCCCCATCGAGTTCCCGACGACGACCGCCGGCCCGCCGAGCTCCTCGATCAGGGCCGAGATGTCGGTCCCGAGGGCCACGTCGTCGTAGCTGGTGAAGGTGGCGTCGCTGTCGCCGTGACCGCGCATGTCCATGGTGGCCACCCGGTAGCCCTGCTCGACGAGCAGGGGCACCAGCAGCCGGAAGCTTTGCCGTAGCTCGCCCACCCCCGGCACGCAGAGAACCAGGGACTCGCCGGAGCCGGCCACCTCGTAGGCGATCCGGCCTTCGGGCCGATGTACATGTCGGGGAGTAGTCATAGCCAATAAGCTAATACACTTAGCCAAGCGTTTCAAGGGCCGCGGGTGTCCAGCGCAGGCGCCGGCGTGGCCGGTCCGGGTGTCGGCGCGGTGATCGCGTCGGAGGGCGGTGCTAGTTTGAGCGGCGTGCGGCAGTACCTGGACCTTCTCAGCAGGGTCCTCGACGAAGGCGTCCCGAAGAACGACCGCACCGGGACGGGCACTCTCAGCCTGTTCGGGCACCAGATGCGGTTCGACCTGCGCGAGGGCTTCCCCCTGGTGACCACCAAGAAGGTGCACACCCGCTCGGTGTTCGCCGAGCTGCTGTGGTTCCTGCGCGGCGACACCAACGTCAAGTGGCTGCAGGACCGAGGGGTGACCATCTGGGACGAGTGGGCCGACGAGAGCGGCGCCCTCGGTCCGGTCTACGGCTACCAGTGGAGGTCCTGGCCCCGCCCCGACGGTGGGCACGTCGACCAGATCAAGAACGTGATCGACGCGATCCGGAGCGACCCCGACTCCCGTCGCCACATCGTCTCGGCCTGGAACGTGGCGGACATCCCGCAGATGGCGCTGGCTCCCTGCCATGCGCTGTTCCAGTTCTACGTCGCTCCCGGCGGCTCCGGCCCCGGCCGGCTCAGCTGCCAGCTCTACCAGCGATCCGCCGACGTGTTCCTCGGCGTCCCGTTCAACATCGCCTCCTACGCGCTGCTGACGCACATGGTCGCCCGGGTCACCGGGCTCGAGCCGGGCGACTTCGTGCACACCTTGGGCGATGCCCACCTGTACTCCAACCACGTGGAGCAGGCACGCCTTCAGCTGTCTCGGGAGCCGCGGCCGCTGCCCACGCTGCGGCTCGACCCCACGGTCTCAGAGATCGACGCCTTCGACCTCGAGCACATCGCCGTCGAGGGCTATGACCCACACCCGGGGATCAGGGCACCCATCGCGGTATGACGGCCAAGCGTGTCGTGCTGGTCGCCGCCGTCGCCGACAACGGGGTGATCGGCCGTGGCGGTGAGCTGCCGTGGCGGCTGCCCGAGGACCTGCGGCACTTCCGGGCCACCACCACCGGACACACCGTGGTGATGGGCCGGCGTACCTTTGACAGCATCGGCCGAGCGCTTCCGGACCGCACCAACATCGTGATCACCCGTCAGCGGGGGTGGAGCGGCGAGGGAGTCCTCGTGGCGAACAGCGTCGAGGACGCGATCGGTCAGGCACAGTCGCTGGACGGGGACGTGATGGTCATCGGCGGTGCCCAGGTGTACGCGGCGGCGATGGACCTGGCCGACGTACAGATCCTCACCGAGGTCCACCTCGCCCCCGAGGGAGACGCGTTCTACCCCCGCTTCGATGCGGCGCAGTGGGTCCAGACGCACCGGGACCCGCGCGAGGGTTTGACATTCGTCACCTACGAGCGGGCATAGCCTCCTGGGGCGAGTCTCGTTGCACCCGCGGTAGGCCGGCGAACAGCGCCGCCCGTGACGAAGGAAATCGCATGAGAATCCGACGTACCAGCGCCGCCGTCACCCTGGCCGGCGCGATCGCAGTGGCCGGATCGGTCGCGGTCAACCCCGCCCCCGGCGCCGCAGGAGAGAGCGCCACGGACTCCGCGAGCATCAGTCCCGAGCTGAGCCAGGCACTGCGCCAGACCGGCGCGCAACAGGTGGTGGTCACCTTCGACGGCGAGGGCGCCCCCGAGCGGGCCGACGTCACCGCCTTGCGCGATGCCGGAGTGGAGACCGGCATCACCTTGAGGTCGCTGCCGATCGCCGGGGTGCTGGCCTCCGACGCCGAGGTCGAGACGCTGGCAGATGACCCACGTGTTCGCTCGCTCTACCTCAACGAGCGGCTGCGCTACGACAACGACGACTACACCGAGCTGACCGGCGTCGACGCGGTCCGCCGTGACCGCGCCCTGACCCGCGCCAATGGCGGGCTCCCGGTCACCGGCGATGGCGTCGGCGTGGTCGTCAACGACAGCGGGATCGACGGGACTCACCAGGACCTGGAGTATCCCGAGCACACCGTGCAGAACGTCGAGGCAGCAGCGAACCTGAACTCCTTCGAGCCGTCCCTGTTGCCCATCACCTACGTCGAGGACGTGCCCAACACTGACTCGACCGGTGGTCACGGCACGCACGTCGCCGGCATCGTCGGCGCGACCGGCGAGAAGTCCGGCGGCAAGTACGAAGGCGTCGCACCCGGCGCGGACCTGGTCGGCTACGGCTCCGGGGCCGGCCTGCTGCTGCTCGACGTCCTCGGCGGGTTCGACTACGCGTTGACCCACCAGCGGCAGTACGACATCCGGGTGGTCACCAACTCCTGGGGCGACTCGGGCGACACCTGCACCAAGGTGGACCCCGACGACCCGATCAACGTCGCGACCAAGGACGCCTACGACCGCAACATCGTCGTGGTGTTCTCCGCGGGCAACTCGGGACCGGACAAGTGCACGATCACCGGCAACTACAAGAAGGCGCCGTGGGTGATCGCGGTCGCCGCCGGCAACCGCAACGAGAAGCTCGCGGAGTTCTCCTCGCGCGGTACTGCGGGTGGGGGCGGTAGCTTCCGGGTCGACGGTCAGCGCTGGACGTGGAAGGACCAGCCCACCCTGACCGCGCCCGGGGTCAACGTCGTGTCCACCCGGACCGCGTCGCCGGTGGGCGTGATCGGAGCCGAGGAGGACCTGAAGCGGATCGACCCGGCGGACCTGCCGTACTACACCACGCTGTCCGGCACCTCGATGGCCGCTCCGCACGTGGCCGGCGCCGTGGCGTTGATGCTCGAGACCAACCCGGAGCTCCGGCCCGGACAGGTCAAGCGCATCCTCGCCGGCACGACGACCGACATGCCCGGCTACGCGGCCTGGCAGACCGGGACCGGCTACGTGGACGTGCACGCCGCGGTGAAGCGGGCTGCCAGCCTCCGCTGACCACTGACCGGCGCGCGCCGAAGCCATCGCGTACGGCGCCCCGGGGGTGGGAGCGGTTAGCCTGGAACCATGACCGCGACCACCCTCGGGCCCGCGCCGTTCGGCCGGGTGCTGACCGCCATGGTGACCGCGTTCGCCGACGACGGCACCGTCGACCTCGACGGGACCGTGCGGGTCGCCGAGCACCTCGCCGGCCACGGCCACGACGGCGTGGTGGTCTCCGGCACCACCGGGGAGGCCCCGACGACGACCGCAGACGAGACCGGTCGGATCCTGAGCGCGGTCGTCGACGCGGTCGGGGACAAGGTCAGCGTGGTGGCCGGGGTGGGCACCAACAACACCGCACACAGCGTCGAGCTCGCCGAGCAGGCGGAGAAGCTCGGCGCGGACGCCCTGTTGCTGGTGACGCCGTACTACAGCAAGCCGTCGCAGGAGGGCGTGCGCGCTCACTTCGAGTCCGTCGCGAATGCGACGGGGCTGCCGGTGATGCTCTACGACATCCCCGGCCGGACCGGGCTGTCCCTGTCCGAGGACACCGTGCGCCAGATCGCCGACCACGAACGGGTCGTCGCGGTCAAGGACGCCGTGGGTGACCTGTCGCGTGGCGTGCGGCTGATGAGCGAGACCGGACTCGCCTTCTACTCAGGCGACGACGTGCTGAACCTCGGCTGGCTCACGCACGGCGGCTCGGGTGTGGTCTCGGTCGTCGGACACGTAGCCGGGCGGCAGTACGCCGACATGGTCGCTGCTGTCGAGCGCGGTGAGCTGTCCGCGGCCCTGGGCACGTACCGCCGCCTCGCGCCGGTCGTCGAGGCGATCATGACCCGAGCGCCGGGGGCCGCGATGGCCAAGGCCGCGCTGCAGCTGCTCGGTGTGCTCCCCAACCGCAACGTGCGACTACCGCTCGTGCCGGCGCCCGCCGACCTGGTCGATGGCCTGCGCTCCACGCTCGAGCAAGCCGACCTCCTGGAGGACACCGCGTGAGCGAGACCGCTGCATGAGCCATCCGCATCCCGAGCTCTCGGCGCCCGGCCCGCTCCCACCTCGAGGACTTCGGGTCACCCCGCTCGGAGGGCTGGGCGAGATCGGCCGGAACATGACGGTCTTCGAGTACGACGGGCGGCTGCTGATCGTCGACTGCGGCGTGCTGTTCCCCGAGGACCACCACCCCGGCGTCGACCTGATCCTGCCCGACTTCGAGCCGATCCGGGACCGGCTGGCCGACGTCGAGGCGCTGGTGCTCACGCACGGTCACGAGGACCACATCGGCGCAGTGCCCTTCCTCCTCCGCGAGCGGGGCGACATCCCCCTCGTCGGCTCCCAGCTGACCCTCGCGCTGCTGACCTCGAAGCTGCGGGAGCACCGGCTCAAGGAGACCGTGCACCACCAGGTGCGTGAAGGCGACCGGCTCTCGCTGGGACCGTTCGACCTCGAGTTCGTCGCGGTCAACCACTCCATCCCGGACGCCCTCGCGGTCGCGATCCGCACCGGAGCGGGCTTGGTGCTGCACACCGGCGACTTCAAGATGGACCAGCTCCCGCTCGACGGGCGGATCACCGACCTGCGGGCATTGGCCAGGCTGGGCGAGGAAGGCGTCGACCTGTTCCTGGTCGACTCCACGAACGCCGAGGTGCCGGGCTTCAACACCCTGGAGCGCGACATCACGCCGGTCCTCGAGCGGGTCTTCCACCAGAGCAGCCAACGGGTCATCGTCGCCTGCTTCGCGTCGCACGTGCACCGGGTCCAGCAGGTGATGGACGTCGCAGTGGCCAACGGCCGGAAGGTCGCCTACGTCGGCCGCTCGATGATCAGGAACATGGGGATCGCCCGCGACCTCGGACACCTGCAGGTGCCCCCGGACACGCTGGTGGACTCGAAGGAGATCGGCGACTACCCGCCGGAGGAGATCGTGCTGATCTCCACCGGTTCCCAGGGCGAGCCGTTGTCTGCGCTGTCGCGGATCGCGCAGCGCAACCACAACTTCGTGCACATCGAGGAGGGCGACACCGTCGTGCTCGCCTCGTCCCTGATCCCCGGGAACGAGAACGCCGTCTACCGGGTGATCAACGGACTGTCCCGATGGGGGGCCAACGTGGTGCACAAGGGCAATGCGCTCGTGCACGTCTCCGGCCATGCCTCCGCGGGAGAGCTGCTCTACTGCTACAACATCGTGCGGCCACGCAACGTGCTCCCGGTGCACGGCGAGGTGCGGCACATGATCGCCAACGGCGCACTTGCCCGCCAGACCGGGGTCCCGGCCGACCGGGTGGTCCTGGCAGAGGACGGCGTCGTGGTGGACCTGCTCGACGGGGTGGCCAGCGTCGCCGGGAAGGTCGACTGCGGCTACGTGTTCGTCGACGGCGCCTCCGTCGGCGACGTGACCGAGGCGTCGCTGAAGGACCGCCGGATCCTCGGGGAGGAGGGCTTCATCTCGGTGATGGTGGTCATCGACTCAGTCACCGGGAAGGTCGCCGGCGGGCCGGAGATCCACGCCAGAGGCTTCTTGGAGGACGACTCCACCTTCGACGAGATCATCCCCGAGGTCGTGCAGGCGCTGGACCGGGCGGTCGCGGACGGCGTCTCCGACAGCCACCAGCTCCAGCAGACCATCCGCCGAGTCGTCGGGCGGTGGGTGAGCAATCGACACCGCCGGCGACCGATGATCATCCCCGTCGTCGTCGAGGCCTGACCCGGGAGGCGGACACCCTCAGTCCAGGCCCCAGAAGGAGCCGCGCAGGCCGACCTGCCGAAAGTACGTCGCGGCGCCGGCCGGGTCGCGACGCCGGTACCCACGCTCGAGCCGGCCGGCGTACCACCCTCGAGCCAGCCGCCACAGTGTCGCCAGATCCATCTGGTAACCGCGCCGGTTGCCGGTGCGCTCGAGCCAGGCCTGCACGCACGCTGGGGAGCAGAACAGCCGCTGGTTCGCGCAGGTGGTGACGACGTCGTCCCAGATGTGCGTCGCCGGGACCAGGAAGTGCGCCACCTCCGGACCGGCCGGCGGCTGGTGCCGGTCGACCACCCAGGACAGCGCGGCACCGCACCCCGGACAGCGGGTGGCGACCAGGACGTCGCTCTCCTCCCTCAGCAGGTGTGGAAGCGCGAACGAGTCCCAGGCGCAGCCGCCCCACCACAGGGTTGCCGAACCCATGACCGAAAAGCCGAGGTTGATCGAGGAGAACGGGTGGGCCATCAGCACCCGGCCCTCGGTGTCCAGCACCAGGTGGCGCTGCTCGGCGAGCGCCCGCAGGCCGGCGCGGACGCCGGGTCGATCGGTCCCGCACATGGCGGCGAGGTCGTCCAGCGACGGGGCCGTTCCGTCGCGGGCGAAGCCGCCGTAGACCCCGAGGCGCAGCGTCTCCAGGTCCACCTCAGGCCACCGCCGACCCGGCACCGGCGATACGGTGAGCGGTGAGCCGCCTGGCCTGGTCCTGCGGCCACATGCGGCCATCCTCGCAGGCGTGGCCGTCAGGAACGGGCGGATCACCCGGCGTGTGACACGTGTGACTCATGGGGCGTTCGCCTACCCTCGTCATCATGGCGACCCGTACGTCTTCCCCGCCGGCGTCGCGGAGCAGGAGCACAAGTTCGAGCAGGCGTGCGACGAGCTCCAAGACCCGGTCGTCCGGCAGCCAGTCCCGAGCGAAGTCCACGTCGAGCCGCGGCACGAAGACCAAGAAGCGGCCGGCGCCCCGGGCGGTCCGGAACGGGACTGGCCCTATTGCGCGGATGTTCGCTGCCGTCTTCTCCGGCATCCTCCGGGCGGTCCAGGGCGCCTGGGCCGCCACTGCGCACGCGGTGGGCGCCACGGTCCGCCGCCTCGGACACACCGCACGCGACCTCGAGCCCGAGCATCGCCGAGACGGCGCGGGGCTCTTGCTGGTGGCCCTGGCGGTCGTCACGGCCGCGGCGGTGTGGTGGCAGCTTCCGGGTCAGATCGGCGGGGCGGTTCGCGCGATCGTCGCCGGCTCGGTCGGGTTGCTGGCTTGGTTCGTGCCGGTGCTGTTGTGCTTCATCGCCTGGCGAAACCTGCGGGACCCGGAGAGCAACGGACCCGCCGGTCGTCAGGCCATCGGGTGGTCCGCGCTGCTGCTGGGCCTGCTCGGGCTGGTACACATCGCCAACGGCATGCCGGAGCCCGAGCTCGGCGACACCGCACCGCTGCAGCAGGCAGGAGGTGCGCTGGGATTCGTGGTCTCCTCGCTGCTGCTGGACCTGTTGCGCAGCACCCTGGTCGTGGTGCCGCTGCTGGCGCTGCTCGCCGTCTTCGGTCTGCTGGTGGTCACCTCGACCCCCGTCTACCGGATTCCCTCCCGACTGGGGGCAGCGCGTGAGCGACTGCTGGGTCGGAGCCCGGCGGGGGCGGACGCCGATGCCGGCGAGGAGGCCGCAGCGATCCCGCAGCAGCGCAGCCGTTCCCGGAGCCGCGTGGCCAGCATGCTGACGGGCCGCGGAGGCGAGGAGGACATCGACGACGAGCAGATTGGCGAGCCGGCCTATGCCAGCCCGGTGCTCGAGAGCCGGGCGCTGCGGCAATCAGCGAGCAGCGCAGAGGTCGACGCGGGCACGACCGCACCAGGACCAGCCAGCGACCGGGCCGCCGATGGGGCCGCCGATGGGGCCGCCGACGGGGCCGCTGGGCCGGAGGACCTCGGCAAGGGTGAGCTGGAGCCCCCGCCGCACACGCCGCTTCCGGCGAGGGTGGAGCAGCTGGCGCTCTCCGGGGACATCACCTACTCGCTGCCCGGCAACGAGATGCTCCGGGCGGGTAGCCCGCACAAGGCCCGGTCCAAGGCCTCCGACGAGGTCGTGGGACGGCTCACCGAGGTGCTCGAGCAGTTCGACATCGACGCACAGGTGACCGGCTACACGCGAGGACCGACAGTCACCCGCTACGAGGTGGAGCTCGGTCCCGCGGTCAAGGTGGAGAAGGTCACCGCCCTCGGCAAGAACATCGCCTACGCCGTGGCCAGTGCAGACGTGCGGATCCTGTCACCGATCCCCGGCAAGTCCGCGATCGGCATCGAGATCCCCAACTCGGACAAGGAGATCGTCTCTCTCGGCGACGTGCTCCGCAGCGGCAACGCCCGCAACGACCACCACCCGATGGTGGTCGGGCTCGGCAAGGACGTCGAAGGTGGCTTCGTGGTCGCCAACATGGCGAAGATGCCGCACCTTCTGGTCGCCGGCGCCACCGGGTCCGGGAAGTCCAGCTTCGTGAACTCGATGATCACCTCGATCCTGATGCGCGCGACCCCCGACGAGGTGCGGATGATCCTGGTCGACCCGAAGCGGGTCGAGCTCAACCACTACGAAGGCGTTCCGCATCTGATCAGCCCGATCATCACCAGCCCGAAGAAGGCAGCCGAGGCGCTGTCCTGGGTGGTCCGCGAGATGGACATGAGGTACGACGACCTCGCCACCTTCGGCTTCCGGCACGTCGACGACTTCAACAAGGCGGTCCGGGCCGGCAAGGTCCAGGCACCCGCGGGCAGCGAGCGAGTGCTCTCGCCGTACCCCTACCTGCTCGTGGTGGTCGACGAGCTGGCCGACCTGATGATGGTTGCCCCTCGTGACGTGGAGGACGCGATCGTCCGGATCACCCAGCTCGCCCGGGCAGCCGGCATCCACCTGATCCTGGCGACCCAACGGCCCAGCGTCGACGTGGTCACCGGGCTGATCAAGGCCAACGTGCCGTCCCGGCTGGCGTTCTCCACCTCCTCGCTCGCCGACAGCCGGGTGATCCTCGACCAGCCGGGTGCGGAGAAGCTGGTCGGCCAAGGCGACGGCCTGTTCCTGCCGATGGGTGCGGGGAAGCCGGTGCGGGTGCAGGGCTCCTGGGTCACCGAGGCCGAGGTGCACCAGGTCGTCCGGCACTGCAAGGAACAGCTCTCGCCGACCTATCGCGACGACGTGACCGCCCCGCAGCAGGCCAAGCGCGAGCTCGACGACGAGATCGGTGACGACATGCAGCTGGTCGTCGCGGCGATCGAGCTGGTCGTCTCGACGCAGTTCGGCTCCACGTCGATGCTGCAGCGCAAGCTGCGGGTCGGCTTCGCCAAGGCGGGTCGGCTTATGGACATCCTGGAGAGCCGAGGCGTGGTGGGTCCGAGCGAAGGCTCCAAGGCCCGCGACGTCTTGATCAAGCCCGACGAACTCGACCAAGTCCTCGCCACACTGCAGGGAGAACAGTGAGCGCTCTACATACCTCGCCTCGCAACGATTCCGACGGCGAGCACGACAGTCACGACGACGCCGTACTCGCCGCGACCCCGGTGGTCGTGCGCAGACGCGCGGGCCTCGCCGCGCTGATCGGTGCCGCCGCGTCCGCGGTCGCGATCGCGTACCTCTGGCGTGCCTCGCAGACCATGACGCCCCTGGACTGGGCGTTGTGCGCGGTGATGGCCCTGGTCGCCGGCTACTACCTGACCTCACTGGTGGACGCCCGCACGCCACTGGCCGTGGCCGACGACCTCGGCGTCCGGATCCGGCTCGGCGACGAGTGGAGAGGCCTGCCCTGGGACGCGATCCGCCAGGTCGCGGTCCACCCGCGTCGCAACCTGCTCCGCGACGGACGGCTGGTCTTCGTGCCGCACAGCGCGGCGCGCGCCGTCGAAGGGCTCGAGGGCAAGGCGAAGCGGCATGCGGGCCTGAACCAGAAGATGTACGGCGGGGCACTGGCTGTGCCGGTCGGGTTCACGACGCGCGTCACCACCACCGGCGAGCCCGGACACGAGCTCGACCAGACCGGTGAGCAGAGTCCCGACGAGCCCGACGGCCGGGCGGAAGGCAAGCGCAGCCTCGTGGACCAGCTCACCTTGTTGTCACGTGGTGCGGCCGAGGTCGTCGAGATCGCTGCCAAGCCGGCACCAGCGGAGGTCGATGCCGACTCGACACCGGAGCCGGAGCTCGCTGGTGCACCACAGGGCGACGAGGGACCGCAGGCGCAGCGCAGGTCGATGCGCGACCAGGCTCGGCAGCGAGCACGCCGCTGGAGCGAGGACCGGGCACGTGAGCGCGCTGAGCTCCGCGCACGACGGACGGCGGAAGCCGAGGAAGCCCCCGAGACAGCCACCGAGACAGCCACCGAGACAGCCACCGAGACAGCCACCGAGAAGCCGGTCCCGGCCGCAGCCCAGCCGGAGCGGATCACGGTCCGGCGTCGCCGGCTCGGTGGGATCGGGTTGATCGTCTCTCGGGTCCGCAAGGCGCGACGACCCGAGGTCGAGGTCGACGGCGAGGTGGTCCAGGTACCACTCGATGCGGCGGCCGAGCCCGTGCAGGCACCGAGCCCGAGTGAGGGTCGCGAGGCGGTCCCGTTCCGAGAGACGCGGCGAGCGCTGCGCGCCGAGATCACCCGGGACCTCCCGGCCACCGCATCGGGGAAGGCCACCGAGGCGAAGGACGTCGCCACCGACGAGGACCAGGGACCGGCTGGTTGGGTGACCTCGCGGGTCCGGCCGATCTCCCGGCTGGGTGACCCGGTAGAGCCGCTGGTCATCGACGACTTCGTCACCGAACCTGCCTACGACCCGGTGATCGGCCCGGACCTGATGGCCGCCCGCACCCGCCTCGGGCTCTCGGTCGACGAGCTGGCCGACCGGACCCGGATCCGGCCGCACGTGATCGAGTCGATCGAGGTCGACGACTTCGCGCCCTGCGGAGGCGACTTCTACGCCAGAGGTCACCTGCGGACACTGGCCCGGGTCCTGGGCAAGGACCCGGCGCCGCTGATGGCTGCGTTCGAGGAGCGGTACGCCACCGCTCCGGTGAACGCGCGCCGCGTCTTCGAGGCCGAGCTGGCGACCGGGATGCGCAACAACATGCGTGGCGCGATCGGAGGGCCCAACTGGGGTCTGCTGATCGGGGTGGTGCTCGCCCTGGTGCTGGTGTGGGGCGTCGTGCGGTTCTTCTCCGCTGAACCGGCCGACCTGGTGCAGAACCCGGCACCGGGTCTCAACGGATCGGCAGGCCTCGAGAGTGACCCAGGGTCCGGTCGCGGACCGGGCGCGGGGGCGTCGGCGGCGAAGCCGGTGCTTGTGGTGCTCACCGCCGAGGAGGCACCCTCCCGGGTCGTCGTCCGCGACAAGGACGGGCGGATCACGTTCACCGGCGAGGTCCGCCCCGGTGAACCCACCCGACTTCGGGTCACGCCGCCAGTGCGCGTGCGCGCCGACAACGCGGGCAGGGTCGACGTCTCGGTCCGAGGCAACGACCGAGGGGCCGTCGGCGCCATCGGACAGGCGGGCAGCCGGACCTTCGGCTGAACGGAGCCGCCTGTCACCGGTTCGTGTCCCGGCACGGCAGCCGTCATACTCGTGGACGACGATGACGACTTCAACGCACACCCGTCCTCGGGGCGGCAGCTCGCAGTCCCCAGGCGGGGAGCCGACCTCCGTAGCCGTGGTGACCCTTGGCTGCGCTCGCAACGAGGTCGACTCCGAGGAGCTGGCCGGCCGGCTCGAGGCGGGAGGCTTCCGCCTGGTCGAGGAGGCCGACGAGGCCGAGACCGTGGTGGTGAACACCTGCGGCTTCGTCGAGGCGGCCAAGAAGGACTCCGTCGACACGCTGCTGGAGGCTGCGGACCTGAAGTCGCAGGGTACGGCCCGCGCGGTCGTTGCCGTGGGCTGCCTGGCGGAACGCTACGGCAAGGACCTCGCCGAGACCCTGCCCGAGGCCGACGCCGTGCTGGGCTTCGACGACTACCCCGACATCGCCGACCGGCTCCGGTCCATCCTGGCCGGGATCCAGCACCACCCGCACGTCCCCCGCGACCGTCGCGACCTGCTGCCGATCTCGCCCGCGGATCGCCCCGGGAGCGGGACCGTGGTGCCGGGCCATGCGATCGCCCCGCCGGACCTGCCAGCTCACACGACGCCGGCGAGCGGGCCGCGCGCGGTGCGTCGACGCCTTGACGGTGGGCCGGTGGCACCGCTGAAGCTGGCCAGCGGCTGCGACCGCCGGTGCACGTTCTGCGCGATCCCCAGCTTTCGCGGGTCCTATCTGTCCCGCCGGCCCACCGAGGTCCTCGACGAGGCCCGCTGGCTGGCCGCCCAAGGCGTCAAGGAGCTGTACCTGGTCAGCGAGAACTCCACCTCCTACGGCAAGGACCTCGGTGACCTCCGACTCCTCGAGACGTTGCTGGCTGAGCTGGCCGCCGTCGAAGGGGTCGAGCGGGTCCGGGTGTCCTACCTGCAACCAGCCGAGACCCGGCCGGGTCTGGTCGAGGCGATCGCGGGCACCCCTGGTGTGGCCGACTACTTCGACCTGTCCTTCCAACACGCCTCACCTCGGGTGCTCCGGCGGATGCGGCGCTTCGGCGACAGCGAGAGCTTCCTCGGCCTGCTCCATCAGATCCGCTCTCTGGCGCCGGCAGCCGGAGTGCGCTCGAACGTGATCGTCGGCTTCCCCGGGGAGACCGAGCAGGACGTGGCGATCCTCTGTGACTTCCTCGAAGCGGCTCGGATGGATGCTGTCGGGGTCTTCGGGTACTCCGACGAGGACGGGACCGAGGCGGCGTCGTACGACCTGAAGCTCGAGGAGGACGTGATCCGAGAGCGGACCGAGCGCGTGAGCCGATTCGTGGAGCAGCTCACCGACCAGCGCGCGGAGGAGCGGCATGGTGAGCGCGTCGACGTCCTCGTCGAGCAGGTGGCCGACGGCGGCACCCGTGCCGAGGGGCGCGCCGCCCACCAAGGACCCGAGGTGGACGGTTCCACGATGCTCGTGGACCTGCCACCCGGGACGAGCCCCGGTGACGTGGTCGCGGCTACCGTCACCGGCTCCGACGGTGTGGACCTCGTTGCGCGCGGCATCCTCGGCTCGGTCCGCGGGCAAGGTGTCCACGGACGAGGCGGACGTCGTGTCGACTGACCAGGGACGCGGTCAGGCCAGCAACTGGAACCTGCCCAACGCGCTGACCACGCTGCGGATCGTGCTGGTGCCGTTCTTCGCCTGGGCTGTGCTCGTCGACGACGGCGAGTCGGTGCTGTGGCGGTGTGTTGCGTTCGCCATCTTCGCCGGGGCGATGATCACCGACAAGGTCGACGGGGACCTCGCCCGCAAGCACGACCTGGTGACGAACTTCGGCAAGATCGCCGACCCGATCGCGGACAAGGCGATCACCGGGATGGCGTTCATCGCTCTCTCGATCATCGGTGAGCTGTGGTGGTGGGTCACGATCGTCGTCCTGCTGCGTGAGTGGAGCGTGACCTTGATGCGGCTGTCGGTGGCCAAGCACGTGGTGATCGCCGCGAACCGGGGCGGCAAGGTCAAGACCGTCCTGCAGACAGCCGCCCTCGGGGCCTTGCTCCTACCCCTTCGACAGATCGACGGGACGGCGGGAGAGATCACGGCCGCCCTGTGGTGGGTGGCAGTGGTGCTGATGGGTGCGGCCGTGGTGGCGACCGTGTGGACCGGCATCGACTTCTTCAAGGATGCGGTGACCCAGCGCCGGCACCACCGGAGCACGACCTCAGTGTGAGGCGGGCTCGGTCCGCACGGGTCGATCGAGCGTCTGCTCCTTGCCCTGAGCCTGCTGCTTGGCCTGGTCCAGCGCGACCGCGGCTCCGACCAGCGCGAGGTGGGAGAAGGCCTGTGGGAAGTTCCCGGTCATCCGCCGGTTGATCGGGTCGTACTCCTCCGAGAGCAGCCCGACGTCGTTGGGCAGGGCCAACAGCCGGGTCATCAGCTCGTCGGCGTCCTCCAGCCTCCCGGCCTTGGCGTAGGCGGTGACCAACCAGAACGAGCAGGCGAGGAATGGGTGCTCGTCGCCGGACAGACCGTCGACCCCCGTCTCGGTGCGGTAGCGCAGGAGGAGGCCGTCGACCATCAGGTCCTCCTCGACAGCCTTGATCGTGCCCAGCATCCGGGGGTCGTTCCCGGGTAGGAACCCGACCGCGGGGATGACCAGCAGGGAGGCGTCGACCTCTGTGGTGTCGTAGTGCTGGGTGAAGGTGTTGCGCTCGTGGTCGAAGCCCTTGTCGAGGATCTCTGCGCGGACCCGGTCGCGCAGATCGCGCCACTGCTCCACCGGACCCTGCAACCCGTGCTTCTCGACGCCGGCGATGGCCCGGTCGAACGCGGCCCACACCATGACGCGGGAGTGGGTGAAGTGTCGGCGGGGACCGCGCATCTCCCACAGGCCGTGGTCGGGAGTGTCCCAGTGCTCGGCGAGCTCGCCGACCAACGCGCACTGCAACGACCAGGCGTCGGCATGGTCCTCGAGGCCCAGCTCGCGTGCGGTCTCCAGCGCCACCATCACTTCGCCGAGCACGTCGGTCTGCCGCTGCTTCGCGGCGTCGTTGCCGACCCGAACCGGTCGTGAGTCGGCATATCCTCCGAGGTGGTCCAGCGCTCGTTCGGGCAGCTCGCGGCCGCCGTCGACGGTGTACATGATCTGGAGGTCGCCAGGGTCACCGGCGACCGCGCGCAGCAGCCAGCTGCGCCACAGCCGCGCCTCGTGCTGGTAACCGCAGACGAGGAAGGCCTCCAAGGTGAGGGAGGCGTCGCGCAGCCAGCAGTACCGGTAGTCCCAGTTGCGCACGCCACCGAGGTCCTCGGGCAACGAGGTGGTGGGCGCCGCGACGATGCCGCCGGTCCCGGCGTGGGTCAGCAAGCGCAGGGTCACCAGCGAGCGCACCACCTCGTCGCGGCACCGGCCGGTGTACTCGCAGCGGTCCGCCCATCGCTCGGCCAGGGAGATGGTCTGCTCGATGCGCTCATCGAACTCCAGCAGCTCGGGCACGTCCCGGTGGGACTCGATCCACGTCGTGGAGAAGGTCATCGTGTCGCCTGCATGCACGTCGAACTCGTCACTGTGGATGCCGTCGTGTGCGTCCGGCAGCCTGGGTCCACGCAGGAGGACCTTGTCGGGTCCGGCGACCGCCGTGATCAGGTCCTGCCCGTCGACGGTGTGGCGAGTCACCCAGGGCCGTACCTTGCCGTAGCTCATCCGCACGATCCACTCGTGGTGCAACCGAACCCGTCCCTCGACACCGACGATGCGGCGCACGATGTCGTGGCGGTTGTCGGCCAACGGCATCAGGTCGACGACTCGCACGACTCCGGTCTCGGTCGTCCAGGTGGTCTCCAGGGCCGCGCTGTGGCCGATGTAGCGGCGCTTGCAGGTGTACTCGCCGACCGCACCGATCTTCCATCGACCGTTGCGTGGCTCACCGAGCAAAGCCGCGAAGCAGGCCGGTGAGTCGAAGCGCGGCAGACACAGCCAGTCGACCGAACCGTCGGCGCCGATCAGCGCTGCTGTCTCCGTGTCGCCGAGCACGGCGTAGTCCTCGATGGGCAGTGCCATACCGCGAACGCTAGCCGGTCGGGCACGGCCCGGCCCCGGGGCCTGCGCCGCACGTGGTTACATGCCGGTGTGCCTGTCGCAGACGACTCCGGTCGATCCCAGCCGGCTCCGGCGGATGATGGTGGTACGGATGCTGCGGCGATGGCCTCGACCCTCGCGGCAGACCTGCTGCGTCGGTCGGCAACGGTCGCCACAGCCGAGTCGGTGACGGGGGGCGCCCTCGGTGACCTGCTCAGCGCCGCACCCGGCGCCAGCACCACCTACCTCGGTGGCGTGATCAGCTACGCGACGGACCTCAAGCAGCGACTTCTCGACGTGTCCCCGGCGACCATCCAGCGACACGGAGTGGTCTCGGCCGAGTGCGCGACGGAGATGGCGCTCGGTGCCCGTTCGATCACCGGTGCCGACTACGCCGTCAGTACTACGGGCGTGGCGGGTCCCGCCGAGCAGGAGGGCAAGCCCGTCGGGCTGGTCTACCTCGCCGTCGCGGGTCCCGACGGTGTGGCCGCCCGCGAGCTGAGGCTGCACGGTGTCCGAGCCGAGATCCGGGCCCAGATCTGCCGTGAGGCGGTCTCGGCAGTGACCTCGATGCTGGCCGGAGCCGGGGGCGGTGTCGGCGACGCCAGTCTCGGGGACGCCTCCGAGACCGTTGGGTAGGCTTGGACGACGGTCGGCGGCGGGAAGATCGCCCGGCCCGCTAGCGTTAGGCCCGCGTCGGCGCAACTGCGCCGGGCAGCACTCGTGCCGAAGGGAGCAGTCAGTTGGTGCTCTTCCGTCGGCTGCTCGGCGAGGTGCTACGCGCGAAGCGGATGCGCCAGGGTCGGACCCTGCGGCAGGTCTCTGCCGACGCCCGGGTGAGCCTGGGCTACATCTCCGAGGTCGAGCGCGGACAGAAGGAAGCCTCCTCCGAGCTGCTCGGATCGATCTGCGCGGCTCTCGACGTGCCGCTGTCGGAGGTCCTGTCGGAGGTGAGCGACGCCGTAGCCGTCGAGGAGGCGGCGATCGCGGTGCAGCTCGAGGACGTCGTCTTGGACACCTCCGGCATCGAGACGGCTCCGGACTCCGGGCCCCGTCCCGGCGGCGTCGTCGCCTCGGCCGCCTGAGGCAGGTCGACCGCGCAGCGGCCGAGCGAGGCTGCCTGCTCAACGACGGCTCAGCGGCTGCCGGCTCCGCCGACCGGACCTGGTTGGCAGCTCGGACACCAGTACGTCGCCCGCTCGTTGAGCGGCGCGACTCTCACCTGGCTGCCGCAACGTCGACACGCCTGGTCGTCGCGCCGGTACACCCACAGCTGCCTCCCGCGGCGGGTGTCGCCGGTGGTGGTCTGCGCGGGACGGTCCTTGTTGGCCGCCAGCACCAGCTGTGCCCGGTCCACCAGCCTCGCCAGGTCGGGTACGTCGCGGACCGGCAGCCACGGGTTCACGCCGAGCAGGAAGCACAGCTCGCACATGTACATGTTCCCGACGCCGGCCAGGTTGCGCTGGTCCAGCAGCGCCGCTCCGATGGGCCGGCCGGGGTCGCTTCGTAGCCGGCGCACCGCCTCCGCGGCGTCCCAGTCGGCTGCCAGCAGGTCCGGCCCCAGGTGGCCGACCACGTCGGGCTCCGACGCCGTCTCCACCACCTCGACGATGCCGAGGGAGAAGCCGACGGCCGTCCACTCGTCGGTGCGCAGCACCACCCTGGCCTGGTGGGCCGGCCGCTGCCACCGGCTGGCTGCACGGTAGAGGTGCCAGGACCCCTCCATCTTCAGGTGAGTGTGCAGGGTCAGCCGCCCGCTGGGCGGGTCCAGGTTTGCCCCCGCGTCCCGGGCTCTCGCGTCGATCCGGGTGAGCAGGTGCTTCCCGCGGGCGACGGTCTCCAGGACCCGGTGCCCGGACAGGTCGAGGGTCGCGTGGGCCGGGACGCGGAAGTCTGTCTCCACCAGGACCCGGCCCGACAGCGCGGCGTCCAGGTGGCGGGCGGTCCGGAAGACGGTGTCGCCCTCAGGCACGAAGCCGGAGCCCCCTGGGTGTGGCGATGAACCCGGCTGCCTCCAGCGCCTGACGTAACGGGCTCTGCCGCTCACCTCGCCCGAGGATGTGCTGGCCGTCCGCGCGCTCCACGACCATCTTGCCCAGTGCGCCCCGTCGCACCGAGTCCGCGAGCTCCTGGATGGCAGGGCCGAGGACTTCTGCCTGCTCGGCGAAGGTGAGCAGGGTGCGGCCACCTCGCTCCACGTAGACCGCCAGCTCGCCGTCGACCAGCACGACGAGCGCTCCGGCCTTGCGCCCCGGCCGGTGACCGGTGGCCACCTCGGGGTCCTCGGAGGTGCGCTCGGGCCAGGGGAGTGCGGCGCCGTAGGGGTTCGCCGGGTCGGTTGCGGCCAGGGCCAGTGCCAACCGCTTCTCACCCGGTGTCGCGCCCGCGTCCACCGAGAAGGAGCGCAGCCGGTCCACAGCGCCGGGAATGCCGAACTGAGCGGCCCCGAGAGAGGCGACGAAGTAGCCGCGGCGGCAGCGCCCGGAGTCCTCGAACGCGCTGAGCACCCGGTAGACACCGGCGAAGCCTCCGGGGACCCGTTCGCTGGTGACCGCGCCGCGGGTCACCACTCCGTGGCGCTCCAGCAGCGCCTCGGCGCTGGCGTGCGCCCGGCGGGTGGGGTCGGGCTCCACCTCGGGCAGCAGGGACCAGCGGCCGGCAGCGGTGGGCGCTGACCCGCGGCCCGATGACCGGCCTAGCGGTCGGCCCGGTGACCGGCCTGTCGGGCGTGCCGGAGCCGTCCGGCCGCGAGGCGGCGTACGACGGGCACGGTGAGCGCCGGCGCCGGCGGCGACCAGGCTGCGCAGCGGGGCCAGGGTGTCGTTGCCCACACGGCCGGCCCACACCAGGTCCCACAGCGCCTGGAGCAGCGCCGGCTCGGTGATGGAGCCGGCTGAGCCAGTCGAGCCGCCTGAGCCATCAGAGCCATCAGAGCCACCAGGGCCACCAGAGCCGGCTGAGACGTCGGGGGGCTGGGCGGCACCGGTGCGGCGGACCAGCTCCACGAGCTGGCGGAAGAAGTACGCGCCCCCGCCGTCAAGTGCGGCGAGCACGGCCTGGTGCACCGGGTCGGGCTCGAGGGTGCCTTCCGCCGCCGGGTCGGGCAGCGTCAGCGGCGCCGAGTCGGCCAGGTGCAGCGACACCCAGCCGTCCGCGCCGGGAAGGGTCCCGTGCCCGGCCCACACCACCTCGCCGGTAGCGGTCAGCTCGTCGAGCATCGCGGGCACGTAGTCGGCCACCCGACTGCCGAGGACCAGCGGTTCCAGAGCGGAGGCGGGCACCGCGCACCCGGCGAGCTGGTCGACGGCGGCGAGCACTCCGTCGACGCCCCGCAAGGTGTTCCTCGGACTGGTCTCGGACCGGCCGCTGCGGACGTTCTGCCACACCGGCAGGAACCGGCCCAGGGTTGCCGGCTCGACCGGCTCGACCTCCTTGCGCAGTGCCGCGAGCGAGCGGCGTCTCAGTCGGCGCAGCACCTCGGCGTCGCACCACTCCGCACCGGCGCCGGCTGGCCGGAACTCACCTTCCAGCACCCGGCCCTGGGAGGCCAGTCGGACCAGGGTCTGGTGCACGACCGCGACGCCGAGGCCGAGCCGCTCGGCGACCTCCCCCGCCGTGAACGGACCGTGGGTGCGGGCGTGTCTTGCGACCAGGTCACCGAGGGGGTCGACCACCGGCTCGGTGAACACCTCGGGCGTCCCGGGTGGGGCGGGGACACCGAGCCCGTCGCGAAGGCGGGCGACGTCCTCGACGGCCGTCCACCGCTCGACACCGGCGACGCGGACCGAGACCACCCGCCTGGCCTCCTCGAGCATCGCCAGCCAGGACTCGACGTCGGCACCGTCCGCGCTGCGGGCACGCACCTCCGCGGTGGAGAGCGGACCGAGCAGCCGGAGCAGGTCGGCCACCCCCTCCGGGTCGCGCGCCCTGCGGTCGGCGGCAAGCCGTTGCAGCTCGGCCTCCAGCGCCATGAGCACCTCGGGATCGAGCAGCTCACGCAGCTCGGCCTGCCCGAGCAGCTCGGCCAGCAGCCCCTGGTCCAGGGACAGCGCCGCGGCGCGGCGTTCGGCGATGGGTGAGTCGCCTTCGTACATGAACGCGGCGACGTACCCGAACAGCAGCGACCGCGCGAACGGCGACGGCTGGGAGGTGGACACCTCGACGACCCGGATGCTCCTGGCGGAGACCTCGCGCATCAGTGAGACCAGAGCCGGCAGGTCGTACACGTCCTGGACGCACTCCCGGACCGCCTCCAGGACGATCGGGAAGGAGGGGTACTTCACCGCGACCTCGAGCAGCTGCGCAGATCGCTGCCGCTGCTGCCACAGCGGAGACCTACGACCCGGGTCACGCCGGGGCAGCAGCAGTGCCCGGGCGGCGCACTCGCGGAAGCGGGAGGCGAACAGCGTGGAGCCGCCGACCTCCGCGGTCACGAGGTCCTCGATCTCGTCCGGCTCGAACACGACCACTTCGGCGTTCGGTGGGTCCTGGTCGGTCTCGGGGACGCGCAGCACGATGCCGTCGTCGCCCGGCAGGGCCTGGGCGTCGATACCGTAGCGCTCGCGCAGGCGGACCCCGATCGCCAGTGCCCACGGCGCGTGCACCTGGGCGCCGTACGGAGAGTGCACCACGATCCGCCAGTCCCCGAGCTCGTCGCGGAACCTTTCGACGAGGATCGTCCGGTCGTTCGGAAGCGTCCCGGTGGCCTCGCGCTGCTCGCCGAGAAAGGCAACCAGGTTGCGCGCGGCCCAGGAGTCCAGCCCAGCGGAGCGGCCGCGAGCTGTCGCCTCGTCGTCGGACAGCGCGGAGAGCTCCCGGGTGAACGCGCCGATCGCCGCGCCCAGCTCAGCCGGGCGACCGATCTGGTCGCCCTTCCAGAACGGCAGCCGACCCGGCTGGCCCGGAGCCGGTGAGACGAGCACTCGGTCGTGGGTGATGTCCTCGATGCGCCAGCTGGTGGCGCCGAGCGCGAAGACGTCGCCGACCCGGGACTCGTAGACCATCTCCTCGTCGAGCTCGCCGACCCGGCTGCCGCCTCTGTCGCCCGAACCTCCCGAGACCAGGAAGACGCCGAACAGGCCACGGTCGGGAATGGTCCCGCCGCTGGTCACCGCCAGCCGCTGTGCTCCGGGACGGGCGGTGAGCGTGCCGGCGACCCGGTCCCAGACGATGCGCGGCCGCAGCTCGGCGAACTCGTCGCTGGGGTAGCGGCCGGACAGCAGGTCCAAGGTGGCGTCGTACGCGCTCCGCGGCAGGGCGGTGAACGGCGCCGCTCGACGCACCGCCTCGAACAGCGCGTCCGCGTCCCACTGGTCCACCGCGGTGGCCGCGACGACCTGCTGGGCGAGTACGTCGAGCGGGTTGGTCGGCACCGCCAGCGCCTCGATGGCGCCCGCCCTCATCCGCTCGACCGCGACCGCGGTGTGCACCAGGTCGCTACGGTGCTTGGGGAACAGCACGCCGCGGGAGACCTCGCCGACCTGGTGGCCGGCGCGGCCGACCCGCTGCAAAGCCGAGGCGACGCTGGGCGGGCTCTCGATCTGCACCACGAGGTCGACCGCGCCCATGTCGATGCCGAGCTCGAGGCTGCTGGTCGCCACGACGCAGGCGAGCTCACCACGCTTCAGGGCGTCCTCGATCAGCGCCCGCTGGTCCTTCGAGACCGAGCCGTGGTGGGCGCGGGCGATCACCACCGGCGCGCCGTCGCTCTGCCCTGACTGGGCCATGATGGCGGCCGGAATGCGTGCCTGGGCGTTCCGGCCGGGCGGGTCCTCGGCAACCGTGGCTTCGGCGCGGTCGGTGGCGATCTCGTTGAAGCGGGCGGTGAGGCGCTCGGCCAGTCGGCGCGAGTTGGCGAACACGATGGTGGAGCGGTGCTGCTCGATGAGATCGACCACCCGCTCCTCGACATGGGGCCAGATCGAGGCCCGAGCCTCGCCCTGTGCGGCGGAGCCCTCCGGAATCCCTGCCTCGGCGTCCTGGGCGGGTGCCAGCGCCAGCTCGGCCATGTCCTCGACGGGTACGACGACCTCGAGGTCCCACTCCTTGCCCGATCCCGGCGCCACCACTTCGACCGGCCGCACGCCGCCGAGGAACCGGGCCACCTCCTCGATCGGACGCACGGTGGCGGACAGGCCGATCCGCTGTGCGGGCTCTTCGAGCAGCTCGTCGAGGCGCTCGAGCGACAGCGCGAGGTGGGCACCCCGCTTGCTTCCGGCGACCGCGTGCACCTCGTCCACGATGACCGTCTGCACGCTCCGTAGGGACTCACGCGCCTGGGAGGTGAGCATGAGGAACAGCGACTCGGGTGTGGTGATCAAGATGTCGGGGGGAGTGGTGGCGAGTCGTCGCCGGTCGGCGGCGGGGGTGTCTCCGGAACGGATGCCGACGGTGATGTCGGGCACCTGGGCGCCGAGACGGTCCGCGGTGTGCCGGATGCCGGTCAACGGAGCGCGCAGGTTCCGTTCGATGTCGACCGCAAGCGCCTTGAGCGGCGAGACGTAGAGCACGCGGCAGCGGCTCAGCCTCTCGGGCGGTCGGGGCTGCGCCGCGAGCCGGTCCAGTGACCACAAGAATGCCGAGAGCGTCTTGCCGGAGCCGGTCGGTGCGACGACCAGAGCGTTCCGGCCTGCCGAGATCGCCCGCCAGGCTCCGACCTGCGCGGGGGTGGGCGCCGCGAACGCGGCCTGGAACCACGCCCGGGTCGGCTCGCTGAAGCCGGCGAGCGGGGCATCGGCATCGGCATCGGCTTGCCCGGCCGCCGGCGCCGCGGGCACACCGGCGCTGCGCGACGTACTCTCCCGGCGGGTCACCGCCTCATCCTCGCCCACGCCACCGACAAGTGCCCAACGCCGGGACGTCTACGGTGGAGCGAGCGCACCCTGCAAGGGTTCCCTTGGAGGCGGGGGACCGACACAGGCACGTACGACGGAGCGAGATGACGACCTTCAGCGGGATCGCCCACGTGGCGATCGTGGTCCGGGACATGCAGCGCAGCGTCGGCTGGTACCGGCGGGTGCTGGGCTTCGAGCCCGCGAGCGAGGTGCTCCCCGGACCGCCGGCGGCACGGCACCCGCGGATGCTGCTGCGGCATCCGGACAACGGGCTCGTCGTGGGGGTGCACGAGCCGCTCGACCGGACCGGTGACCGGTTCGACCCCTCCCGGACCGGGCTCGACCACTTCTCGCTCGCGGTCCGCGACGAGCAGGCGCTCGCAGCGTGGGCGGAACGGCTCGACGACCTCGACGTCGAGCACTCACCGGTGCGCGACCTCGGCTACGCGAGCTTCGTCTCGGTCTTCGACCCGGACGGCATCCAGTGGGAGCTGTGGGCCGCCAAGGAGTGAGACGCACCGCCCTGGCGGAAACCCAGGTGAATCCGGTCGGCTGCCGAGGTTAGGCTCGGCGCCGTGTCACAACGTTCTCGGGAAGCCGTCGACTCGGTCGAGGACCTTCCGCCTCCGGTGATGATCGAGGCCCGAGACCTACGCAAGTCCTTCGGCGGCTTCGAGGCCGTTCGTGGGATCGACGTGGAGGTGCCACGTGGCGAGGCCTTCGGATTCCTGGGTCCCAACGGTGCCGGCAAGACCTCGACGATGCGGATGGTCGCCGCGGTCTCCCCGCCGACGTCGGGCCGGCTGAGCATCCTGGGGCTCTCACCCATCGACGACGGGCCCGCCATCCGCGCGCGGCTGGGAGTCTGCCCGCAGGAGGACACCCTCGACAACGACCTGACCGTGCGCGACAACCTGGTCGTCTACGGCCGCTACTTCGGGCTGCCCAGGACGGAGGTCTCCGCTCGCGCCGACGAGCTGCTCCGCTTCATGCAGCTCACCGACCGTGCTGGTGACAAGGTCGAAGACCTGTCCGGCGGGATGAAGCGCCGGTTGACCATCGCTCGGTCGCTGATCAACCAACCGGACCTGCTGCTTCTCGACGAGCCCACGACGGGCCTGGATCCGCAGGCACGGCACGTCGTGTGGGACAAGCTGTTCCGCCTCAAGCAGCAGGGCGTGACCCTGGTGCTGACCACGCACTACATGGACGAGGCCGAGCAGCTGTGCGACCGGCTCGTGGTGATGGACGGCGGCCGGATCGTCGCGGAAGGTTCGCCACTGTCCCTGATCCGGCAGCACTCGACCCGGGAGGTCGCCGAGCTCAGGTTCGGTGTCGGTGAGCACGAGGCGCTCGCGGACCAGGTCGCCGACCTGGCCGAGCGGGTCGAGGTGCTGCCCGACCGGCTGCTGCTCTACACCCAGGACGGGGAGGGGACGCTGGCGCGGGTGCACGAGCGCGGGCTGAACCCGGTCGCGGTGCTGGTGCGCCGTTCCACGTTGGAGGACGTCTTCCTCCGGCTGACCGGTCGAACCCTGGTGGACTGATGGCGACCACCCTCGCGCCGGGCCGCGCGACCATGGTGCTGCGCCAGGTCGACTACTGGATCACGGTCTACCGACGCACCTGGAAGGGCACGGCGGTCTTCTCCTTCCTGATGCCGCTGATGTACGTCGGCGCGATGGGCCTCTTGCTGGGGGAGTACGTCGACCGGTCCGGTGCCGGGGCGGCACGACTCGAGGGCGCGGCGTCGTACCTCGCCTTCATCGCCCCCGGCCTGGTGGCCGCGCAGGCGATGCAGATCGGGGCCGACGAGTCGATGTGGCCGGTGATGGGCCGGCTGAAGTGGCACAAGACCTACTACAGCATGATCGCCAGCCCGCTCTCGATCGGCGACGTGGTGACCGCCCAGGTCCTGTACTCGCTGTTCCGGGTGGGGTTGAGCTGTGGGGTGTTCCTGCTGGTCCTGACTCCCTTCGACGTGTACGAGTCCGGGTGGGGAGCCGTGCTCGTGTGGCCGGTCTCGCTGCTCGTGGGACTCGCGTTCGTCACCCCGGTGCTCGGCTTCTCGGCGGGTCTGTCGAGCGAGCAGGGCTTCGCCCTGATCTATCGCATCGGCGTGGTCCCCATGTTCTTGTTCTCCGGAGCGTTCTTCCCCATCTCGAACCTCTCCGAGCCGCTGCAGTGGTTGGCGCGGGCCACCCCGCTGTGGCACGGCGTCGAGCTCAGCCGAATGCTCACCCTCGCTCAGCTCGACCTGTCCATGGCCGCCGTGCACGTCTGCTACCTGGTCGCTGTCGGCGCCCTCGGCTGGTGGTGGTCGGTGCGCCGGCTGACCCGTCGGCTGGTGATCTGAGATGGCGGTAGCGGCACTCGCGGTGAGCAGGGCCGTGCGGCGCGACGGTGCGACGGCGCCGTGGCGGATGGTGCAGCGCAACTACCTCGTGCACCGACGGACCAAGGCCTTCTTCCTCACCGGGTTCCTCGAGCCGGTCTTCTACCTGTTCTCGATCGGAGTGGGCGTCGGCGAGCTGGTCGAGGGCTTCGAGCTCAACGGGCGGCCCATCGGCTACGCCGCCTTCGTGGCGCCGGGAATGCTCGCCGCGGCAGCGATGAACGGTGCGGTGATGGACTCCACCTTCAGCATCTTCTTCAAGATGAAGTACCAGCGGCTCTACGACTCGGTGCTGGCTACGCCGATGCGCGCCGTCGACGTGGCCCGCGGCGAGGTGGCCTGGGCCCTGATGCGGGGAGGCGCCTACTCGGCCGGGTTCTTGCTGGTGATGCTCGCCATGGGCCTGATCGAGTCGTGGTGGGCCCTGCTCGCGCTGCCGGCGACGCTGTTGATCGGGTTCGGGTTCGCCGGCGCGGGCATGGCGCTGACCACGTTCATGCGCTCGTGGCAGGACTTCGAGTACGTCATGTTGGCGATCATCCCGATGTTCTTGTTCTCCGCGACGTTCTTCCCGGTGACGTCGTACGACGGTGCGCTGCGCTGGGTCGTCGAGGCCACGCCGCTCTACCGAGGGGTCGTCCTCACCCGGGAGCTGACCACGGGGGCGTTGTCGTGGGACTCCGCGGTGTCCGTGCTGTACCTGGTGGCGATGGGTCTGTTCGGGCTGGCAGTCGCCTCTCGCCGGCTGGGGATGCTGCTGCTCAAGTAGCAGCCACGGCGGCCATCGCGGTGTGCGCCCGCCAGGCATACTGAGACCCGTGCGGCACACGGAGTTCTGGACCCGGATGGAGCACGTGCTCGGGCCCGCCTACGCCCGGGCGTGGGCACACAACCAGGTGATGGCCGGCCTGGGTGGACGCACGGTCGAGGAGGCGCTCGCCGCAGGGGAGAGCCCCAAGACGGTATGGCGCGTGGTCTGGGAGACGCTCGAACTGCCGGCCTCCGAGCGATGAGCCGATCCCTCGCCGGGGAGTCGGCCGCTCTGGGAGGGGAGCGGTGGACCGGTCCCGAAGTCGAGCGCGTCCAGCGTCGCACCCTGTGGACGCTCGTCGCCGCGCAGAGTCTCGGCGGTCTCGGCATCACCATCGGCATAGCGGTTGCCGCGGTGCTTGCCGAGGACATCTCCGGGTCGGCGAGCCTCGCCGGGCTCGTGCAGACGGCGCAGGTGCTCGGAGCCGCAGTCGCATCGTTCCTGCTGGCTCACCTGATGGGCCGCCGAGGCAGGCGCCCCGGCCTGGCACTGGGCTACCTCCTCGGCGCCGGCGGAGCTGCGCTGTGCGTGGTCGCCGGCGCGTTGGACTCCTTCTCGCTCCTGCTCGTGGGAGCTGTCCTGCTCGGCTCCACCGTCGCGGCCAACGCCCAGTCCCGCTACGCCGCGACCGACCTTGCCAAGCCGTCCCAGCGGGCCCGAGCGCTCTCCCTGGTGGTGTGGGCGACCACGGTGGGAGCGGTGCTCGGCCCGAACCTGACCGGCCCATCCGGGTCACTTGCCAGCGACCTCGGCCTGCCCAGGCTGACCGGACCGTTCCTGTTCGCCGTGGTCGGCATCCTGCTCGCGGCCCTGGTGATCGGCCTGCTGCTGCGCCCAGACCCACTGCTCGTGGCCCGGGAGGCAGCACTCGCCGCACAGGTCGGCCCGAGGACCGGCACCCACTGGTCTCGGGTCAGCCGGGTCGCCCGCGAGCACCGAGGAGTCGCGGCAGGGGTCGCCGCACTGGCGCTGGCGCACGCGGTGATGGTGGCGGTGATGGTGATGACACCGCTGCACATGCACCACGGCGGGGCGACACTGGAGATCATCGGCGTCGTGGTCAGCGGACACGTGCTGGGCATGTTCGCCCTGTCCCCACTGGTCGGCTGGGGCGCCGACCGCTTCGGCCGACCGGCAATGCTGCTGGCGGGTGCGGGCATCTTCTTGGTCTCGCTCGTGTTGTCGGGCGTCTCACCGGAGGGGGCGTCTCCGCAGATCGGCCTGGGGTTGTTCCTGCTCGGGCTGGGCTGGTCGTTGTGCACGGTCGCCGCCTCGACTCTCCTCTCGGAGTCCGCGCCCTCGGACGCGCGCACCGACATCCAGGGTGCCGCCGACCTGGTGATGGGTGTGGTCGCCGCCGCGGCTGGGGCGCTGGCCGGAGTCATCGTCGGCACGTTCGGCTTCCCCGCCCTGAACGTCTTCGCGGCGTTCCTGGTCCTGGGCATCATCGCGGCTGCCGAGCTCGCCCGTCGCGACCCGGCCGTGGCCGCAGCCGGGTAGCACGACTCGGTCTCGGTCCAGGACGAGCCGGCGGGTGAGAGACTGCGGCGCATGTCCGACAGCGCTTCCCCCGAGATCGCAGTGATCGGTGGCTCCGGGTTCTACGAGTTCCTCGACGACCCGCGAGAGGTCGACGTGGACACGCCGTACGGGAAGCCGTCCGCGGCGATCGCCGTCGGCCGGGTCGGTGGGCGGCAGGTCGCGTTCCTGCCCCGCCACGGGAAGCGGCACCAGTTCCCGCCGCACGCGATCAACTACCGCGCGAACATGTGGGCACTGCGCGCGCTCGGAGTGCGCCGGATCCTGGCACCGTGCGCCGTCGGCGGGCTTCGCGACGACGTGGCTCCTGGAGACATCGTGGTGCCCGACCAGCTCGTCGACCGCACGTACCGTCGGGTGCAGACCTATGTGGACTCCGGCGCCGCCCACGTCCCCTTCGCCGACCCGTACTGCCCCGACCTGGCAGGTACGTTCGCGGTGAACGAGGGTGAGGTCAGGACCGGAGGCACGATGGTGGTCATCGAGGGGCCACGCTTCTCCACCCGAGCCGAGTCGCGCCACTACGCCGCGCAGGGATGGTCGCTGATCAACATGACCGGGCACCCGGAAGCCGTCCTCGCCCGTGAGCTGTCGATGTGCTTCGTGGCGATCGCGGTGGTCACCGACATGGACGCGGGTGTCTCGGCGCAGGAGGCGGTCACCCAGGCCCAGGTGTTCGCCGCTTTCGCGCAGAACATCGAGAAGCTGAAGGGGATCCTCGAGAGGGTGATCGGTGACCTGCCTCCCCGCGGGGAGTGCGGCTGTGCGAGCTGGGCGGAGGGGATCGACCTGCCCTTCGAGCTGCCCGATCATCGTCACACCGTGGAGCACCGCTCGGCATGAGGGTCCTGCTCACCGGCTCCCGGGGATTCATCGGTCAGGCGATCGCCGAGCACCTGCGCCAGCGGGGTGACGAGGTGGTCGAGGTCGACGCGATGATCCCGCAGGCGCACCCCGCCGACGTGCCGACAGCCGATCCCGTTCATCGCCTCGACGTGCGAGACGCGCTCGACTGGGTGGACCTGCTCAGCGGCGTCGACGTGGTGTGCCACCAGGCGGCGATGGTCGGTGCCGGGGTGAGCGTGGCGGACCTCCCGTTGTACGCCGGGCACAACGACCTGGGGACCGCGGCGCTGCTGGCCGCGATGGCGGAGGCCGGGGTGCGTGACCTGGTGCTCGCCTCGTCGATGGTCGTGTACGGCGAGGGCAGGTACCTGTGCGAGCAGCACGGCGACCAGGTCCCGGGTCCTCGGTCGCTGGAGGTCCTGCGCGCCGGCGGCTTCGACAACCACTGCCGGCAGTGCGGACGCGCCCTGCAGTGGGCGTTGGTCGATGAGCACGCGTCACTCGACCCGCGCAGCGCCTATGCGGTGAGCAAGCTCGCCCAGGAGTACTACGCAGCGGCCTGGACCCGGCAGGCCGACGGCCGGGTGATCGCTCTGCGCTACCACAACGTCTACGGGCCCCAGATGCCACAGGACACCCCCTACTCGGGCGTGGCCGCCATCTTTCGCTCCGCGCTCGAGCGTGGTGACCCGCCCCGGGTCTTCGAGGACGGCGGCCAGATGCGCGACTTCGTGCACGTGTCCGACGTGGCCCGAGCGAACGTGCTGAGTCTCGACGCGGTGTCCGGACGCGGCATCGGCACCTCGGCGGCGTACAACGTCTGCTCGGGCCGTCCGGTGAGCATCCGGGACGTAGCCGGCTTCGTCGCGGCAGCCTCGGCACCAGGTGCCGAGCCGGTCGTCACCGGTGGGTTCCGGGTCGGCGACGTCCGCCACGTGGTCGCATCGCCGGCGAGGGCCGCCGACGAGCTGGGTTTCCGCGCCGACGTGGAGCCGGCGCGGGGACTCGAGGAGTTCGCGACCACCCCGCTGCGGGTCGCCGGTCACCGGCGAGGGGCCTCACCAGGTCGTCTGCAGCAGATGCATGACGACGAGCGCGGTGCCTAGCTGCACGCCCAGGCCGATGCGTCGCCACCGGACCGGCAGCAGTGCGCAGGACACCAGCAACCAGGGGACGAAGGGAAGCCAGATCCGCTCCACCTCGGCCTTGCTCATCAAGGAGGCGACGGCGAGCAGGGTCGTCGCGACAGTGGCGCCCGTCAGCGACGCGACCACCTTGGTGGCGGCTCCGGTGAGGAGCTCGCGCCTGTGTGCAGCCAGCACGGCAACGCCGGAACCGAGCATCGGGCCGGCTGCGAACAGCAGTGCGGCAGGCCCACCCCAGACCCAGTAGCTGATCGGCCGCCGGCCGCCCACCCCCTCGAAGTACCGGCCACGCACCTCCACCAAGCCCTCCCACCAGGCGAACCCGCCGGCGTAGAAGACGAGCACCACGGCCAGCGCCGTCACCGCGGCGATCGGCAGCGGCATCCAGGAGCGTGCGAGCCACAGCACCGTGACTGCGAGCAGTCCGAGCAGGACCAGGCCATAGGACAGCATCACGCAGTACCCGAGCAGCAGCCCCGCGAGCACGGACCAGGCGATGCTGCGCCTGGTCGCCGCTACCGCGAGCGCCGCCAGTCCCCACGCGGCGAACGCAGCGAAGACCGCGTCTCCGGACACAGCCTGCCAGATCGCCGCCGGGGCGAAGACCAGGAACGGGGCGGCACGACGGGCCAGGTCTTCGGCGCCGAGCTGTCTGACCGTCAGGAGAACCGCGACCGCGGTGGTCGCCGCGAGGACGATCACCACAAGACCTGCTTCGGTGGCGCTCTGCAGGCCGACCCGCACCAAGACGATGAAGAAGAGCAGCGCTCCGGGTGGATGTCCGGCGATGTGCACCGGCCAGTTGTCCGGCTTCGCCTGGTAGCCGATTTTGCTCGTGTAGACGTCGAGGGTCGCGCCGAAGTCCTGGGTCCTGCGCGCGGTGTTCAGGTACTCGTACTTGTAGTCGAGGATGCCGCCGATGCCGTAGCGACCGTCCAGCAGCGCGAGGGCGAGCATCCACGCCATGCCCGCCACGAAGACCGCCGACATGAGCGTCCGCCACCGCATCGTCTCGGCCAGCGGCCGTGCCTGCCACATCGCCAGCAGGGCGATCGCCACCGCGACCGGTGTCGCATAGCCGATGCGAGGAAGCCAGTCAGCGTGCACGGGCGGGAAGTTGTTCACCCGGACGTCCCAGCCGAGTGCCGCGGGCACCGCCATCGCCAGCGCCATCAGGACCAGCGCGGCGACGAGTCCGATGCGCGGGGCACGGCTGTGCTCGGGGACCTCGACAGCCGCAGGGGTGGGGGCCGCGGTCGAACGCTCCACACTCGGCGACATGTATCAGAGGCTAGGTGCTGGTCCGAGCGCTGGCACCGAGCAACCCGGATCCTCGAGCGGTCGTCAGAGCTTCGTAAGACTCCAGCAGCGAGGAACGGCTGTCCCGGGCCTTATCTTCGATGGCATGCCATCGCGCTGTGACCTGGTGCTGCCGTGCCGAGACGAGGCACGGGCTCTGCCTGACCTGTTGGCCAAGGTGCCCGACGGCTTCGACGTGATCGTCGTGGACAACGGCTCGACCGATGAGACCGGTCGGGTCGCCGAGGAGCTCGGCGCGACGGTCGTGATGGAGAGCCGGCCGGGTTACGGGGCAGCGGTGCACGCGGGCGTCACGGCCGCGACCGCCGACTTCGTGGCTGTCATCGACGGAGACGGCTCGATGGATCCCGGTGGGCTGTCGCCGATGTTGCGCGCGGTTGCTGCCGGTGAGATCACCATGGCAGTGGGCCGGCGCCGTCCGGTCCGTAGGGGGGTGTGGCCGTGGCATGCCCGGGCCGGCAGCGCGCTCGTGCTGTGGTGGCTGCGCCGGCGCACCGGCATCGACGTCCACGACATCGCGCCGGTGCGCGTGTGCGGGCGCCTCGATCTTCTCGACCTCGACCTGCGCGACCGCCGCTTCGGCTACCCGGTCGAGCTTCTGGTGAAGGCGCAGCAGGCCGGTTGGACCATCCGCGAGTACGACGTGGACTACCACCCCAGGGCTGCGGGCACCCGGTCGAAGGTCTCCGGCTCCGTACGTGGCACGGTGCGCACCGCCCGGGACTTCGCGAGGGTACTGCCGTGAGCCACGCTGCCGTGCTCGTGGTCTCGAGGGCGCCGGTGGCCGGCGAGGCAAAGACCCGGCTCGCCGCCTCCGTCGGCGATCGGGCCGCCGCCGACCTCGCGGCCGCGGCGCTGCTGGACACCCTCGAGGTCTGTGGGCGATCGTTCGACACGTGCATGGTCGCGCTGACCGGTGATCTCGACGCCGCCGAACGTTCGGACGGCCTGGACGAGGCTCTGCGTGGCTGGTGCGTCCTCGAGCAACGCGGCGACGGCTTGGGCGAGCGGCTAGCCAACGCCCACGCCGACGCAGCGAGTCGGGCGTCGAGAGCGGTGATCCAGATCGGGATGGACACACCGCAGGTGACGGGGGCACAGCTCATCGAGCTCGACTCGATGCTCGCCAGCGGGCTCGACGCGGTGCTCGGCCCGGCCGACGACGGCGGCTGGTGGGTGCTCGGTGTGAGCGACCCACGCCTGGTTGCGGACCTCGGCTCGGTGCCCATGTCGTCTCCTGGGACTGCTGCTGGGACCCTGCGGCTGCTGCACGCGGGCGGCGCGGAGGTGGGGATCGGTGACCAGCTGCGCGACATCGACCTCGTCGAGGACGCGGTGGCCGTCGCCCGCGAGTTCCCGCACCTTCGGTTCTCTGCTGCCTGGTGGGGTGTGCACCTGGCGTGACCGGGGCCGGTGCAGGCTCGTTCGCCGTCCAGCGGGCACGTCGGGTGACGTGCCGCCGGACCCGATTCCCACCGTCCTCGGCGACCCGGGCGTGTCGCTCGGATCGAACACGTGTTCGGGCTAGGGTTCTCGCATGACCGGTCCTGGACCGTGTCCACAGGCGGCGCCTTCTGGCTCGAAACGTGTCGGAGGCGGTGTCTAGTGTCAGCGCCGATGAAGAAGACAGCAGGACCCGCAAGGCGGGCCGACTCGGATGGACGGATGACTGCAATGGCTGGTGGAGACCGCGACAAGGCACTCGATGCCGCCCTCGTCAACATCGAGCGACAGTTCGGCAAGGGCTCGGTGATGCGGCTCGGTGAGGAGGCCAGGGTCCCGCTGGAGGTCATCCCGACCGGGGCGATCTCCCTCGACGTCGCGCTCGGGCTCGGAGGCCTGCCGCGTGGGCGCGTGGTGGAGATCTACGGTCCGGAGGCGTCGGGAAAGACGACGGTCGCCTTGCACGCCGTGGCGAACGCACAGCAGGCCGGAGGCATCGCCGCGTTCATCGACGCCGAGCATGCGCTCGACCCCGACTACGCCAAGGCACTCGGCGTGGACACCGACGCGCTGCTGGTCTCCCAGCCGGACTCCGGTGAGCAGGCCCTGGAGATCGCGGACATGCTGATCCGCTCCGGTGCGCTCGACCTGATCGTGATCGACTCCGTGGCCGCCCTGGTGCCGCGCGCCGAGATCGAGGGGGAGATGGGCGACAGCCACGTGGGCCTGCAGGCCCGGCTGATGAGCCAGGCGCTGCGCAAGATGACCGGCGCACTGAACGGTGCCGGCACGACGATGATCTTCATCAACCAGCTGCGCGAGAAGATCGGAGTCATGTTCGGATCCCCCGAAACCACCACCGGAGGCCGCGCGCTGAAGTTTTACTCTTCGGTGCGTTTGGATGTTCGTAGGATTGAGACGCTGAAAGACGGGCAAGAGATGGTGGGCAACCGCACCCGGGTGAAGGTTGTCAAGAACAAGGTGGCACCACCCTTCAAGCAAGCAGAGTTCGACATCATGTACGGCCAAGGGATCAGCCGTGAGGGCGGTCTCATCGACGTGGGGGTCGAGGCTGGACTGGTGCGGAAGGCTGGCGCTTGGTACACATATGAGGGGGATCAGCTGGGCCAGGGGAAGGAAAACGCGCGCAGTTTCCTTCGCGACAACCCCGACCTCGCCAACGAGCTCGAGAAGCGCATTCTCGAGAAGTTGGGGGTTGGCCCACAGGTGGGCGCCGAGGAGTCGGTGTCGGCTGAGGAGCCCACAGGGATCGACTTCTAGGGTCCCCCATTGTCTGCGCACACGAACGGCCGTCCGTCTGGTCCTTCCCTCCCAGGGGATCAGGCGGGCGGTCTTGTGCGGTCCGAGCCGCTTACACCCGCGGCTCCACCGGAGGACCAGGCAGCACTCGGACCTGGCGCCGACCTCGAGGCGGTTGCCCGCAAGATCTTGCTCGACCAGCTCACCGGTCAAGCCCGGAGCAGGTCCGAGCTCGCGACGAAGCTGGCGAAGAAGGGTGTCCCGGACGACGTCGCGGAGCGGCTGCTGACCCGCTTCGAGGAGGTCGGGCTGGTCGACGACCAGGCGTTCGCCCGGTCCTGGGTGCAGTCCCGCCAGGCCGGCCGGGGCCTCGCCCGACGGGCTCTGGCCCATGAGCTCAGGCGCAAGGGCGTGGACGACGAGGTCGCGCGGCTCGCTCTGCAGGAGGTGGACACCGACCAGGAGGTCGAGTCGGCCCGCGCGTTGGTGCGGCGCAAGGCACGCACGCTGCACCGGGTCGACCACCGCACCGCGGTGCGTCGGCTGAGCGCGATGCTCGCGCGCAAGGGCTACCCGAGCGGCCTTGCCGTCTCCGTCGTGCGCGAGGAGCTCGAGGCGCTCGGCGAAGGGGCCGACGAGGCTCTCGAGGACTGCTGAGCGGCAGCGGCGCAGCTCGTCTTGCTTGACCGGCCGCGGTCTGCGAACCTAGCCTCACCTCACCAGCAGCGTGCGAGGGATCGCACGAGAACACAGACATTGACCCGGCCCCACCGCCGGAACGACACGCGCGATGATCGGCAAGGTGTCGAGGAGCGGAAGCTTCTCGTCCGTAGTGGCGTACTCGCACCCGCCTCGACTCCAGATCCCACCAGCTTCGCGCCCAGAGGGACAGGAGCGTGGCGATGAACCAGATCGAGCTCCTCCTCACCGCCCTCGCCGTAGCTGCCCTCGTCGCGCTGGGCCTGGTCCTCGTCGGCAGACGGCGAGACTCCAGTCACGAGCACGACCTCCAGCACGACCTGCACTAGCAGCGCCAGGACATCGAGCGCCGCGAGCACCGGCTCAGCGAGCGCGAGGCCCGGCTCGACGCCGAGACCCGCAGCCTGGAGAGCCGGTCGAAACGGCTCGCCGAGACCGAGTCCGAGATCGCGGCTCGACGTGCGGAACTGCTCGACGTCGAGGCCGACCGCCAACAGGTCCTGGAACGCGTCGCTGGTCTGAGCACCGACCAGGCGCGCCGGGAGCTGGTCGAGGACATCGAGGCCGACGCGAAACGGGCAGCGGCGATAACCGCTCGGGACATCGAACGGGCCGCGGAGGACGAGGCTGAGTGGCGCGCCAGGCGCATCCTGAGCACCACCATCCAGCGGCTGGCCTCGGAGCAGACCGCCGAGTCGGTGGTCTCCACCGTGCATCTGCCCAGCGACGACATGAAGGGTCGGATCATCGGTCGGGAGGGGCGCAACATCCGCTCCTTCGAGCAGGTCACCGGAGTGAACCTGGTCATCGACGACACCCCCGAGGCGGTCCTGCTGAGCTGCTTCGACCCGGTCCGTCGGGAGGTCGCTCGGCTCAGCCTGGAGGAGCTGGTCGCGGACGGCCGGATCCACCCGAGCAGGATCGAGGAGGTGCATCAGCGCTCCAGCGCCGAGGTGGAGCGCCTGTGCGTCCGGGCGGGGAAGGACGCCGCGTTGGAGATGGAGATCACCGACCTGCACCCGGAGCTGGTCGCCACCTTGGGCAGGCTGCGCTACCGGACGTCCTACGGGCAGAACGTCCTCAAGCACCTGGTCGAGTCCGGGCACGCGGCTGGTCTGCTGGCCGACGAGCTGGGCCTGCCCAACCGGGAGGTGGTCGTGCGCGGCGCGTTCCTGCACGACATCGGCAAGGCGCTGACCCACGAGGCGGAGGGCTCGCACGCGACGGTGGGAGCCGAGCTAGCGCGCAGGTACGGCGAGTCCGAGGACGTCGCGCACGCCATCGAGGCCCACCACAACGAGGTGGAGCCGCGCACCGTCGAGGCGGTGATCACCCAGGCGGCGGACGCGATCAGCGGTGGCCGGCCGGGTGCCCGCCGCGAGTCGTTGGAGGCGTACGTCGAGCGGTTGCACCGGCTCGAGGAGGTCGCCATGGCCAATCCCGGTGTGGAGAAGGTGTATGCGATGCAGGCCGGTCGCGACGTGCGGGTGATGGTGCTGCCCGACGTGGTAGACGACATCGCCGCCCAGGTGCTGGCCCGCGACATCGCCAAGCAGTTCGAGGAGGAGCTGACCTACCCCGGTCAGATCAAGGTGACCGTCATCCGGGAGTCACGCGCCACCGAGGTCGCCCGCTGAGGCGGTCAGGTGACCGGCCCGCGGCCTAGTCCGCAGCGCCGGCAGAGGCCGTCACCACGGCTTTGCCCTCGCGCCGCATCCGTGACTCCAGGTAGACCGCCAGCTTCGAGAGGGCGTAGTTGACGGCGATGAACATAGCGGCCAACACGATTCCGGTGACGAGCACGTTGTTGTAGAGCGGGGATATGTAGATCGCCTTCGCGTCACGAACCACTCCGGGAGCACCGATGATGAATCCCAGGGCGGTGTCCTTGAGCGCGACGACCGACTGGCTGATGATCGCCGGCAGCATCGAGCGCAACGCTTGCGGAGCAAGCACGAGTCGCATGACCTGGGACTTGCGCAGGCCGACGGCGTACGCTGCCTCGCTCTGCCCGCCGGGGACCGCGAGGATGCCGGCCCGAAAGATCTCGGCAAGGACGGAGCCGTTGTAGAGCACGAGGCCTACGACGAGGGCGCCGAACGTTTCCAGGGTCGACCCGAACTGGAAGAACACGAAGAAGATGAGAAGGAGCAAGGGAACGGCTCGGAAGAACTCCACCACCATGGTCGACGGCCACCGCAAGAACGCATGGTTCGAGAGCCGACCGGCAGCGAAAACCGCGCCGAACAACAGAGCCAGGACGATGGCCACGGCCGCGGTAGCGAGTGTGATAGCCATGCCTTCGAGCAGCAGGAGGATGATCTGGGGCTCGGTGAACGGCTGCCACTTCTCGGGCGTGATCTGCTCCTTTTCCCAGAGCACCTTGACCACCCACGCTGCGACTGCGGCAAGCACGATGACGGCTACGACCGTCGCGATCCGGTGTCGCAGCCGCGCTCGTGGCCCGGGCAGGTCGAACAGCACCGAGCTCATCGCGAAACCGCCACGCGCCGCTCGAACCGGCTGGCCGTCAGCGAGATGACTGCCACGATCAGGATGTAGCCCAGTGCAATGCCGGCGAAGTTGAAAAGCAGCCGGCTGGCAAAGTCGCGTTGGAGGCCACTCAGCTGAAAGGTCGCTTCGGTGATGCCGAATGCCGCGGCCACCGACGTGTTCTTCGCCAACGCAATGTAGACGCTGGCGAGCGGTGGGATCACTGCCCGAAAGGCCTGCGGCATGATCACCTGCCGCAACGAGGAACTGAAACCCATCCCGATCGACCGCGCGGCCTCTGCCTGGCCGATGTCAACGGTATTCACTCCGGAGCGGACCACCTCGCAGACGAAGGCTGCGGTGTAGGTCGACAACGCGACCACGGCCAACCAGAAGAAGTTGCCACGGAAGATCCCGAGCACGGGAAGGCCGAACACCGCGATGATGAAAAGGACGACGAGTGGGGTGTTGCGAAACACATTGACGTACGAGGTCCCCAGTGCGCGAAGCGGCCGTATCGGTGACACCCTGAAAGCGCCCAGTGCAGTCCCGATCAGGGTCGCGAACAGAGCGGACCAGCCCAACAGCTGCAGGGTGACTAGGAAGCCGTCGAGCAGCCGGGAACCCAGCTCGGACAAGTACACCTTCGGCTCCTTCCGGGGCGACTGTCAGTGCGCCGGGGTGTGACACGGGTTCAGTCCCACCCCGGCGCAGCTTGCTCAGTCGGTGAAGCAGATGTCGTCCACGGCCGGCGGCTCAGGGGTCTCTACGCCCGACTCGCCCAGTGTGGACTTGAAGGCTTGTTCCCAGGTGCCGTTGTCGTAGGACTCCTCGATCTCCTTCTTCAGGAAGTCACACATCGCGGTGTCGCCCTTCTCGAAGCCGATGCCGTAACGCTCTTCGCTGAACTCCGGGCCGACCACCTTCAGGTTCTCGGGGTCCTGGGCCACGTAGCCGAGCAGGATTGCGCCGTCGGTGGTGACCGCGTCGACCGAGCCGTTCTGGAGCTGATTCACGCAAGCGGAGTAGGTGTCGAAGGGGATGGGCTTGGCGCCGTACTCCTTCTCGACGGTCTCGATCGACGTCGAACCGGTGACCGAGCAGACCTTCTTCCCGTCGAGGTCCTCCGGCCCGCCGATGCTGTCGTCGTTGGCTGCGACCAGGAGCTGCTGACCGGTGACGTAGTAGGGACCGGCCTGGCCGACGATGTTCCGCCTCTCCTCGTCGTCGATCGAGTACGACGCGAGCACGAGGTCAACGGTGCCCTTCTGCAGGAAGGGCTCCCGGTTGTCCGACACCGTCTCCTTCCACGTGATGTTATCCGCGGAGATGCCCATCTGGCCGGCGATGATTTTGCCCATCTCGATGTCGAATCCAGTTGGGTCCTCGGCACCAGGCTCGAGGAAGCCGATCCCCGGCTGGTCGGTCTTGACGCCGATCGTGATCGACCCTTCCTCGGCGAACTTCGCCAGCGAGGTACCGGCCTCGAACTCGGGGTTCTCCACCACCTCGTACTCGGAGCTGCCCCCGCCGTCCTCGCCGCATCCAGCCAGCGCGAGCGCCAGCCCTGCCGCAGCGACGACCGCCTTCGTTCTCGTGAACCGCATCGGCTTTTCTCCTCTTGTCCCGGGCCGGTGTCTCGACCCTGTCGTGTGTGTCGACTCAGTGCTTCAAGATCTTCCCGAGGAAGTCCTGGGCGCGGGCGGACTGCGGGTTGGTGAAGAACTCCTCCGGAGTGTTCTCCTCCACGACCCTGCCCTCGTCCATGAACAGCACCCGGTTGGCCGCAGTGCGGGCAAAGCCCATCTCGTGGGTGACCACGATCATCGTCATCCCGCCCTTGGCGAGATCGACCATCACGTCGAGGACCTCCTTGATCATCTCCGGATCGAGTGCCGAAGTCGGCTCGTCGAACAGCATCACCTTCGGCTGCATCGCCAGTGCTCGCGCGATGGCGACCCGCTGTTGCTGGCCACCCGAGAGCTGGGCGGGGTACTTGTTGGCCTGCTGAGCGACACCGACCCGGTCGAGCAGCGTCCTCGCCTGCTCCTCTGCTTCCGCCTTGCCCTTCCCGCGCACCTTGATCGGACCCAGGGCGACGTTCTGCAGGATCGTCTTGTGCGCGAACAGGTTGAACGACTGGAAGACCATGCCGACCTCGGCGCGCAGGGCGGCCAGCGCCTTGCCCTCCTGCGGCAACGGCTGGCCGTCGAGCCTGATCTCGCCCTGCTGGATGGTCTCCAGCCGGTTGATGGCGCGGCACAGCGTGGACTTGCCGGACCCGGAGGGCCCGATCACCACGACAACCTCGCCCGCGTCGACCGACACGTTGATGTCCTGCAGCACGTGCAGGTCACCGAACCACTTGTCGACGTGGTCGAGGACCACCAGCGGCTGGCCGTGCTGCACGCTGGCGGGTGTCGTCGACTCCGCCGTCATGCCGAGCACGTTAGCGACTCCGCACCGCCGTTCCTATCTGCACGGAGCGCGTCGGCGTTTCGATACGGTAAAGGCGGGAACGTGGTCCGCCCCGACGAAAGGCACTGGTGTGGCATCGAAGAACCCGCTCGGCAAGGCTGCCGGCGCCGCCATCAGTTCCCTGCGGCACCCGGTCGACACCACGAGCAAGGTAGTGGGACAGGCCAAGGGGACCGCCGCCCTCGGCAGGATGGTTACCGAACGCGTCGGCAGGACGGCGGCCGCGGTGGCCACGGAGACCGTCAGCGCGGTGCGGAACCGGGCCACCGGTCGCCGCTCGGTGCCGGCGGACCCGCTCACCCGCCCGCGCACTGATCCGGCTACTGGATCCCCGACCGGGGCGGTGGCCCCGCAGACGTCGAGCCGGCGGGCACCGGAGAGCCGACTGACCCCACCGACCCCGTTGCGACCGGTGCCCGAGGTCAACGAGCCGGCGCACACCGTGGAGCAGGCCACGTCCCCCGTGCCCGCACCCGCTCGGCAGTCTGCGAGCCGGCAGCCGGGCAAGAAGGCAGCGGGCCGGCGGCCGGCGAAGAAGGCCGCGGCGAAGGCCCCGGCGAAGAAGGCCCCGGCAACGAAGGCCCC